>NZ_JBVIWC010000027.1:0-68451 GCF_055594965.1 Kitasatospora sp. NPDC040550 | reverse complement strand
CGGTGGCCGAGCCGGCCGAGGCGGTCGTGGTCGGCGTGACGAGGTTGGCCACCAGGCCCAGGACGAGCGCGGCGGTGCCCGCGCCGGCCGTGATGCCTCCCAGCAGCCAGGTCCACCGCCGGGCGGGCCCGCCCGGGCGCAGGTCCGCCGGGTCGGGGAGGGTGGCGGGAACGGCCTGGGCCGGCAGGGGGCTCGTGCGCGGGAGGGTGGGCAGCGGCTGGGTCGCTGGCGGGGTGTCCTCGATCTCGGCCATCTCGTGATGAACCCTTCGAAGGCTGTCAGCCGCCGGCTGACAGGTGATAGGCGGTCAGGGTGGGCCCGTAGCCGACCAGCAGGGCCGCGTCCTGGACGAGGACGTGCGGGCCGCCGGGTTGGCGGGCGAAGCTCTGGTGCCACTGCGGGCCGCCGTCGGCGCCGGCGAGCGACTGGAGGGCGATCCCGCCCGTGTCGGTGGGCGTGGTGACGAGGACCGAGCCCGCGGCCGCGCCCTGGACGGTGGCGGCGCCCTGCACCGACGGCCAGGTCCACGCGGTGGCCCCGGTGCGCGGGTCGGTGCCGGACACGCCCTTCGGGCCGCCGGTCACGACCAGGGCCGCGGTGTCCGCGCACCCGGTGACGGCACCGGTGTGGGTGCCGCTCCAGAGCCGGGCGCCCGAGGTGTCGAAGGCCGCCGTCGGGATCTGCCCGTCGGTGGCCGTCGCCGCGGCGACGGGAAGACAGGTGAGCACCGCTCCACGGAGCGCGAGCGAACCCAGGTAGGAACCGGCGGACATGGTCGCCGAGGCCGGCGGCAGGCCGCTGGGCCGGCTCCACCGGGCGGTCCCGCGCTCGCCGTCCACGGCGGTCAGGGCGCGGTCCGGGTCCAGGGCGTACAGGCTGCCGCCGCTCGGCGGCGCGTACAGCTCCTGGGCGTCCAGCGACCAGCGTTGGCGCCCGCTCGCGCGGTCGAGCGCCAGGAAGCGGAAGGCGCCGGCGGCGGCCAGGTCCGGATCGCCGAGGACCGTGACGACCAGCAGGCCCGCCGCGTCCATGCCCTGGACGCGGAAGGAGGTGCCCAGCGCCGCGCTGCTCCACAGCCGGCGCCCCGCGGCCGCGTCGTAGCCGTGCAGTGCCCCGTCCGCTCCGGTGACCAGCAGCAGACCCGGCAGCGGCAGGGTGAGGGCCTGCGCGCCGGGGACCGGGTCGGGGGAACGCCAGAGCTCGGCGCCGCTGCGTGCGTCCCGCGCCCGCACCGAGCCGTCCTGGTCCACCGACCACACCCGCCCGCCGTCGCCGACCAGCGACGCCCCCGCCTCCGAGGTGCTGCTCCACAGCACCCGTCCGTCGGAACGGGCGTAGCCGACGGCCCCCGTGCGGTCCGCGCACACCACCGCCGCCGGGCCGCAGGCCACCGGCGCCATCCCGGTCCGGGGGAGGGTCGCCGTCCAGGCCTTCGGGGGCGCTCCCGCGTTTCCCGGCCACAGCAGCCGGGTGGCACCGGCCGCGGCGGCCGTGGCGAGCAGGGCGCCGCCGAGGACGAGCAGCCGGCGCCGGGTGCCGTTCGGATCGCTCAGCACCCGGGCCAGTTCACGCTCACGCCGGTGTACGGTCCGCTCCGCCCCGCCCATCCAGTCGGTGCCGACCGCCGGGCCGTACCGGAAGGCCTCGGCGAGCTCGGCGGGTGCGGGCCGCCGGGCCGGATCCCGGTCCAGGCAGCGCACCAGCAGTCCCGTCAGCTCCGGTGGCACCCCGTCCAGATCCGGGGGCTCCTCGGAGGCCCGGTAGACCAGCACCGCCGGCGGTCCCTCGCCGAAGGGCGCGCGGCCGGTCGCGGCGAAGGCCAGCACGGCGCCCAGCGAGAACAGGTCGCTGGCGGGGGTGAGGGGCCGGCCCGCCGCGTGTTCGGGGGACATGAACCCGGGTGTGCCGATGATCTGGCCGCTCGCGGTGGGCAGCGCGTCGGCGGTCGGCTTGCTGATCCCGAAGTCGATGACCCTCGGGCCGTCCCGGGCGACCAGGATGTTCGAGGGTTTCAGGTCCCGGTGGATGATCCGGGCGCGGTGGACCGCCGCGAGCGCCTCCACCAGCCCCGCCCCCAGGACGTGGAGCGCGGGCCGGGCGAGCGCGCCGTGCCGCGCCACCGCCTCGTAGAGCGACGGCCCGGCGACGAACTCGGTTGCCAGCCAGGGGAGTTCCGCCTCAGTGTCGGCGTCCACCACCGCCACGGTGTAGGCCCCGTTGACCGACCTGGCCGCGGCCACCTCCTGGGCGAACCTGCGCCGGAACTCCGGGTCGGCCGCGTACTGCTCCTGCACGGTCTTCACCGCGACGGGGCGCCCGCTGCCGGTGGCGGCCAGGTAGACGGCGCCCATGCCGCCCGCGCCGAGTCGGCGCAGGACGCGGTACGGGCCGATGCTCCGCGCGCTCATCCCGTGCCGGCCGAGAAGGCGCGCAGGGTGGTGGCGGAGGCGCAGTAGAGCGTCCGGCCGTCGGCCGCGGTCGTCCACAGGCCCTCGTCGGAGGGCGGCCGGGCCACCCAGCGGACCGCGCCGCGGGCGGCGTCCAGGACGGCCGCCCCGTACGGCCCGCCCGGCAGCGGGACGGCGAAGAAGCCGTCACCCGCGCTCGGAGCCCGGAAGTCACCGCTCGCCGCCGGGACGGTCTCCGTCGCCAGGGCGCAGTGCCACAGCCCCCGGCCGGTCGTGACGTCCAGGCAGTAGGCCGTGCCCTGGGCGCCGGACAGCAGCAGCCGGTCGCCGCCGAGCGCACAGCCGAAGACCGCCTGGGGGACCGGGGGAGCCGTCCAGCGCTGCCGCCCGGTGGCCGCTTCCACGGCCGCGACCGTCCGGCCCACGACGACCACCAGCAGGTCGCCGGTGCGCAGCAGCCGCGCGGGCACCCCGGCACCGGGCGCGAGACCGGCGGCCTGCCAGCCGGACGCGCCGGTGCGCAGGTCCACCGCGTGCAGGACGTCACCGTCCCGGTAGTAGCACCTGCCGTCGGCGACCAGGCCCATCGAGCTGCCGGAACCGCTGTACAGGGAATCCAAGTGGCGGGCCGTCGCCACCGCCAGGTTCTCGGCGACCTCGTGCTGCCACAGCACCTCGCCGCTGCCCAGGTCGGCCCCGACGACGAGCCCGCCGCCGGTGGCGGAGGTCTGCCGGGCCGTCACCACGGTCCGCTCGTCCGCGCCGAAGACCCGCATCGTCATCGCGGCGTACGTCTGCTGGTCGGCGGGCACGGCGAGCGGGATCCGGTGGGACCGGGCCGAGGCGTCCAGCCGCACCAGGCTCGCGAAGTCCGGGGACGTGCCGTAGAGCAGCCCGCCCTGCGCCTGGAAGAACTGGACCTCCTGCTGGGACCACGCCGTACGCCCCGTCGAGGGGTCCAGGCCGGTGGCGCCCATCCCCTCGTTCCACCACACGGGCGTCGAGCCGATGAGGGACAGCTGGTGGTCGACCGTCACGCCGCTGAACGGCCGGCTCCACAGCGGGGCCGGCGCACCGGGCGAGGCACCGGCGCTGCCCGTAGCGCCCGCGCCCGTACCGCCCGCGCCGGCTCCGCCCGCACCGACACCGCCCGGGTCGGCTCCCCACGCGTCCACGGGGTCACCGACCGTCGCCGCCCCGGCAGCCGCCCGGGCCCGGCGGGTGAGCAGCAGCGGCACGCCCACGGCCGCCGCCGCGCCCGCGCCGAGCCCGGCACCGAGGCCGAACAGCCCGCGCCGGCTCAGCGACTGCCAGGCCCGCACCGGTCGCGCGGGCGGGTCCGCGGGCGGCGCCGCCAGGTCGATCCCGGCCTGCCGCTCCCGGGCCTCGACGTCGGCCAGCAACCCCGGACTCAGCAGCGCCGCCGGATCGGCCGGGGCCAGCGCGGCCAGCACGGCCGCCGCCGTGGGCCGCCGACCCGGGTCCTTGTCCAGGCACGCGGCCACCAGCGGGCCCAGCGCGGCGGGCACCCCGGAGAGGTCCGGCCACTCGTACACCACCCGCCGGTTGATCTGCGCGGGCTCACCGCTGCCGAAGGGGCTACGGCCGGTGAGCGCGTACACCAGCAGGCAGCCGAGCGAGAACACGTCCGAGGAGGCGAAGGTGACGGACGCGGAGACGATGCGCTCGGGGGCGATGTATCCCGGGGTGCCGCACACCATGCCGGTCCGGGTCAGGTGGGCCGCGTCGAAGGCCCGGCTGATCCCGAAGTCGATGACGCGCGGACCGTCCCGCGCGATCAGCACGTTGCCCGGCTTGAGGTCACGGTGCACCACCCCCACCGCGTGGATCGCGGCCAGCGCCTCCGCCAGCGCCGCCCCCAGCGCCCGTGCCCCCGCCTCGCCGAGCGGACCGAACCGCCGCACCACCTCGCCCAGCGACGGCGCCGGCAGGTACGCCGTGGCCATCCACGGCCGGGGACCGCGCGGCTGCGCGTCCACCACCGGCGGCGTGTGGAACCCCGTCACCCGCCTGGCGGCCTCCACCTCCTGCTGGAACCGGCGTTGGAACTGCGGGTCCTCGGCGTACTCGGGCCGGATGACCTTCACCGCGAGCAGTCTCAGCCCGGGCGAGCGGGCCAGGTACACCACCCCCATCCCGCCCTCGCCCAACGGCCGCAGCAATTGATGGGGGCCCACGAACACGGCCGGCCGCGCCCCCGTGCCCTCGATGTCACCCTTGGCAGCCACCAAGCCTCCCCCGTGCCCTCGCCGCCGTCACCAGACAGAGTGGCACGGACGACTCATCCGGCGGACCCCTTCCGTACATCGAAGGCGTTCGGCCCGTCCCTCCTGGAGGAACGGGCCTGGAACTCCGTCCCGGCCCGTTCCTCCAGGAGGGCGTCGGATTCCTGTTCCAGCCCGTCACCCCCCCGGCTCACACCGGGACGGGCCGTCAGATACGAGGGAACGCCCGGCCGTTCCGATGGGGCCGACCTTATCCATGGCGCTGGTGTTCTCTGACGGCTGCGGAGACGTCGAAGGGCACGATGGTGGCGGCGACGTGCGGAAGCCGGCTGACGGCGTGTGCGATCGCGTCGCCGCTTCGGGCGTGCAGGAGGCGTCCCACGATCGGGCCGTAGGCGCGGCGTGGGATCAGCAGGGTGACCCCGGTGCGGCCGTCGGCGCTCACCCGCGAGGCGAGGTCGGCGATGGCGCGGTGCAGCCGCCGGTCCGGGCAGTCGACGAGGTCGAGCGGTACGTCGGCGGCGCGATTGGCCGCCCAGGTGCGCCGAAGGTGCTCGGCGTGGGTGGTGTCGAGGGCGACGTGGACGGCCCGCAGGTGGGCGGGCCGCAGGGTGTGGGCGTAGCGCAGGGTGGTGACGACGGCGAGGTCGAGTCGGTCGACGAGGACCAGGACGACATTGCGCGATCGGGTGGCGGTGGTCGCTGCGGCGGGCGCGGCATCCATGGCGGCGCCTTCCGCGCGGTAGCGCTCGTTGGTGCGGATGAGGGCCCACACGCCGATCGGGAAGACGACGACCACGGCCCAGGCGCCTTCGGTGAACTTGGTGACGGCGAAGATGACGACCACGGCGGCGGAGGCGGCCGCGGCGGCGGCGTTGACAGCGGTCTTGAGCGTGCGGTGCTTCTCCCGGCGTCCCCAGTGGTACCTCGCCAGGCCGGCGGTGGCCATGACGAAGCCGGTGAAGACGCCGATGGCGTACAGGGAGACGAGACGGGTGACGTTGCCGCGGGTGACGATCAGCAGGCCCAGTGACACGGCGGTGAGCACCAGGATGCCGTTGGAGAAGGCGAGGCGGTGGCCTCGCAAGGTGAGCCGGCGGGGCAGGAACGCGTCTTCGGCCACGAAGCTGGCCAGGAACGGGAAGCCGTTGAACGAGGTGTTCGCCCCGGTGTAGAGGATCAGCGCGGTGGCCACTTGGACCAGGGTGAACATGGCCTGGCCGAAGCCGCTCTGACCGAACACCAGGTGCGCCTCCTGGGCCAGCACCGTGGGGCTGCCGGAGGTGTAGGGGATCGCGTGGGTCTGCCAGGCGAGCGTGGAGATGCCGAGGACCAGCGCGCCGAGGGTGGCGCTCATGACCACCAGGGTGCGGCGGGCCTTGGCACCCTGCGGCTTCCGGAAGGCGCTGACACCGTTGGAGATGGCCTCCAGGCCGGTGAGCGAGGAGCCGCCGTTGGCGAAGGCCCGCATCAGGACGAACAGCGAGGCTCCCATCAGTAGACCGTCGCCCGGGACACCGACGGGCACCGCCCCGGCGGCGTGCAGGTCCGCATCGGTCAGGCGTGGCAGGGTGCCCGCGGCCAGGCGGACCAGGCCGACGACCACGGTCAGGCCCGCGGCGAGGACGAACAGGTACGTCGGCACCGAGAACGCCCGGCCGGCCTCCCGGATGCCCCGCAGGTTGCCGTAGCACAGCAGGCACACCACACCCAGGGTCACCCACAGCTTGTCCGCCCCGAGATCGGTGTGGAACAGCAGCTGCAGCATGGAGGCGACCGCGTCCGTCCCGGCCGCGGTCTGCACCGCCACCGTCACGACGTAGTCGATCAGCAGCGCCACCGCCGCGACCTGCGCGACCCGCGGACCGAGGTTCTCCCTCGCCACGACGTACGAACCGCCCGCACGGGTGTACGTCATCACCACGTCGCGGTAGGACAGCGTGAGCAGGACCAGCAGCGCCAGGATGACCCCGGTCACCGGCATCACCAGGGCGAAACCCGCCACACCCACCACCGGGATCAGCTGGGCCAGCATCTGCTCGGTGCCGTACGCGCTGGAACTGATGCAGTCCGGCGAGAGGACGCCCAGAGCCACCGGACCCGACAGCTTCTCGTCCCGCAGCTGCGCCGTCACCAGCGGCGGTCCCAGCAGCAGCCGCTTCACGCGGTAGCCGAAGCGCTCGGGCACCCGGTCCGGCGCCGCCCCGTCCTGCACCGGCGCCCTTCCCGTCGTAGCCGCCACCAGGTACCACCCTTTCGGTTGGCATGTCCGCGCGTCCCGGCGGACGCCCGCTGGACGACTGCCCCGGCGGACGCGGAACAAGCGCGCCGGGGAGGGCGATCGTCTCCGCCGGCCGCCCGGCCCGCGTCGCGGCCGGCGCCCGGATGCGGACGAAAACGGCCGCCCGCCCCCCTTCTGAGCCAGGATCGACCGCCGGCCCCCACGAGCCGGGCGACGAGGACCACCAGGGCGTCCGCCACCTGACCGTCTCCGAGATCCGGCACGCCGACCGGCGCCCCACCCGCACGATCGAGCGGATCCCGCGGGTCCCGACCCCGACCGGACCAGTCGCACATTCCCGAGATCGAGATCTCGAACAGAGGCGTCGGTCCTGTTCCGGGTTCACCGGTCGCGGTTGCGTGGGCGGGCCATGAAGCCGCGGTCGGGCAGTGCGGGCAGGCGGTGGCGGTCGCGGGTGGTCCCGTCGAAGTCGTCGAGGAGGCCGTGGAGGACGTCGGCGAGATGGGCGGGGGAGTCGACGGTGAACAGGACGGGTTGGTAGCCGGCGACCTGGTAGGGGAGGCGTACGGCCTCGGTGAGGTTCCACGGGCGCAGGTCGGCGCGAGCGAAGCGGGCGAGTTCGCCGGAGGAGGACAGCAGTGCCGCCCCGTAGGCTTTCGGGCTGCCGGCTTCGATGAGGACGCCGTATTCGAGGGTGAACCAGTACACGCGGCTGATCAGGTCGAGGGCGTCGTCGGACTCGACGCGTGCGGCCGCGGCGCCGACCGTGCGGTAGAGGTCGGCGAAGAACGGGTCGGCGAGGTGGATGCCGTGGCCGAACACGTCGTGCAGGACGTCGGGTTCGGGCGTGTAGAGGGGCATCGCGGGGTGGCGCACGTACTGCACGGCGTGGAAGAACCCCTCGGCCATCGCTCCCAGGAAGCGCTTGTTCGGCACGATGCCGCCCGCCAGGGTGAAGCGGAACCCGGTGAGGGCCTGCAGGGCGTCGGAGACCTCGGCGTGCTGTGGCACGGCGTCGGCGGGTACCGGGGCGCCCGCCCGCGCGGCGAGGACCTCCCGGCAGGCCCACTCGTCCTGCCCGGCCCGCACCGCGGTGTGGACCGTACGCCAGGTGGAGTGCTCGGCCGGGGTGTAGGTGACGGGCCCGTACGGGTCTCCCACCCGGTGCCCGGCAGCCGCCGCCGTGATCCTGTTCCGGCGGCGCACGTAGGCGGGGTCCGCGAACCCGGGGTGCCGGCTCGCGTCGCCCAGCCGCGACCCGTCCGCGTTCAAGGGCGTCAGGTTCTCCCAGTCGACCATGCCGCGATCCTGGCAGGTGGAGTGTCGCGCATCCAGCCGCACGCTCCTTCGGCCGGAGTGCTCGAACGCGTACGGGCCCGCGCCGCGCAGGACTTGGGCCCGCTGGTGCTGCCGGCCCGACGGAGCGGGAACCGCTTGCCGTGCCGGTGTCCGCTCCGGACGATCCGTCCCCGCGGAGCCGGGAACCCTGAGAGCCAAGGCCCGTACGGACGGCGGACCGCACTCCCGGACGCCCTGGTCGCCGCCGAGGAGGCCGCGGGGCCGGGGCGCCGACCCCACCCACCGGCATGCACATCGCACCGGTCGCTACCCGCGGAAAGCGACCCGGCCGAAGGCCATCGGCGTCCTCGCCCGCGCCCACCAGGACGCGATCCGGAACCGGCAGCAACTCGCCCAACAGCTCCGCTCGCTGCTGCGCGAGTAGCTCGTCACCCTCGGCCACGGCAGGGGCGAGAGGGTGACGCTTCCTCAGATGTGCCCGACCTGCCAAGATCCGCTGGTGAAACACGTGACCTACCGTCTCCACCCGGCACAGATACGCCGTCAGTGGATCTTCTCGACGCTCTTCCTGGCCGGTGGGGCCTACCTTCTCCACCGCGGTTCGTCCGTCCCGTCAGAGGGCCGGACCGTCGTCGTCATGGCCTTCGGCGTTCTCCTGATCACCGGTGGACTCCTCCAGGTGAGGGGCGCCTTCAGCAGCGTGAGCTTCGACGAGCGCGAGATCTGGTGGACCGGGGCGCTGGGCTCCCGCAAGCGGTTCGCCTGGGCGGACATCACCAACGTCGAAGTCGGGAAGAACCGCAACCGCCCCGATTCCGGGGACGTCGTGCGGGTCACCCACCGGGAGCACGGCGACTTCAAGCTTCCTGCGGTGATCGGCATGCCGGGCGCCTGGCGCGACCCGGACTTCGAGACCAAGGCGGCCGTCACCATCGCCACCTGGCGTGCCGCGACGGCCACGGCCGGGCCGGCGACGTAGCCGGGCCCATGCGGCCCGGCCCCTCGTTCCCGCGGTCACCGACGACGACCACCAGGCCGTCCGCGCCGTTCGCCGTTCGCCTCGATGTGGAGCGGCTCCAGGTAGAGGGTCGGCGCCCCGCCGTGCCGACCTGAGCCGCGGTGCCGCGCCGTCGGGCTGCCAGGGGGCACCCCTGGCACCGCCACCCCCTGCGGACAAGCCCCGCAGTTCTACCGCGTCGTCCCGCACGCACGGCGGGACGGCCCCCGCCCGGGCCGTCCACGAGGCGACGGCCGGGGCCGTGAAGCGGGGCGACGCGGCAGGAGCACACGGCCCCGCACGACCCGGTTCGTGGGCAGTGGCCCGTGCGGGCCGGTGGGTGGCACTGATGGGTCCCGCCGGCTCGGCCGGGTGCAGGACCGCACCCGGTGTGAGGGCCCGGGGAGGGCCGGCGGGGTGGTGCCGTTCGCATGAGGGGAGTACCTCGTTCGCCGGGCAGCGGGGGCACTCAAGGGCCGGTCGTGCCTAGCCTTGGCTGACGAGGCGGCGCCAGCCGGGGCTTCGGCCGCCGGCGGGCCCGCGCGCAGCGCCGCCGTGGTCACGCCACCCCGGGACGCTCACACGCGCCGGGCCCGGTTCCGCCGGGCAACGGGTGGTCCTGGTTCCGCCGGCCCGCAACGGGCCCGACACTCCCGGAGATCCTCATGTCCTACGCGTCGATCGGTGCCCCGGGTGCCGCTCTTGCCGCCACCAGCCTGGCCACGGGCCAGATGTGGCCGGTCGTGGTCAGCGCGGTGCTCGTGCTGACCGGTGTGCTCGCGGTACGCCTGACCTTCCGCCGCGGCCGCGGTCCGGTCGAGAAGTGACCCCTGCGGACCGGTCGGCACCGCCGCTGCCCGGTGCATCCCATGCGCCGCCGCGGACCCTGTTCCTTCTGGCGATCCTTCCGGTCTCGGCGTTCACCGCCTGGGCGGCCGCACACACCGTAGCCCTCCTCGCCCAGCTCGGCGGCCACCGCGCCGGTGCCGTGGCGGCGCTGCCCTGGCTCGCCTCGTTCCTGCTGCTGTGGTGGGTACCGCTGTCGTGGTGCGAACGTCCCCGCACGATCGCCCCGCAGCGCCGGCCGGCCGTCGACGCGCTGCGCGTCACCGTCCAGATCCCGGTGTACAACGAGGACACCGAGGCCCTGCGTGCCTGTCTGCATTCCGTCCTGGCGCAGTCCCGTCCCGTCCAGCGCGTGCGCGTCGTCGACGACGGCTCCACGCACCCCGACGGCACACCGATGAGCTATGGCGAGGTGCGCACGGAGTTCACCCGTCTCGCGAGCGCCGCCGGGATCGAGACGACCTGGGACCGCACCCCCAACCGGGGCAAACGGCACGCCCAGATGCATGTCCTCACCGACGACGACGCCGATGTCTTCGTCACCCTCGACAGCGACTCCGTCCTCGACCGCCACGCCGTCCGCGAAGGACTCAAGCCCTTCGCCGATCCGGGCACCCAGTCCGTCGCCGGCCAGGTCCTCGTCCTCAACCACGACGCCAACCCGCTCACGCGGCTGACCTGCCTGCTCTACCTGCCCTTCACCCGGGGCCTGCGCAGCGCCCAGTCCGTCCTCAGACGCGTCACCATCAACTCCGGCACCCTCGCGTTCTACCGCGCCGGCATCATTCGCAGCGCGGCGGGAGCCTACGAGAACGAGCACTTCCGCGGCCGTCCCATGCAGATGAACGACGACTCGATGCTGACCTTCTACGCGATGCTCGCCGGGGACACCGTCCACCAGCCCTCCGCCCTGGTCTTCACCCTCGCTCCCGAACGCCTCGGCCACTACGTCAACCAGCAGATGCGGTGGATGCGCGGCACGACCGTGCGCCACCTGTGGTGGCTTCGCTACCTGCCCGCCGGCGGTGTCGTCTTCTGGACCACGGTCGGCGAGTACGTCCACCTCACGCTCGGCCTCGTCATCCCCGCGACCCTTCTTGCCGTCCCCGCCTTCCGTGCCAACCTCGGGGAGATCGCCTTCTACGGCGCCGTGGTCGCAACCGCGATGAGCTACCTGATGGCACTGCGGCTGTTCACCGTCAGCCGCAGCGACATGAGCCGCCGCCAGCTGTTCCTCCTGTTCGCGTGCGCACCCGTCGCGGCACTGTGGCGCACCCTCGTGCTGCGGCCCATGTACCTGTACGCCATGGCGACCTGCACCCGCGTCAACCGGTGGGGAACCCGCGACGCAATCGAGGTCACCCTCGCCGGCGCGGGCCGGGAGGCACCGGCCACCGGATGAAGCCGCGATCGCGTTCGCCGCGCCCGCCGGTCACAGCGACAGAGCAGCCCTTCCCGGCTGCTGCCCGCTGTTCCTCTGCCCCGAGGCCCGGCCGGGCTGCGCGCCCGGGCCGAGCCACTCTGCAGAGCTGCCTGGACCACCGCGCCCGCACCGGGTCGGCCAACCCCCACATCCTCACCACCCGTCTGACCGCCACCACTCGCGTCCCTGCGCAGTGCCGCCCACATCCGTGACAGCCTCACCCCCGTCGCCCTGCTGCCGCGGGTCCGTCACCCCGCCCATGTCGTCCGTACCAGAAAGCACCGTCCATGGCCGTCTCCCGGACACCGTCCTCCCACCGCCGCGGCGCGGCACACCGCTGTGTGAGCGTCGCCCTCGCACTCGGCGTCGCCGTCACGGCAACCGGCGCGAGCCCCACCCAGAAGGCATCGGCCGACGACGGCCCGTTCCCCGTACCGGTGACAGCCGGCCCGGCCGACCAGGTGATCACGGTCAAGGCCGACGGCACCCGCGCCACCGTGACCCTCTGGAGCCGACAGGACGGCCGCTGGCGGCCCCTCGACTCCACCACCGACGCGCGCATCGGGTCCGGCGGCGTCCACGACGGCCCCACCCGTGTCCAGGGAACCGGCACCACACCGACCGGCACGTACACCCTCACCCAGGCCTTCGGCATCTCCCCGGACCCGGGCACGAAACTGCCCTACCACCAGGTCACCACCCACGACTGGTGGGTCCAGGACCCCTCCTCCGCCCACTACAACCGCATGCGCACCGACACCCAGGGCGGCTTCCACCTCACCGAGGAAGGTCCCCTCGGCAGCGAACACCTCATCAACTACCCCGTCCAGTACGACAACGCCCTGGTGATCGACTTCAACACCTCCCCCGTCGTCAAGGGCCGCGGCGCCGGGATCTTCCTCCATGACCTCGGCCCCCGAGCCGGCGCCACCGCCGGCTGCGTCGCCGTCCCCGCCGCCTTCCTGACCCGGACGCTGCACTGGATCGACCCCGCAGACCATCCCGTCATCGCGATCGGCTAGTTGCTCCGACCGGGAAGGTTCGCCGGGTCGTTGGTCGTGGCGGTTCGATGTGCGGTGACGTCCGTCCGGCCGATCGTCGGGGGTGTGGTGGCCGAGCCTGGCGCGGGAGTCCTCGAGCACCCTGCTGGAGGCCTCGGAGCTGCTGGAGGACAAGGACCGTCCGGAGCGGATCCGGGCGAAGGCGGTTGACCCGTCTCATCGAGGTTGGACGAGTCTCACCGACGTTTGGCCGCCGATATCGGGGGGTGTCGTTCTCGACGGTCTGGGGGGAGGACGTTCGGGTTCACGGGGCTGGGTGTGGGGTCAGGTGGTGGCGCAGTCCAGGATTCGACCGTCGGAGGTGCCGACGAGCAGGCGGCCGGGTTCGGGTGCGGTGAGCGCGGTCGGGACGGCTGGGGCGCCGGCGATGGTCAGCCGGTGGCGCCAGCGGAGGGTGCCGTCATGGAGGTCCAAGGCCAGGAGCTCGCCGTCGCGGTAGGCCAGGTAGGCGGTGTCCGCTCCGGTGTCGAGGTCGGTGGCGACGTGGTCGGTCCGGAAGATCCAGCGGGGCACGCCGTCGGCGGCCGAGCGGCGGACGACGAAGGAGCCGCCGGGCTGCAGGCCTCGGCCGTCGTAGACGGTGCCGGCGTAAACCAGGTCACCGTCCCCGGTCTCCGCACCCGGGCCGGGGACGTGCGTCTGCCCGGGCTCCCAGGAGAACGGGAACAGGGGTTGGGCGCCCGGCCCCTTGGGGGAGCACGCCGCGAGCCAGTCCTGCTGGGGTCCCCGGCGGGCTCGTGCGACCTGGCGAACGTAGTCCCGGCTGCCGCGCCGGATCCGCAGGCGTTCTTGCCGGTCGACGTACGCGGTGGTCCGGTGCTGGATCAGCAGGCCGTCAGCGAGGGCGGTGCGTACGGGCCGCTCCGGGGTGTCCTCCTCCTGGTCGAGGGTGGCCAGGACGGTACCGTCCGGCAGTTCCTCGACGGCGAGGACGTGGCGCCGGGGCTCCCAGCCCGGGCCCAGCGCGGAGAGCGCCCGATGAGCTTCGTCCCGTCCGTCGGGGCGCGGTGCGGGTCCCCGGGGGCCGGCCAGGTCGGCGGCGGCGAGCGAACGGGGCGCGGCAGCACGCCAGTCGGACCGCCGCACGACGGCGACGTGGCCCTCGATGTGAGCCCTCCGGTCGTTCTTCCAATCGTCGGGCGGTGCCATCAGCACGCGCAGGGCCTGCCCGTCCAGCCAGGTCAGTCCGAGGACCTGACGGCCGAAGCCGTGCTCGATGAGGGTGGTGGAGGAGCCCGTTTCCCAGTCGAGCAGGAGCAACTCGCCCTCGAAGAAGTAGCCGCCGTCGTACTCCCCGGTCCCGACGGCGAGCAGGGGTTCCGTCGGGTGGAAGGCAAGGGCGTGCACCGGGAACCGGGTCCGGAGCACGGCCCGGCAGCCGAGGTCCCCTACGCCGTACACCGCCACCGTCGCCCTCTGGGCGAACCCGGGCTCACCTGCCACGGCGAGCAGACCACGCCCCTCGTCAGACACCGCCAGGACAGGCTCACCGGCCTCGGCGAACGGGCGCTCACCGAGGACGCGCAGGACATGGAGCGGGGAGGTCATACCGAAGATCCTCCCAGCCGGTGCCGTCGGGCCTACGAGCAGGCCTTGGCCAATTCGTGTCACACCGCCGCGCCGGGTGGATATCGCCGCGGTCTTCCCGGAGCTGGGGCCGTTGGCTCGGCAGGCGGTGCGCCTGCGTCCGCGCCCGGGCGAGCCGACCGTTGATGACAGTTCGGTCGGCGGCCCAGACTCCGGCTGGTAGCCGAACAGGCAGTCCGCCCCGAGGTGCCACCGGGCCCGTCGCCCCGGTGGCCGCTGCCCACCCCCTGCCGCAAGAAGCACCCGGAGCGCCGGAGGGAGGAGGCCACCGCCGCACTCAAGTGCCTGGCGGTCGCGCGGGCGGCGAACGCGGTGCTGCGTCCGTGCCGGACGTACCGGGGCTCGATCGGCGGGAAGAAGGGCTCGAAGCTGGAGCTGCGGGAGAAGGCCGGCCCCGACCGGCTGGGGTGCCCGAAGTGCGAACAGGCCCGCACCGTCAAGGATTTGGGCCCGTTGTTGCTGCCCGCGCCGACCAAACTGGAGCTGGAGCTGATGGCCGCGCTGGTCCCCACCCGGGTGCTTCACGCGAAACTCCATCCCGTGAAGGGGCGCAGTGTGTGACCTCGTGGCGATGGGGTGTCTTGGCCTGTCCTGCCGAGTTGTCTGGACCTGTGGTTGGACCTGTGGGGTTGGTGGTGGCGATACCGGGCGGCCATGGCCGGAGCGAGCCTCCGTCGGCATCGATCCTGTCGCGAAGGCGCCACGCCTCCAAGAAGGGTGGTGGCCGTGACGTCCTCGGCCGTCGACCGGTCGGTGGTCACACGGAAGGCGGGGTCGTACACGCCTCGGCGTATCTGCCGAGCTCAGAGGGCATGACATGATTCCGACGTGGCTCCTGTGACCGGCTCAGAGTATTTCCCGCCCACCGACCGCGTCGCTCTCGTCGAACTGTTCGCCGCCGCGCGAGCGGGGCGGGGCGGGGCGGCGGTCGTTCGCGGTGAAGCCGGCATCGGCAAGACCACGTTGCTGCGTCATGTCACCGAAGGGGTGGCGGGCGTACGGCTGCTGTGGGTGAACGGGGCTGAGTTCGAAGCGGAGTTCGCCTACGCGGCGGTGCACCAGCTCACCCGCTCGTTGCACGACCGGATCGAGCGGCTGCCCTCCGCGCACCGGCAGGACCTGGCCGTGGCCATGGGGCTGCGGGACGGTGGCACACCGAGCCGCTTCACCGTCGGCCTCGGCCTGCTGGGCCTGCTGTCCGATGCTGCGGCCGAGGCGCCGGTGGTGTGCGTCGTGGACGACGCGCAATGGTTGGACCGGGCGTCGGCGCAGGTGCTGGCGTTCGTGGCCCGGCGGATCGCGGACGAGCCGGTGGCGATCGTGTTCGGAGTGCGCGACCCGCACGCCGTCGCGGAACTCGAGGGGCTGACGGCGCTGACGCTGTCCAGGCTGCCCGACCAGGCGGCCCGGGCCCTGCTGTCCTCCCGCCTCCCAGGCCCGCTGGACGAGCGGGTGCGCGAACGGATCCTCGCGGAGGCACGCGGAAACCCGCTCGCCCTGTTGGAACTGCCGCGCCGCCTCGGCCCCGCAGGTCTGGCCGGAGGGTACGGGCTGCCCGCTCCGGTCTCGCCCGCCAACCGCATCGAGCGCAGCTACCAGGAACGCATCTCCCGGCTCTCCGAGGGCGCGCGCACGCTGCTCCTCGTCGCGGCCGCGGAGCCGACCGGGGATCCCGGCCTGCTGTGGCGGGCCGCCGACGTGCTGGACGTGGCGCCGGAAGCCGGACCGGAGGCCGAAGCCACGGACCTGATCGAGCTGGGCGGCCAGTCCCGATTCCGGCACCCGCTGGTGCGCTCCGCGGTGTACACGTCCGCGTCACCGGCCGAGCGCCGCCGCGTCCACGCGGCACTCGCCGATGCCACCGACCCGCTGACCGCGCCTGACCGGCGGTCCTGGCACCGGGCCCAGGCCGCGCCCCGCCCCGACGAGGACGTCGCGGCCGAGCTGCTGCGCTGCGCGCAGCGCGCACGGGGCAGGGGCGGTGCCGCCGCCGAGGCAGCCTTCCTCGAACAGGCCGCGGCCCTCACGGCCGATCCGCGCCTGCGGGCCGGACGAAGCCTCGACGCGGCTCGGGCCGCGCTGGAGGCCGGCTCCTTCGAGAACGCGATCACGCTGGTCGAGGCGGCCGAAAGCGGCCCGATCGACGGCACGGGCCGGGTGGAGGCCGAACTCCTGCGCGGCCGGGCGGCGTTCTTCCGCGACGGCGCGGCCGACGCGGCCGGCCACCTCATCAGGGCCGCCGCTCTCGATCCCGCCCGGGCCCGGCTCCACCTGCTCGACGCCCTGCAGGCGGGGCTCGTCGTCGGCCGCGCCTCCGCCGCCGCGCGCGACGCCCTGGAAGCAGCCCGACGCGCCCCTGCCGCGACGGGGGAGCGCACCACGGCCGACGAACTGCTGGACGCGCTCGTCGCCTACCTCGACGACGACCTCGCAGCGGTCCCGAGGCTGCTGCGCCTGCTGTCGGACGTCACCGATCCGCTGTGGACGCGCCGCCTGTCGCTCGCCGCTCTGCTGGCCATCGAACTGTGGGACGTCGCCCTGGAGGACGAGCTCGCCACCCGTGCCGTCGACACCGCCCGGACCGACGGAACGCTGATGATCCTCCCGGTCGGGCTCTGGATGCAGGCCATGGCAGCCGTCCAGCGCGGCGACCTGCTCACGGCCTCCGCTCTGAACAGCGAAGCCGACGCGATAGCCGACGTGACCGGAGTCCCGCGGCACTGGTACGGCCGACTGTTCGCCGCCGCGCTGCGCGGCGGCGCCGCCGAGGCGGAACCCCTGATCGCCCGGGTCCTGTCCGAATCCCACGCGCGACGCAAGGGCATGCTGACGGCGACCGCCCACGCGGCGGCGGCCCTCCACGCCAACGGGACCGCCGACCACCGCACGGCGCTGGCCTCGGCCCGGCTGGCCCTGACCGACGGCGACCTCGGGACCGCCAGCCTCGCCCTGCCCGAACTGGTCGAAGCGGCACTGCGCTGCGGTGAGGACGCTGCGGCCCGCGAGGCGTTCGCCCGGCTGTCGGACCACGCCCGTGCCGCGAACACCGACTGGGCACTCGGCGTGCGCGCGCACCTCGCCGCCCTGCTGTCCGACGACCCCGAGCCGCTCCACGCCGAGGCCGTGGCACGGCTGGAGGCCGCCGGCCTGCGCCTGTGGCACGGCCGGGCCCTGCTGCACCAAGGGGCGTGGCTGCGCCGGGACGGCCGTCGCCTGGAGGCGCGCCACGCGCTGCGCGCGGCCCACGGGCTGTTCACCGCGACAGGTGCGGAGGGGTTCGCCGAACGGGCCCGGGTCGAGCTGGTCGCCGCCGGCGAACAGGCCAGGTCCGCCACGCTCGGGGCGATGGAGGTGTTGACCGGTCAAGAGTTGAACATCGCCAGACTGGTGGCGACCGGCGCGACCTCCCGGGAGGTCGCCGACCGTTTGTTCCTCAGCCCCCGGACCATCGACGCCCACCTCCGGAGCGTCTTCAAGAAGCTCGACATCACCTCCCGCCGCCAGCTCGCTGCCGTCGTCGGCCAGACGACCTAGGAAGCTCGTCCCGGTGACCAGGTGACTGCCTGCTGTCCGGGACGTGGACCGTACCTCGACGCCACCCCGGGGGAGCGCGGACGACGTCGGCCGCGCGAGGTTCCGTCGCTGTGCCGTCAGCCCATCGGCCCGTCAGCCCGTCTGCCCGTCTGCCCGTCTGCCCGTCTGCCCATCGGCCCGTCGGGTCGTACGGGGCGATGCCGCTGCGCGTCCCGGTATCGGTTTCCGGACGACTTAGGCAGTCGCCTAGGCGACTTTCGCCGATGAGGGCGTGGGGCCGGCCGGACGAGACTCGAGCCCATGAAGAACACGCCCTCGGGCATCGACCGGGCCGCTGCGGTCGTCGCCCGTCGTGAACTGCCGATCAGCGCCCCGGCCCCCGCCGTCTGGGATCTGCTGACCTCCGTGCCCGACTGGCCGTCGTGGCAGCCGGACATCACCGAGGCCCGGGCGCTGACCCCGTTGACGCCGGGCGCCGTGTTCCACTGGCGGACCGCCGGACTGGACATCACCTCCACCGTGTACGCGGTCGAGGCGCCCCGCCTGATCCTGTGGGGCGGTCAGTCCCAGGGCATCACCGCGATCCATCAGTGGAGGCTCACGCCCTCGGCGGGAGCGACCCTCGTCGCCACGGAGGAGTCCTGGGACGGCACGCCCGTGCGAGCCGATCCCGCAGGCATCGGGCAGGCGCTCGACCAGTCCCTGCTCCAGTGGCTCCTCCATCTGAGGTCCGCCGCCGAACGCGCCCCGCGCTGAACGCCGCCGCCCACCCCAGCTCCCCCACCGGCCCGTCAGGAGCCCCCATGCGCAAACCGCCTCCCGGCGCCGTCCTCGCGGTACTGGCCGCCGGCCAGTTCACCGTCATGCTCGCCACCTCGATCGTCAACGTCGCGCTGCCGCAGATCCGTGACGGCGTGGGGCTCTCCGACGCCACCACCACGTGGGTGGTCAACGCCTACGGCCTGGCCTTCGGCGCGCTGCTGCTGGCCGGCGGGCGCGCCGCCGACCTCCTGGGCCGGCGCCGGGTGCTGCTCGTCGGCCTGGGCGCGTTCGGGGCCGCCTCGGCCGTAGCCGCACTGGCCGCCTCGCCCGGTGTCCTCATCGCCGCCCGCGCCGCGCAGGGCGTCGGCGCGGCGGCGATCGCCCCCGCCGCACTCGCCCTGGCCATGGACCTCCATCCGCCGGGCCCCGGCCGCAGCAGGGCGCTCGCGGTCTGGGGCGCGGTGTCCGGTGCGGGAGGCGCGGCGGGAGTGGTACTCGGAGGGCTGCTCACCCAGGCGTGCGGATGGCCGTGGATCTTCCATGCCGTGACGATCGGAACGTTCGCGGTCCTGGCGGCGACGGTCACGTTCGTCCCGTCCACCCCTCCCGCCGACAGAGCCGGCTTCGACCTCGCCGGTACCGCGGCCAGCGCCATGTCCGTGACCGCCCTGGTGTGGGGCCTGACCACGGCCCGCCGCGACGGCTGGACCGACACCCGGGTCCTCGCCGCGTTCGGCGCCGCCACCGCACTCGCGCTGGTCTTCCTCCGGATCGAGCGCTGCGTCGCGGCCCCGCTGGTTCCGCCGCGTCTGTTCGCGGGCGGGAAGGTGGCGGCCGGGAACCTGCTGATGGGCCTGTTCGGCTCGACCTGGATCGCCCTGTTCTACTTCCTCCCGCTCTACCAGCAACAGGTCCTCGGCGAAGACCCGCTGACCACGGGCCTTGGCCAACTCCCGCTCGCCGGTGCCAACATGGCCGGCGCAGCCCTCGCCCCCGCCCTCGCCCGCCGGGTCGGCACCCGGGCCGCGCTGGTCGGGGCCCTGCTGGCCGAGGCGGCCGGGATGCTGTGGCTGTCCCGGATCAGCGCCGACGGCGGCTTCCCGACCGACGTCCTCGGCCCCACCCTCCTCGTCGGCGTCGGTCTGAGCATCGCCTTCGTGCAGCTGACCGCCCTGTCCGTCGAAGGCGTCACCGGCGCGGACGCGGGACTGGCGGGCGGACTGGTCAACACCACCCGCCAGGTGGGCGGCGCCGTCGGGCTCGCCGTCCTCGCGACCGTCGCGGGAACCGTCACCGCCCACGCCACCGGCCACCGGCCCGGCCCGGAGGCGCTGACCTCCGGCTACCGCAGCGCCTTCGCCGCCTCCGCCGCCGTCCTGGCCGCCACCGCCCTGCTCGCGGCCCGGCTGACCCGGCGCACCCCCACCGGCCCCACCGACCGCACCGGCCCCACCGACGCCCCGAACCCCGCTCCCCGGCCCGCACTGACCACCCCATTCCCCGGCAACCCCCGACACCCCCCCCGAAATCCGCCACACACCGACCGAGAGGAACCCCGCCGTGACCACCATCGACGAGACCGCACCCGTCATCGTCCGCCTGTCCACCGAGATCGACGCCCCGCTGGAGCGGGTGTGGGCCCTGCACACCGGCATCGGCGACTGGCCGGTGTGGAACACCGACATCGACCAGGCCCGCCTGGACGGTCCGCTCGCCGAGGGCAGCTCGTTCACCTGGCGCACCCACGGGCTGGACATCACCTCCACCGTCCATGAGCTGGTGCCCGGCGCCCGGATCGTGTGGGGCGGGCCCGCGCACGGCATCGACGGCGTCCACGTGTGGACCTTCGAGCGCGCCGGCGACCGGGTGCTCGTCCGCACCGAGGAGTCCTGGAGCGGCGCCCCCGTGGAGGCCGCCGCCGACCAGCTCGGCGCCGCCCTGCGCACGTCCCTGGAGGACTGGCTCACCTGCCTGAAGAACCGTTCCGAGCACCGCTCCTGACGAGCTGCCACCACCACGCCCTGTGCCGCCGGTACCACCGCACCGACACCCTGAGGAACCGACCATGACCGACAAGCCCTTCCTGACCGGCCACCACACCCCCGCCGCCGACGAACTGACCGCCACCGAACTGACCGTCGAGGGCTCCCTGCCGCCCGAGCTGACCGGTCGCCTGGTCCGCAACAGCCACAACCCGAAGCCCGGTGTCACCCCCACCCACTGGTTCAAGGGCAGCGGCATGGTGCACGGCATCCGGCTGCGCGAGGGCCGCGCCGAGTGGTACCGCAACCGCTGGGTGCGCACCCCCGCGCTGGACGGCGCCCCGTACATCACCGAGAACGGCCCGGACCTGACCGCCTCCACCGCCGGCACCCACGTGATCGAGCACGGCGGCCGGCTGCTCGCCCTGTGCGAGGCCAACTTCCCGTTCGAGCTCACCAGGGACCTGGAGACGGTCGGCCCGTTCGACTTCGCCGGCAAGCTGCGCAGCGCGATGACCGCCCACCCCAAGAGTGACCCGGTCACCGGCGAACTGCACTTCTTCGGCTCCTCGCCCTTCCCGCCGTTCCTCCTCTACTACGTCGCCGACTCCGACGGGCACATCACCCACAGCGCCGAGATCCCCGGCGCCACCGCCTCGCTGAAGCACGACTTCGCCGTCACCCGCAACCACGTGGTCTTCGTCGAGGGCACCGTCACCTTCGACCCCGCCGAGCACTCGGGTATCCCGTACTCCTGGCAGGACGCACAGCCCGCCCGGATCGGTGTCATGCCGCGCGGGCCGCAGGGCGCCGCCGCGGTCCGCTGGTTCCCGATCGAGCCCGGGAACATGCTGCACGTCGCCAACGCCTACGAGGACGCCGACGGGCGCATCGTGCTGGAGGGCCCGACCGTCGACCGCGAGGGCTTCCAGCTGTCCTGGAACTGGTGGGTCGGCGCCCCCGGCCGCGGCAGCGAGCCCAACGCCCGCTCCTACAACCGGCGCTGGACCATCGACCTGGCCGCGGGCCGGGTGGACGAGCGCGTGATCGACGACCTCGCCATCGAGTTCCCCACCCTCAACGAGGACTACCTCGGCCTGGAGAACCGCTACCAGTACGCGGTCTCCTTCCCCGACCAGGACGGCTTCGGCGGGTACGGCGTCGTCAAGTACGACCGTGCCACCGGCGAGCGGCGCATCCACCAGGCCGGCGACGCCCGGCTGCCCAGCGAAGCGGTGTTCGTCCCCGCGGCCGACGGCACCCGGGAGGACGACGGCTACCTGCTGACCGTGGTCTCCGACCTCAAGCAGGACGCCTCCCGGCTGCTCGTCCTGGACGCCGCCGGCCTCGACCGGATCGCCACCGTCCACCTCCCGCGCCGGGTGACCGCCGGCATCCACGGCTCCTGGATCCCCGACGGCACCCGGTGACGAACACCCGGTGACGAACACCCGGTGACGAACACCCGGGGACGACCACCGCCCCGGGACCCCCAGTAGCCCCCCTCCCCACGAAAGAGCACAGCCTTGCGCACACTCACCGCAGCCACGACCGCGGCCATCACCGTGGCACTCCTGCTCACCACCTCCACCGCCGCCTCCGCCCTCACCACCGACCGCCCCACCGCGGCGGCCGAGGCGACCGCCAAGCACCCCGCGAACGTACAGATAGATCAGCAGGCCCCGGTCATCACCCGTACCGACATCCTCATCCACGCCCCGCTGCACACCATCTGGAAGATCCAGACCGACGTCGAGAACTGGCCCACCTGGCAGCCGAACGTCGACAGCATCACCAAGGACACGCCCGGCCGCCTGCGCCCCGGCTCGGTGTTCCGCTGGAGCACCGAAGGCCTCGACATCACCTCCACCGTCAAGCAGGTCATCCCCTGCAAGCGCCTCGTCTGGGGCGGCCCGGCCCAGGGCATCACCGCCGTCCACGTCTGGACCTTCACCCCCACCCGCGACGGCGTCCTCGTCCACACCGAGGAGTCGTGGACGGGCGAGCCGGTCACCGCCAACCAAGCCGTGCTCCAGGCCGCCCTCGACACCTCCCTCCACAACTGGGTCACCAACCTCAAGCACGAGGCCGAGGCCGAGGCACGGGCCACCCGGTAACCCACCCCACCTTCCCCGGCCCGGAACCGGCAGCCGCCCGGTCCGGGCCGAGGCGGTGCCCTGCGCCGGTGCGTCCGATGGTCGAGGCCGCTCCGGCGCGGAGGCCGGCGGCCGCGTCCACGCCCAGGTGACCACCCAGGCGGCCCGGACCGTCGGCCTGATCGCTGCGGCGAGGGCGGGCGAGCCGGTCACCGTGTACGCCACCTACGCGATCCTGGAGCGGATCGTCCGGGCCCACCAGCTGCACCGGCTCCCGGCCTGGGACCTGGTGGTGATCGACGAGGCGCACCGTACCGCCGGCTCCCAGGGCAAGGCGTGGGCGGCGGTCCACGACGACGACCGCGTCCCGGCCGCCCGCCGGCTCTACTTCACCACCACGGGGCCCTGGCAGAACGGGCACCGTCAGCCGTCCGGTGCCGGCCCGGCGTGGTGAGGCAGTGGCGGCTGCGCGCACCTGGGCGAATCGGCCGGCAGGCGGGCTCAACTGGCTTGCGGGCGTCTCAAGGTGGAGGAAGGCCCTCGGAGTGTCCACAGATGAGCGCGGTGGGACAGGACGTTGAGACGGGGGAGGAGCGTGTTGAGACGCCAATCCGTCGCGGGCGGAGCCGGCCGGACCGCACGATGATCAAGCCCGGCGACGCCGCGACTCTGCGGTCACACCGCGCCGCCGCGCCATCCGTTCATCCCCTGCGAAGCCGGCTCGCCCGCAGCTCACGCAGCGAGCGCCCTGGCTCGGCTACGGCCACACCACCTCGGGCACCGGGGTGTGGTGCGTGCAGTACCTCGTCAACGACTACCTGCGCGCGGGCGGCAGCCCGACCATTGACGAGGGCAGTCAGTGGGGCCCGAAGACGGACGGCGCCGTGCGTGATTTCCAGGCGAACGTGTACGGCAACCTGCAGCAGGACGGCATCGTCGGCCCGCAGACGGGCAGCAAGCTGCTCAACTACGACTGGAACGACGCGTACGCCGGACCCAACGGCAAGTGCCAGCCGTTCGTCCCGACGGTCAGCTGACCGCCGGAACCGGAAAGTGCGGGTAAGCCCCGGACGACTACCACCCAGTAGCCGTCCGGGTCGGGGCGGCCGCGCCGGACCGGCCGCGACTGCCGAGCTGCGCCTGACGGTCGAGGACGCGGCCCGGGACGGACTCGGCGACGGGTACGGCGCCCTGCACTCCCGTACGGTCAACGCCCGCTGCACCGGGCGGGGCCGCGCCGCCCGGCCCCGCGAGGCACTCCTGCAACTGCCGGACGAACACGGCGGCGTCAGCACGGCGACCCAGCGCGCCCGCCGTCGTGCGTCGGGACGACGTGGACACACCACGGCGCCGACCACGGCCGGGACGACCGCCAGGTCGTCGTCGCCGATCCGGTCTGGTGGTGAACCCGGACTACGGATCCACCCGCGCGGTGCCGGTACCCGTTGCGATGCCGGCCGGCATGGACGACGAGGCGAGGGAGGCTCTCAACGAGCGTTGATGAGGCCCAGTTGCGTAGCGGGTGCTCAGTCGTCGCATCGCACTGCGAGTGCTTGGTGCAGAGAAGGTCCAGCGGGCATCTCACCCGCGCGGGATGGTCGTCCGGACGACCTGGCACGAGCCCGTCTACGTGGGCCCGGCCGCCCGTACCGTCCCGGTGACCGGATCGTTCCGGACCGCTGGCCGCCCTGGCGCGGATAGGCTCGGCGGCCGAACGCTACGGCTTCCCCAAGCCCTGACCCGCCGTCACACCTTCGAGCGGACTTCCCGGCCCCGCGGCCGGGAAAACTCTTCGCCATGACCGACACCGCCCTGTTCGAGCCCGGCACCACCGCGATCCGCCGCGACGTCCACGCCGACCGGGTGTGGACCGCGATGCCCCAGCGAGTGATCGACGACACCGGCCACGTGCTGACGCTCGCCTACTGGCCGGGGATCGAGAGCCTGGCACCGACGACCTGGATCACCGCGACGCGCACCGGAGACGACGTCACCCGCAAGCAGGGCCTGGAGGACCTGGCGGCCGGGTCCTGGACCCTCGGCCGGTATCGGTGGACCGGCACCGCACTGCTCTCCTCCTTCCTGGCCGGCGAGTGGTTCTCCGTGCACTGCTTCCAGGACGCCGCCACCGGCGACCCGCTGCGCTGGTACATCAACTTCGAGAAGCCCTACCAGCGTCGCCCCGGCGTCGGCATCGACACCCTGGACCTGTGCCTGGACCTGGTCATCACCCCTGACCTGTCGGGGCACCACTGGAAGGACCAGGAAGAGTACGCCCAGCTGCGCCGCCTCGGCCTGATCGACGACTACCTGCACCGCCAGATCGATCGGGCCCGCGGGCGGGCGATCAGCATGCTCGACGACCGTACCGGCCCGCTCGCCGCCGGCTGGCCGGCCTGGGCGCCGGACCCGTCGTGGCCGCTGCCCGAGCTGCCCGCAGACGCCGACGACCCGGCCACCGACCGGTGACCTCGCCGACGACCGGCAGCAGCCAGGGCACCGAGGCCCGCGTACGGGTGTGCGCGGTCCTGGTCGACAACGGCCGGCTGTGCCTGATCCGGCGCCAGCGCCCCGCCGGCCTCCAGCTATGGCATCCGGTGGCCTCACGGGAGGCGCACCCGGGGACGTGGTTGGAGGCGGATCCCCGGCCCCCGAGGCGGATCCCCGGCCCCCTTTCACTGTGGGTGACACGACCGCGCGGGCGGTGTGGCCGAGGAAGCTGTGGACGGTCCACCGCAGGCGTGAAAGGCCGCCCCGGTGAGGCGGCGGCGGTGCAGGTGGCGTACGCCTCGCCGAGGTGGGCGTCGGCGGGGGCGCCGGCGGCCTGGATGATCCGGTCGACGAGGGCGAAGAACGCCTCCCCGCCCTTGGCCTGCACGCCGTGCCCGTCGGCCGGCCGTCGAGCTGCCGGTAGGCCGCGTCGACCTCCTGGTGGTGCCGGAGGGAGGCCGCCGCGGTGAACCACCGGACCTGCAGCGGGCCGTACAGGTCTCTCAGTTCCCGCATGGCCTTCGCGCCGTCCTCGAAGCACTGCTGCTGCTCGGGCCCGGGGGTGGAGCGGCCCGCGGCCGCGCCGCCGGCGGCGGTTCGGACGGCGGCGGCGGGCGGCGGCTGGGAAATTCGCTTTCGGCCGCCGGAGGGCGGTGATAGACAGTCGCAGTGCAGAAGAATCTTGAACTCCCTGACCTGCTGCGACTGATCGACGAGCGGGCGACGGCCTTCCGGGCCGCGATCGCCGCCGCGCCCAGCCTGGACGTGCAGGTGCCGACCTGTCCCGAGTGGACGCTGTTCGACCTGGCGCGGCACCTGGGCTCGGGCCGCCCGTTCTGGGCCGCCGTCGTCGAGGCCGGTCCGGCCGACGCCCCGCCGGCCGAGGCTGTGGCGGCGCGCGCCGAGGCGCAGGCGCCCCGGGAGCGCGAGGCGTTGGTGGCCTGGCTGGCCGCGTCGACGCAGGAGCTGCTGGACACCCTGCGGGAGGTCGGCCCGGACGCCGAGTGCTGGACGTGGTGGGGCGCCTCGCAGTCGCCGCGGACCAGCGGTGCCGTCGCCCGGCACCAACTTCAGGAGATCGCGATGCACACCTACGACGCCCAGCTCACCGCGGGCGCCGCGCAGCCGCTGCCGGCGGAGGTGGCGCTGGACGGCGTCGAGGACTTCCTGTTCACCTGCTGCGCGTGGTCGGGCGTCTGGCCGCACGAGCCGGCCGTCGTCGACTACCACGCCACCGAGGGCCGCTCCTGGCGCTTCACGGTCGAGGCGGACGGTGCCCGCGCCGTCCGCCTCCCGGCTGCCGGCGAGGGCGAAGCCCAGGCCCCGGCCGACGCCTCCGCCCGGGGCACGGCCGGTGAGCTGGTCCTGTGGTTCTACGGGCGCACACCGCTGGACTCGGTGAAGATCGACGGCGACCGGGGCATCTTCGAGCGGCTCTTCGCCTGGGACCCGAACGCGTGACCGTCGCACGTCGCAGCAGACGCGAATACGCGACGGTCTGCGCGTACGCCGACCACGACGGGTGCCCGAGCAGGGTCCAGACCCGGGCCTGGTGGGCAGCGCGGACCCGGCGGGCCAAGACCAGGACGGCGGCCCGGACGTCCTCGATCGGTATGCGCCAGGGTCTGGCCGGGCAGACCGCGCTCGGCCGTGTCGGCGAACCCGAGGAGATCGGCGACGCCATCGCCACGTTGGCGTCGGAGGGCCTGCGCTGGATGACCGCCCAGCGCATCGAGGTCTCCGGCGGCATCCTCCTCTGAGCGACCGGGCGAGCCTGTCCCGGGCCGCGCCGGATTCATCCCGCGCCGGTCTCGTCCTCGTCCAGCCCCGGGGCATCCGGGGCGCGCAGCGGGCGCAGGGCGCCGGCGGCTGGGGTCGAGGCGGTGAAGCCGTAGTGGGTTGTCCAGAGCACGATGGCGTTGAGGACCAGGCCGAGCGCGCCGAGCTGGTCCTCCAAGCCGTCGCGGTGCGCCTGGTGGATGGTGCCGCGCTTGCCGTGCCACACGTCCCTCGCCAGCTTGTGGCGGGACTCCTGCACGGTGAGCTGTCGGTTCGTCTGCCGCCGGTAGGTGTCGTCGACCGGGTCGACCACCCGTAGCAGGTGCTCGGTCTCGGCGATCCGCCCGTACTCGGCGAACGCCGCCCCGCGCGGGGTCGGGCGGCCGTCACGGCCGAACACGCGCAGCAGGTCGTAGGCGCGGACCTGATCGGTGACCAGGGGACCGGCGACCTTGAGCATGTCCGGCCAGTGCGTGATCACCCTGTTCAGGTTCACGCGGTTGCGAGCCACTCCTCCGCCACCTCGCCGCGCACCCCGGTGGCCGCCGTGCCGACCAGCACCACCAGCAGCCGGGGGGAAGTCGCGCCGGCGCCGCTCTCACGCCCGCCCCGCCCTCGCCCGCCTGTTCCCATACTCGCGGCCAGGCCGCCAGCTGCGCCGCGGTCTGCTCGTTTCCGGTGCCGGGGCGGTGGCGTTCGATGAACGCCCGCAGCCGGTGCCGCTCGTCGCCGGTGCTGGCGGTGTTGGCGGTGTTGGCGGTGTTGGCGAGGTGGGCGGCGGCCCGGTACACCCTCGCCGCCGGCGGGCAGCCCCGGTGTGGGGAGGAGGTCGAGCGGGCCGCGGGCCTCGCCGCCGCCGGGTGCGCTCGGACGGCTCTTGCCGCCCAGCCCCGGCCTCCTCTGCCGCTCGCTCCAGCGCCGGATCCTGCCCGAGCTCGTGGCTGACCAGGTCGTGCAGCTTGTCCATCTCCGCATCCAGACCCCGTCCGCCCGCCCCGCCACCCGCTTCGCCTCGGAAAGGCCACACACAGCACCCCGACGATGCCCGCGCGCCCGCCCCCGCCCCCACCCACGCCATGACCGGACCCGTTACCGACGTTGGCCAGGAGCTCGCCGACGATGGCGACCAGGTCGTCCAGCACGCCGCCCGCGACGCCCCATCCGGCGGCGGTGGTGCGCATCACCGAGCGGGCCAGGGCTATGCAGGCCATGCGCTCGACGGGATCGGCGGCGGTGGCGGCGACGCTTAGACGGTGGACCGCGCCGGGCCTCGCAGCCGGGTGAGCGGCGGCACCGGACACCGCCCGCGTCCTACGCGGCGCGGGCGGCGCTGCCGGTGGTGACCAGGACCGGGCCACGTGGGCGGTTGTGTTCGCCGGCCCCGCGAGACTGCGCGCAGTGTCACCCAGCTCCAATGAACGGTGCAACTCGGTTCGGTTGAGTCAGTGACGGCCGGCGCAGAATCGGCCGGCCACACAGCCTCGACGGCCTCAGCCGAGACGGTCCCCGGGGGAGGGGGACCGGGCGCCGCTCGCCCGCGCGAGGAGCGCCAGAGCCTGCTCGGAGGCGGAGCCGGTGGGGGTCGTGCACACGATGAGCACCTGGTCGGGCGAAGGGGCGATCGACAGCGTCTGTTGCCTGACCGTCAGCGTGCCGACGACGGGATGGCGCAGCTCGTAGCAGGAGGCCCCGCACGGCGCCACCCGGTGGTCCCGCCACAGGGCGAGGAACTGCGGGCTGCTCATCGTCAGTTCGCCGATCAGCTGCGCGAGCGGGGGGTCCTGCGGGTGCCTGCCGACGGCCAGCCGCAGGCTGCCCACCACCGATCGCACCTTGCGCTTCCAGTCCGCGTACAGCTCCCGGCCATGCGGGTCCAGGAACAGCATCCGGCTCATGTTCGGGTGTCGTGCCGGGTCGTTCGGGGCGAGGAAGTCCAGGTTGTCGGCCAGCAGGGCATGCCCGAGGGGATTCCACGCCAGCACGTCGGTGCGCCGGCCCAGCACGAGCGCCGGGACGCTGTCGAGGGCGCGCAGCAGGTCGCGGGTCTCGTCGGCGAGCTTCTCGGGCCGAGGGCGGCGTACCCGTGGCGAGCGGCCACGGCGAGGCACTCCAGGTGCTCGCGCTCGTGGGCGTCGAGCAGCAGCGCGCGGGCGATCGCGTCGAGCACCTCGGCCGATGCCCTGCGGGACAGACCCTGTTCGAGGCGGGCGTAGTAGGAAACGCTGACGCCCGCCAACTCGGCCAACTCCTCGCGCCGCAGCCCGGGAACCCGCCTGCGGGGCCCGAGGTCGCGCAGGCCGACGTCCTCGGGCCGCAGCCGCGATCGTCGGGCATGGAGGAAGGCGCCGAGCGGGCCGGGTCCGTTCATCACCCCAGTATTCGGCGCGCGGTCCGACCCCAGCCACACCCTGCCAGGAGTAGGACAGCCCGGGAGTGGTCGTGGTCCCCGCCCCGGCAGGGGGCCGGAGTCGGTCCCCGGGCGTGTTCCACCATTCCGGCCTGGTGACGCCGGGCCTCCCGGCCGGGCGGCCGGGGGAGCCGCACGCCGGTCCGACGCGAAGGACGGAACACGCCCCAGTCCGCCACCCACCCCACCGGCCCTGGAGGTACCCCATGGAGCAGCGCCCGGAGCAGATCACCCTCGGCAATGTCGCCATCACCCGCGTCAAGGAGTTCTACGGCTCGGCCCAGCTGGCGCCGGAGCGGTTCTTCCCGGACAGCCCCGACGGCGCGTGGCAGGAGCAACGCCACTGGCTGGCACCCGACTTCTGGAACCCGCGGACCAACGAGTGCCACACCGCGATCCAGTCCTGGCTGCTGCGCAGCCAGAGGCGCACGATCCTCGTCGACACCGGCGTGGGCAACCACAAGGACCGGCCCTACGTGCCGGTGTGGAACCGCATGGACACGGACTACCTCGACAGGCCCGCTACCGCAATCTGCTGTAAGCCTTCGCATCGGATATATCCGGCGCCTGCGGACGGAGCCGATGATGTCCGTCCGCCGCCTCCAAGGGGCAATGGTCACCATGATCGGACACACCTGCCTGCCCAAGTGCGTTGGTGGAGAACTCAGCACGAACATGATGGGGCTTGGTGCAGGACACCAAGCCGGGGAGCAGTAGACCCGTATCGCACGACGAGATCAGGTGGGTCACCCGCGAATGCGGTGACCCACCCCCGGGCTCAGCGCCAGTCGAGTCCGAGTCCGGCGAGCGCGGCCAGCTGCTCCCCCGTGAGCTTGGCCCGCTGGCTCTTGGTGTTGGAGACCCACACCCCGGGCTTCACCGCCACGGTGCCGCCGGCCGCCTCCAACTCCTCCACGTGGCCCCTGGGGACCGTCACAGTGCCGGTGCGCTTTGTACTGGGCCAGCGCCGCCACGCCCCGCTCGAAGGCCCCAGACGCCCCCTTGGAGGCCTTCCCCACGCCCTTCTCCGACTCGGCCGGGGCGGCCAGCGGTTCGACGCCGAGCGCGGTCAGGCGCTCGCGCTGCTCGTCCATCAGCCCCTGCCACACGATGTGCTGACGCTGCCGCTCCAGCCACCGCCCCACATCCAGCTCGTGGATCGTCACCCCCGGCAGTAGATCCGCCAGCTTCGCCCCGCCGTCCAGGCAGTCGGCGACGGCGGCGTAGTGGCGCTGCCAGTCCAGCGGCCACGCGGGGTTCCAGTCCGGGTCGATCTCCGCGAGGGCCTCACCCGGTCCGGGCGGTCGGCGAGCACGCCGGGCCAGCGCTGATTGGACAGCCACTGCCCCACCGGCTTGTCCAGCGCGGTGGCCGTACGGGAGGTGCCGTGGCGCTCGAAGTACTCCGGCGCGCGGCCAGGTTCTCCTCCCACGCCGCGTCCAGCGGACCCCGACACCATCCCCAGGGTTTCCAGCCGCCTTACTTCCACCAGACGCTATTCAGCCCAGGGAGGAGGCCCGCTTGACCACCGCTGTGTTCTTGTCGCGCTCCTCGGTCAAGGCGAGTTGGTTCGCCGCGATCAGCTCGTTCTGGATCCGCACTTCGTCCTCGAACCAGATCCGGGGCAGGTCCGTCTCCCGCTTGCAGGCGATGTCCGCGGTCGCCGAGGCGATCTCGGCCGGGATGACCTCTCCCGAACCGCGGTTCTGCAGATAGTCGGTGGCGGTCAGCGGGCTAGTGGCTGAGTAGCCCTTGGCCTTCATGCACGTGCTCCACGCGGAGATCACCTGGACGACTGTCGGGTCTGATTGGGAGTGTTCGAAGCTGTCCCCATTCAGCTGGTTGACCAGCGACTCGTCGATCCGGCCGATCTTCCGGTCGGACTCCCCTAGGCAACCGCCGTCGGGAATGCGGGGGTCGGTGGCCTTTGTCCCCTTCTCGTCCTTGCCCGTGAGCGCCACGCCGGCTGCCTTACCGGGCTCGTACAGCGGCGGGTCTGCAGGGTTGCCGGCCAGGTGGTAGCCGAACTTCTCAGCCTCCTCCGGGACACTGATCCCGTAGCGGCGCGCCATGTTGGCACCGTCGAAGTTTGAAGGCGGGTAGCTGCCCGGCTGCGGCGGGTCGTAGTCGAACCCCAGCCCTTTCATGCACTCGCGCTGGGTCCGCCGCTTCGCCTGTTCGACCGCCAGTCGGCTCGGGTAGCCCGTCATGTATGCCTGGAGCGGCAGCACCATGCCCTTGACCAGCCCGCTGTTCACGGTCGCACCGGGCGCCTTCGCGCCACCCGTCGCCGAGGGCCTCGGCGTGGTCGCCGTGCAGCCCGCCGCGCTGGCGGCCAGCGCGGCCAGTGCCAGCCAGGCCGCGGCGCGGCGGGCAGCGCGTGGTCCTCGGAACGTTGCCGGCCGCATCAGCCGTTGCGCCGATGAGACGCGTTGTTGTTGTGCAACCGGGAGATGAGGTTTCCGTTCGAGTTCGGGTCGAACGTCTGCGCCGTCCCGTTAAAGTTGGAGTGGTAGAAGACGGTGTAGCTCGCCCAGGCGTCGCCGTTGACGACGGAGGCCGCCTCGTTCTTGAGCGCATAGCCACTGCCCTCGGAATTGGCCTCGCAGTGCGAACCGCCGAGGTTGGTCCGGAGATACTGGTCGGACCAGCCGAACTGATAGAGGCTGATGATGTTGCCGTTCGGCGAATTGACGCCGTAGTGGTCGTCGATGCTCTGGCTCGACAGGAAGCACGGACTGGTGGACACGCCGTTGCTCGCGGAGTTGTAGAAGATCCCGAAGCAGTACGACTTGTCCTGGTAGCCGCAGGTGTCGGAGACGTAGTCGAACGCGTAAGCCGGGACGACGGACGCGAAGGTGGCCAGGGCGGCGCCGGCGGTGGTGAGCAGGGCGGCCATTCTGCGCTTCATTTCCACTCCTTCGGAGGCGTTAACACAGGGAAGAAATGCACGTAGATGCACCTGGGGGCATGTGGAAGTACGTACAGCAAACGCACCTGGAAACGCTCGACGGAACGTGCAAGCAGTGCACTCGATCCGAGCGGAAGAATTGCCACCCCCCGGTAGCCGCCGTCCATCGTCACGTCGACCCGACGAGCCGTCAAGTGTGACGCGGAACACTCTTGCAGGTTCACGCAGACCGCCGAAAACGACGTTGCTAACGTTCCGTCAGCATGCCTAGGGTCTGTGTTCGCATGACTACCGAGGGCTTTGACCCGCCCGGGCGCGGAGCTTCCATGGCCTTCGCAGAATCATTCGGCTTTACCTCGGGGGGAACTGAAGATGCCAGCCGCCGCGCGCCGACGATCGGTGCTGATTGCCACCGCATTAGTCTCGATCGCCCTGTCCAGCACGGGTGCAGGGGCGTCGCTGCTGATCAAGTCGCCGGCCCAGGCGGCGGCCGAGACCGGGCCGCCGCCGCCCGACGTTCTGACGGCTCCAGTGGAGCGGCGCGTGCTGACATCGACGGTGGTGACGCGCGGTCAGGTGATTGCCGGGCGGACCGTCGACGTGACGCCGGCCGGGAACGCCGGCAACGGCGGCGCCCTGCCGGTCGTGACCCAGCTGCCACTCAAGGCCGGCGACGAGGTGAAGTCGGCGTCTTCGGTACTGGAGGTCGCGGGCCGGCCAGTCTTCGCGCTGCCGGGTGAGCTGCCGGTCTACCGGGACCTCAGGCCGGGTACGAAGGGGGCGGACGTGAAGCAGTTCCAGGACGCCCTGGCCGGCGCCGGGTTCCCGGCTACCGGGGACGAGCCCGGCACTTTTGGGGAGGCGACGAAGGCGGCCGTCGCCAGCTTCTACGCGGCGCACGGGTACGACCCGTTGCCCGCCGCCCAGGACGGGGAGCAGCGCGTCTCTGCGGCTCAGGACGCCGTGACGAACGGAGAGCGAGCCTTGGCCGATGCCCGGGATCAGCTTCAGTCGGAGGCCTCCGGCGGTGCCGGTCCCGCTTCACCGGCCCCCAGCGCATCTGGCCGGAGCAGCAATCCATCAGCGTCCGGCCCTGCGGCAGCCAAGAAGCAGGTCGCACGCGCCGCCGAGGACCTGGAACGCCTGCGCGGCAAGCTGGCCGAGTCGAAGGCTGCCCGGGGCCCGATGGTGCCGGCCGCCGAGCTGGTGTTCCTGCCGTCCTTCCCGGCCCGGGTCGACAGCGTCGCCGGTCAGGTCGGGAGCACCGTCAACGGCAAGGTGCTTTCCCTCTCCGCAGGTGCCCTCGTGGTCCGGGGGAACCTGACGGCCGCAGAGCGCGGCCTCGTACGGCCCGGGCAGAAGGTGGAGGTCTTCTCCGAGCTGACCGGAACGAAGGCGCCCGCCACGGTCGTCTCGGTGGCCGATGCCGTGGCCGCCCCGCAGGCCCAGGACGGCGGCGCGGGGAAGCCCAAGACGGCGGGCCCGGGCAGCGGCGCCGGGTACCAGTTGCTGGTCCAGCCCGACGGCCCGCTGGACGTCTCGCTGGCCAACCAGGATGTTCGTCTGACGATCGTGGCCGCCTCCTCCCCCGGCCCGGTGCTGACGGCGCCGCTCTCCGCGCTCTCCGCCACGGCGGACGGGAAGACCGTGGTCACGGTGGCCGAGGTCGGGCAGCGGCGGCGGGTGGAGGTGACCCCGGGGACGACCGGCGCCGGCAGCGTGGAGGTGCGGCCGACGACCGACGGTTCACTGCACGAGGGCGACCAGGTCATCGTCGGCGTCAAGAGTCCCGGCGCCGGGGCTGGCACCGCCGCCGGGGCGGGTGCCAAGTGAGCCCCGCCGTCGTCGAGTTCCGCGGGGTCGGACTCACCTACGCCGGTCCTCCGCCGGTCGAGGCCTTCAAGCCGTGCGACCTCGTCATCGAGCAGGGCGAGTACGTCACCGTCACCGGCCCGTCCGGCTCCGGCAAGTCCACCTTCCTGAACATCACGGGCCTCCTGGACACCCCGACCATGGGGCGGTACCTGTTGGACGGCATCGACACGGCGGCGCTCCCGGACGGCGACCGGGCGGCCCTGCGCGGGAGCCGGATCGGCTTCGTGTTCCAGTCTTTTCACCTGCTGCCGCACCGCTCCGCCACCGAGAACGTCGCCCTGGCCATGCTGTACACCCGCGAGCACGGCCACCTCGGCCACGCCATCCGGCACGAACGGGCTCGCGCCGCGCTCGATCGAGTCGGGCTCGGCCACCGGCTCGATGCCCTGCCCACCCGGCTGTCCGGCGGAGAGCGCCAGCGCGTGGCCATCGCCCGCGCTCTGGTGGGCCGTCCCTCGCTGCTGCTGTGCGACGAACCCACCGGCAACCTGGACACTGCGACGGCCGAATCCGTCCTCGCGCTCCTCGACGACCTGCACGCCGGCGGCATCACGATCGTGTTGATCTCGCACGACCCCGGGGTGGCCGCACGCGGTGGGCGCACGCTGTCGATCCGCGACGGCGGACTGACGGAACTGGTGACCCGGTGAGCATCCGCATGACTCTCCGGCGTCGTGAGCACGTTCGGCCCGACCGCCCGCCCCGGGCGTGCGAACCGTCCAGGCTGTCGGGCCGGGACCTGCTCTCCGAGGCACTGACCGGAATCCTGCAGCGCCCCGCGCGCTCGGCGCTGACCGGGCTGGGCACCGTCCTCGGGGTCGGGACGTTCGTGGCCGTTCTTGGGCTGGCCGCGACGACCTCGTCCCAGGTCGACTCGCACTTCAACGTCTTGACCGCCACCGAAGTGTCCGTCGAGGACATCGGCAGCACGGCGGAACTCCCAGCCCTGTCGTTCCCCACCGACGCCGACGCCCGGGTACAACGCCTCCATGGGGTCACAGCGGCCGGCGTGTACTGGAACGTCCGGCTGGCCGATGACGCCGTGCGGTCGGCGCCGGTCGGCGGCGCGGCAGGCGGCGAGCGGGCCCAGGTCGTGGCGGCCTCGGCGGGTGTCCTGGCCGCCGCGGAGCCGCACCTCCTCCAGGGCCGGACGTTCGACTCCTGGCACGACAGCACCGCGCAGCCGGTGGCCGTGCTCGGCGCAGGCGTCGCCTCCCGATTGGGGATCTCCACGCTCGACGTCCAGCCTGCAGTCTTCATCGCCGGGCAGCCGTTCACCGTCATCGGGATCGTGGACGACGTCCGGCGCAAGGCCGACCTCCTCTCCTCCGTCACCGTCCCCCGGGAGACGGCGACGAGGCTGTGGGGGGCGCCGTCCGGCGACCGGGCCAAGATGATCATCGCCACCGGGATCGGCGCCGCCCGGCAGGTCGCCGACGAGGCCGCGCTCGCGCTCGATCCGGTCCGCCCGGAGAACTTCCGGGCCGTTCCGCCACCGGATCCACGAACCCTGCGCAGCACCGTCACCTCCGACCTCGACCAGTTGTTCCTACTGCTCGCCGCCATCTGCCTGGTGATCGGGTCCATCGGCATCGCGAATACCACGCTGGTCGCGGTGCTCGAACGCACCGGGGAAATCGGACTCCGACGCGCGCTCGGCGCCTGCGGTCGGCACATCACCGCCCAGTTCCTCGCCGAATCGGCCGGCCTCGGCATGCTGGGCGGACTCATCGGCACCTCGCTCGGCGTAATCACTGTGCTCGGCGTAGTGCTCGTCCACGACTGGACCCCGGTCATCGCGCCGGTCACCGTCGTGGCGGCTCCGCTCATCGGCCTCGCCACCGGCCTCCTCGCCGGCCTCTATCCCGCTTGGCGCGCCGCCCGGGTCCAGCCCGTGGAGGCGCTTCGGCGGTAGAGAGGCCCGGGTCCGGGCGCATGCCGAACTCCCGGGCGGGAGTCCCTGGCGACCGGGTATCAGGCGGCCTTGCCTCGATGACCCCGTATCCGGCGACCGAATTCCCCATGGCCGAATTCGGCAGTCCCGGCGCCCAGTCTTTGTCCGCAGCCGACCGGCTGTTACACGCTCTCCACGAATCGAGAATCAGGGGGTTCCATGTCCTTCCGACCACGCTCGGCCATCCTGGCCGGCGCGTTCGCACTACTGCCCGCCTTGGCGGTCGCGTTACCCGCCGCCGCCGATCCGCCCGCGCCGTCCACCGCGCCGTCCACGGCCGCCCCTGGCACCAAGCCCGGCCAGCCGCCGGTGCCGTCCAAGGTGACCGACCCCGACACATCTCTGCCCAAGGACTGGCGCAGCTCGCAGGACCGGGCTGTGACGCTGGCCGGTGACGGCAGCGGTCTGCACGTGCTGGCCGCCGAGAGCAGCCAGGCCTACCAGTGGCGCACGGTCACCACCCTGTCCGAGCCGGGGTTCAGTACAGACCTGTGGGTCGGCAACTCGTGCGTCACCGCCTCGGGCCAGCGGGCCGTCGTGGTCTACGCGCCGCGGCAGTTCGTCAACCGGCCCGAACTGCTTCAGCGCGGCGCCTTCGCCGCGGTCGTGGACCTGACCTCCGGTGCGGTGACCAAGCTGTCCGAGACGGTCTCACTCGCCTACTTCGACCCGGGCTGCGGCGCGGACGAGACGGCGGTGCTCACCCAGAACGGGGACACCGACCTCGGGCAGACCCGGCTGCTGACCGTCGACACCCAAGCCGGGCGGATCACGCGGACCGTCACCGTGCAGGGGCAGGTCACCTCTGCGGTGCCCACCCGCAGCGGTCTGGTGGGCGCCCTCGGCGCACGGCTCAGCAAGATCGACGACGCCGGGCACGTGACCGAAATCGCGACCACCTCGGGCGCGGCGAGCAACGTCCATCCGGACACCGACGGCGGCATCGCCTTCATCGACCACGCCGACGGCCGGGCCACCGTGAAGCGGCTGGCCGACGGCCAGGTCGCGACGCTCGCCCAAGCCCCCACCGGCGAGATCGCCCTCCAGCCGGGCGCGGGCGGCAAGTTGTTCGTCACCGGCACACCCGAGCAGGTCGCACCCCTGCCCGGCACCGTCCAGGCGCTGGCCGCGCCCGCCGATGCCGTGGTGTCCACCAAGGGCGCCCTCGCCGTCGACGAGTCCGTGTCCACGAGCGCCCGCAGCCTCGCCGCCCACCCGCTCACGGCCCCCGCGCAGGAGGCCGGCGCCTGGATCGAGGTCAAGGCCGAAGTCCCGACCACCGGCAAGAAGCTGACGTTCTCCGTCGCCCCTGACACGGACACCGACCACGCGCAGGGCGCCAACGGCTCACCGGCGCTCAGCCGCCCCGCCGCCCACGGATCCGCCACCCCGCAGGCCAAGGACCTCGCCCCGGCCGACGGCGCACCCGACACGGGCAGCGGCAACGGCAGCGACACCGCCGACGAGGACCGGACCTGCTCCGTCCCCCGCAACGACCCCACCCAGCAGGCCTACCAGCCCACCCCCAACCAGGTCGAATGGGCCGTCGACATGGCCGTGCGCGGCCAGCTGACCGCCCAGTGGATACGCCAGGGCGGCTGGCGCACCCAGGACGGCCTGGGCACCGTCGACCCGCAGGCCATGTTCCCGCTCCCCAGCCTGACCGGAGCGCCCAACGCCCACATCCCGCCGCAGGTCCTGCTCGGCGTCCTCGCCCAGGAGTCCAACCTCTGGCAGGCCGAGGGCGGCGCCCTGCCCGGCCAGACCGGCAACCCGCTCACCGGCGGCTACTACGGCCACCCCAAGGCCGACCCCGCCCACCCACAGGACGTCTGGCAGATCAACTGGGACAAGGTCGACTGCGGCTACGGCATCGGCCAGCAGACCGACGGCATGCACGGCCCCACCGGACTGCGTACCGGCGACGTCATGTGGCCCTACGACAAGCAGAAGGCCGTCGCCCTCGACTACGCCTCAAACATCGCCGCCGCGGCCAAGACCCTCGCCGACAAGTGGAACGAACTCCACGACCCAGCCCTGCCCACCCCGCTGACGCTCAACGACGACGACCCGACCAGCATCGAAAACTGGTTCACCGCCGCCTGGTCCTACAACTCCGGCCTCAACAAGTACAACCCGGCCGCACCCTTCACCCAGTGGGGCCTCGGCTACCTCAACAACCCGATCAACCCCCTCTACCAGCCCGACCGCAAACCCTTCCTCGACGCCAACCACTACGCGGACGCCGCTCATCCCCAGTACTGGCCCTACCAGGAGAAGGTCCTCGGCTGGGCAGCCTGGCCGATCGACACCGGCCGCTCCTACGATGACAACGGCAACCTCAACAAGGGCAATACCGCCGGCTACTCCGCCGCCTGGTGGACCAGCAACATCCAGAAGTCGGGCGTGAAACCCCCCGTGGACACGTTCTGCAACGCCAGCAACAACTGCGACCCCAAGAGCCCTCCGCGCTGCGAGGTCGACCACATGGGCCCCTCCTGCGACCCGCCGTACTGGTACCACGCCACGGCCTCGTGGAGGAACTGCAAAACCGCCGCCTGCGGCCACGAGTACATGACGTACAAGACCCTGCGCACCGAACCGGGCAACGGCAACACCGGCGCCCCGGACTGCGGTGCACCGCCCGCCGGAGCACTCGTCATCGACTCCGTCTCCGGCCAGGTCCCGCCCATGCGCGACGGCTGCACCCGCACCTGGAACAACGCCGGCAAACTCAGCTTCGGCTTCGCTCCGGACCAGGCCAACCACTACGAGGCCAAGGCCGACCTCCACCAGATCGGCGGCGGCTACGGCGCCCACTTCTGGTACGCCCACACGCGCAGCGACAACGCGTCGGTCAGCAACCCGGGCAACGACGTGACGCAGCCGGTGAACGCCACCGGCCCCATGGCGATCACCGGTTCCTGGCAGCTGGGACAGCAGGTCTCCGGCTGGCAGCGCGTCATCGCCCACCTGCCCGACACCGGATCGCAGACCCAGCAAGCGATCTACACCATCCACATCGGCGACGGCACGACCCGCAACCGGGCGATCAACGCCTACGCGAACACCAACAGCTGGGTCAGCCTGGGCGTGTTCAACTTCCAGCCCGGGAGCGACTTCCAGGGTGTCTCGCTGAGCAACTGGACGCCGGACGGCGACGCCTCCGAGGACATCGCCTGGGACGCCATGGCGTTCCAGGCGCTGCCGGGCAAGCCGAAGGACATCGTCGTGCAGATGGGAGACTCCTACTCGTCCGGTGAGGGAGCCAAGCCCTACCTGATGGGCACCGACGTCGGCCCCTACGCCGACCAGAAAACCGACACCTCGCCCGGCCGCTCCTGGAACGCCTGCCGCCGTAGCAAGAACTCGTGGATCCGCCAGACCGTGCTCCCCGGTGACAGCCAGAACGTCGGCGCGCTGGCGGACAGCCTGGACACCAGCCTCGATTACCACACGGTGGCCTGCTCCGGGGCGTTCGCGGGCAACATGATCGCCAACCAGCAGTGGGGCATGATGGGCCAGCACCACGAGATCCCGCAGCTCAAGTCGGGCTTCATCAATGCGGACACGACCGTCGTCGCGCTGACCGCGGGCGGCAACGACGCCGGCTTCGGCCCCGCCATGGCGGGCTGCGGAGACCCGACCTCCCAGTGCCCGGACGTGACCACGCAGAACAAGCGGATCGACAACGTCCAGCAGCCCCTCACCGACCTGCTCGCCGCGATCCACGACAAGGCGCCCAAGGCCCAGATCATCCTCCTGGGATACCCGCAACTGTTCGGCGACATCAGCAAGATGAGCCCCGGCTGCAGCGTCGTGCTGCCCTCACGGGTGGCCACCGTCAACGGATTCTCCGATCGCATGCGCGACATGCAGGACGCGGCGGCGACCGCCGCCAAGGCGCGGCTCGACCCGGTGCCGGTCACGTTCTACTACCCCGGGGTCGAGTTCCTCGGCTACAAGATCTGCGACGACAATCCCGGAATCAACGACCTGGTGGCCGGCCCCTCCACAACGGGCGGTGGAGACTACTCGTGCCCCGGCAGCGTGGTGTGCCCGAGCATGGAGAGCTTTCACCCCAACAACACCGGCGTCCAGCGGTACGCCATCGCGCTCCAGAACGCCCTGAACGGGCTGTCGAAGAGCGGACAGTGACTGTCGGCTGACACAATCGCCGGGGCCCGGAAGACAGTTCGGGCCCCGGCTGCGACTCGTGGGGAGACATGAACGACGACGATCCGTACCGCCGGCAGGTGAGCGGGTGTTCGGTGGTCCTGACCGTGCTCGTGCCGGTTGCGCTGCTGGCGATGCTCGGGTACCTGACGCACGTCCACTCCACCTCGCACCAGCCCGGGCTCTGGAGGGAGGCGCTGATCATCGTCGGCGTGACGGCCGCCGGGGCCGCCGTCGGGGCGGGCTGGTCCTGGCTGGCGTCACGGCGGACCGACCGCCTCTGGTTCTCTGCGGGGCTCGGAGCCGCCGTCCCCGTGCCGTTCCTGGGCGTCTACACCTTCCTGAGCGCATTGCACGCCGGTCTGGCGGGCGCCCACATTCCCTGGTGAGCGGTTCGGTGCGGCGACGAGGCGCTTGCGGTGGCGGGCAAACCGATACTGGAAGTCCGGGGACCACGATGTGGGCAGGGAGGTTTGGTCGGCGGGACGGCCGGCTGCGCCTTGGTAATGTTCGGCGGCCCTGGCGACGGGGTCACGTACCTCGCCGGGTGTTCGGGCTGCGGGAGGGACGTCGGCTGCGCCGCCTTGATGACGGCACGGGATTCCTGGATGGCCACGGTGGGCACCTTGGTGGCCGGGCAGAACACCCTGATAGCGCCAGCCCCGTTGGAGAGCGCGGAGGCCGGCGGCCGGGTCCGCGCCTGGCGATTGCAACCAGCGAGTCCGAGCTACACGACCAGCTGCGCAGACTTGAGAACACTCTGACCAACGCATCAGCAGCCACTGGGGCACTGGTCACGCAGCGCTCCGCACTGGTCGAACGCAGCCGATCCCTGCAATTGCGGACGAGTGAGAATCGCGAACGCGCGGGGGAACTCCGGACCCTGATGGGCCGTTTCGGACTCCTCCGCCAGCAGTACGAGTCTGACCTCGACCGCCTGCGCATGGTCGCCGAGGCGGGCAACCTTCTTGGCTACTTCTTCCGAGAGGGCCCGTGCGTCTTCTGCGGAGCGGCCCCCGAACACCAGCAGCCCGGCCACCAGATGGCCGAGACGGATGACCTCCAGGCGGCCGTTGCGACCGAGACCCGCAAGACGACCGAACTCCATGCTGACCTGCTCACCACGATGGAGGATCTTGAGGAGCAACTGAGGCTGCTGGAAGGCGATCTCGCCTCACTTATCTCAGCCAGCGGCGCGATCAGTGGCGAACTCGCGAGCCTCGATGAGCGCCTCGCACCACTACACGAGGACACCGGAGCCCTGCTCACAACTCGAACCAAGATTCAGGCCAATCTTGCCCTCCATGCCCAGATCCAGCGGCTGGAGGACCTGAAGGCCACCTTGTCGAGCACACCGCCCGTGCCCGCGACCACCCGAGCTGACGGAATTCCCGCAGCTGACATCGCCGACTTCGAGCGGACGATGCATGAGATCCTGACCTCTTGGCAGATCCCTGGGGCCAACCGCGTCAACTATGACCAGAGGACCGCCGAGATCTGTGTCGACGACCGTCCGCGAAGCAGCCGCGGCAGGGGTATGCGCTCGATCATCCACGCGGCATTCTCCATGGCGCTCGCGCGATACACGGCAGAGCGAGGCCTGCGCCACCCGGGCTTCGTTGTCCTCGACTCACCGCTCCTGACCTACCGCGAGCCTGACGAGGACTTTGAAATTCCCCGCAACGTTATTGGCCACTTCTACCGGGCACTCCACGACGACTCCAGCGCCCAGGTCATCGTCGTTGAGAATGTCGATCCCCCACTGGACCTCAGTGACCAGGACCAGGCCACGATGTACCCGTTCCATACCTCCGGCGCGGAGAGGGTGGGTTTCTACCCGGTCTGACACCCGCACCCGTCACCGCCTTGCCTTGCCCGATGACAACGACGACCAGGCCGACGCGGTCGAACCAGCGCAGCCGCAGCCGTCCAGGCCGGGACGGACCGCGTACCGGCGCGGCGCCGCCAACCCGAACGGCTCGACCACCGCGCTGCGCGCCGACGTCCTCGGCGCGCTCGGCGTTCTCAAGGCCGCCACCGCCGACCAGCTCCAGCGACTGCTGCGCCCTGGGGCGGCGTCGAACACTGTGATCCGGCAGGCGCTGCGCGCCCTCGGGGGTGGTGGCGCAGTCGGTGACGTCTTGGAGGACGGTGTCGAGGACCTTCTCGGCGCCGCGCCTGCCGCCGCCAGCGGCGACTACGGCCTGGCGGGCGCGGTCGGGGACGGCGGGCTGGGGCGCGGTCGGCTGGCCCGGTCGGTCCTTGAGGTGCCCGGTGCGGATGAGTTCCTCGGCCAGCCACTGGGGGAGCGGGGCGGGGGCGGTGGCACCGGGCAGGGGGTGTAGGTGCCGCCGGTGGTGACGGTGCTGGGGGCGACGATGTAGCCGCCGTGGGCGCGGACGTCGACCTGCCAGGCCATGGCCCGCCCGGGGGGAGGAGCCGGTGGAGCAGGTGAAGCGGTGGTTGGCCTCGTCGCGGTACCAGGGGTGCAGTCCGCCGGAGGGGGTGCGTACGCGCAGGGTTCCCGTGTCCTGGGACGGGTCGGGGGCCTTGCGCAGGGCGGCGAGCAGGGCGAGCGTGTGGTAGCCGTTCTCCAGGCCTTCGAGGTCGACGCCGTCGTGGATAGGGATGCCGGGGAGGATCCGGTCCCGGGCGGGGACGTCGGCGGGGTGGCTGTCGACGTCGATGACCACCACGCCGACCGGGCCGCAGGCGACTCCGGCGCCGAAGCCCGGGTTGGCCTTCCACCAGGCGCCGATGATGTCCTGGTCGGTGGTGGCGGCGTGGAAGCCGTGGCACCAGCGACCGACGCGGGGGCACGAGCACTCGGTGGGGGAGTGGGGGGAGTCCTGGCAGGGTTGGCAGTTCGCGGGCGGGGTCTTGCGTCCCGGGCCAGCGGATGGACGGGCCGGCCCTGGGCGGCACACCAGCGCGCGACGGCCAGTGCGTCCGGCTGGCGCTCCGTTCGGTCGCTCCCCACGGCCATCGGCGCCGTCACGCTGGTCTCTTCCCCTTTTGGTTCGGTAGCTGCTCAGCTTCTTCGGTAGCTCGGTAGCTGCCCGGATTCGAGTCCTCGTTCGGTCGCTGACAGAAAAAAGCCAGGTCAGAGTACTGGCGGGTGCTGGATCAGCGACTCAAGCGACCGAAGTCCAGAAGATAGCTCACACAGACTAGCCGAGCGAGCACATACGGTCCCGGACTGCTGGGACTTGGGACGAAACTGAGCGACCGAACCCTGGGGCAGCGACCGAGTCGCTTCGGTCGCTGTTTTCGGCCTACGGATGTTTCCGCAGGTCGGAGCCGATTTTCCCAACCAACAGCGACTGAAGCGACTGAAGCCCGGGTCTATAACGCGCACACGCACACGGGAATGTCTTCATATATCCGACCTTGGGTCGCTTGGGTCGCTGTTGGGATGAGTGTATAGCGTCTGACCTGGGGTTTTATTCAGCGACTGAAAGCGACTGAGTCTCTCGGGGGGCTCAGGTCCAGGCGTGTCGCGCGCGTCGGCCCCGAGGTGAAGCCGTCGGCTCCGTCGCTGGGGGTCGCCTTCAGTAGCTGGGCCGCCGCTGTCGGCGACTGGGACCTGGTACGGCGCCAGCGCCCCAAGACAAGGTTCCGGCACCGAACAGTCGTGCGCGCAGTTCCCGCTCTGGGTCGCTTGAGTCGCTCGGTCGCTGCTGGCGGGGCGGCGGTCACTGGGGAACTGACCCAGCGAAACGCCGTAACCCCTCCGGGCAGCGACCGAAGCCGTCGAGCTACTGAAGCGACCGAAGCGACTCTGGTCCGGATATGCCCCGTCCTCCGGGCCGCCGGTCTCAGACCAGTGCTCCGGCAGGTTCCGGTCGGCCGGGTTTACCCGGTATCGGCGGCCAGTGGTATTCATTCGGGCATGCATGTATACGGGGGGACCATCAGCGAGGCGGTGCGCCAGATCGCCCGGCCGGAGTTCGTCGACGCGTGCGCCGCACGTTTCAGTGCACAGCACGGGACGAAGCCGGGTGAGGAGGAGGTCGGCAGCTGGCGACGCAGCTGGCCTGTGTTGTTCGAAGCACTGGAGCGGGCCGGCCTGGGAGACCTCGACGTCCTGCTGGAGCTGTCGCTCCCGGGGACGGGCGAACGCGTCGACGTCGCCGTCGTCGGCCAGGACGCGAACGCCGAGCTGACGGTGGTGACGGTCGAGCTGAAGCAGTGGACGTGGGCCATCCCTGCCCCCGGGGAGCCCGGAATGCTGGAGGTCGGGCAGCGGACCCTGCCGCACCCCGCCCGACAGGTCGGCGGCTACGTCCACTACCTCAGGGACTGGGCCGTCGGCGGAGCCGGAGTCCAGGCCCGGGGCGTGGCCCTCCTGCACAACGCCGGGCCCGAACTGCTCGGCCACCTGCGCGCCATGGTGTCCCCGAACTCGCCCAGCGCCGAGTTCCCGCTGTTGGGCCGTGACGACATCGCCGACGCAGTCCCCGCCGACGAGCTGGCGGACCGCCTCCGCTGCAGCGGCCTGACGCCTGCACCGAAGGAAGCGATCGACCGCTTCCTCTCAGGCGAGCACCGGCCCTCCCAGCGCGCACTACGGCGACTGGCCGACAACATCGAGGGCCGGGACCAGTTTCCCCTCGTCGGCGAGCAGGACCGCGCCCGCCTGGCGATCCTGGACGCCGTCAAGGCGGCCGGCGGGAAGGGCCCCGGCGGCCTGGTCGTGGTCACCGGCGGCCCCGGCACCGGCAAGACAGCCATCGCTGCCCGCCTCATGGGCGAGCTGTGCCGCATGGAAGGGCGCAACCCCCGCCTGCTGACGACCTCGGGCGCCCTGACCCGGCAGCTCCAGCGGCTGCTGCGCGAGGACTCCCGCGGCCTCGTCGCGACGTTCAGGCGCCAGCCGCCCGGCGGGCTGGACAAGAGCAGCGTCGTCCTCCTGGACGAGGCCCACCGCGCCGAGACCTACCCGGAGCAGCGCACCTCCGGCTTCCCCGCCTCCCTGCGCAACCTCCTCGACCGGGTCGGTGTCCTGGTCCTGTTCCTCGACGAGCGCCAGATCGTGCGCCCCACCGAGGGCATCACCCTGGACGAACTCGAACAGCACGCCGACGAGTCCGGGACGGTGCTGCGCCGCATCGACCTGGAGACCCAGTTCCGCTGCAACGGCTCCCAGGCCTACCACCGGTGGGTCGACCTCCTCTTCTCCCCGGACGAAACCCCGACAGCGTGGAACGGCACCGGCTACGACCTCGCCCTCAGCCCGGACCCGCACGCCCTCGCCGCCTGGGTCGACGGTCACGCCGAGCAGGGCCGCAGCGCCCGGATCACCGCCGGCTTCTGCTGGCCCTGGAACTCCGAGGCCGTCCCCCCGCTGGAACCCGAGGTCGCCATCCGATGGCACGGCCCGGACGACGACGAGCACTCCTGGGCCCGCCCCTGGAACCTGCGCGCCGAACAGCCCGTCCCCGGATTCCCCGACGTCCCGCCCCGCCCCTTCTGGGCGACCGACCAGGGCGGCCACGACCAGGTCGGCTGCATCTACACCGCCCAGGGCCTCGAATACGCCTTCGGCGCCGTCATCCTGGGCCCCGACCTGCTCCGCCGCGACGGCCGCTGGCAGGCCCACCCCGAGGCCAGCCACGACGCCAGGCAACTGCGGGACCTGCCGCCGCAGCGCTACCTGCGCTATGCCCTGAACACCTACCGCGTCCTCGCCACCCGGGCCACCCATGGCACCCGCCTCCACTCCACCGACCCCGAGACCCAGGCCTACCTCGCGACCCTGCTGCCCTCCTCCTGACGCGGGCCGGCCGGCGGATCGTCGGGTTCGAGCCGAAGCGCTCACAAACCCGGCCGACCGAGAGGACGAACAGGGTGAAGCGGGCGTCGGACGAGTGGTACCTCCCGATCCGCGGCCTCGAATCCTCCATCGTCTCGAAGACCCGGCCCGTCCACAGGAGTTCAGGAGCACTTCGCGCTCACTGCGGGCGGTAGGCCATCCTGGTGCCTCCGGCCGGCCCCGGCCGGCCCCGGCCGGGCACGGCCGTCCTCCTGCGTGGTGAGGTGTTCCCCATCGGTAAGAAGAGCGGATCGGCTCTGGCCGCCTGGCTGGGCGGACTGGACGCACCCGCGCTGGAGCGGGTCCTGGCGGCGCGTCCGGACGCCGCGTCGGCTCCGGAGCCGCGCTCGGTCGGTGAACTGGCGGACCGCCTCCAGCGTCCGGCGTCGGTGGCGCTGGTCCTACCCCGACTCACGCTGCCGTGCCTGCAGGTGGCGGAGGCCGCCGCGGCGCTGCCATCCGCGTCGCGGGACGACCTGGCGCGCCTCCTGGACGCGACGCACGGGGAACGCGCCGACGGACTGGCCGCCGCCCTGGAGGCGCTGGCCGACCGCGCGCTGGCGTGGTCCGACGGCGAGGGCCGGCTGCACCTGGCGGCGCCGCTGCGGAACGCGTGGGGCTCTCCCCTGGGACTCGACGCACCGCTCGTGCGGCTGCTCGCGGGTTCGAGCTCCGACGACCTGGCCCGGATGGCGGCCAAACTCGGTGTCAAACCCGCTGCCAACAGGAAGGAGCAGCGGCTGGCGGCACTGGTCGACCATCACGGCGACCCCGCCCGGGTCGCCGCGCTGGTGGCCAAGGCACCCGCGGCCACCCGGGAACTCCTCGAACGGCGGGCACGCGAGGCCCGGGACCAGCCGCGCCCCATCATGTTCGGGGCTCCGCAGACCGACTCCACGCCCGCCGAACGGTGGGCGGTGGAACGGGGACTGCTGATCCGCGACCACTACCGGTACGGGCCGGCCCGCATGCCCGCGGAGGTGGCCCTCGCCCTGCGCGGCGCCGACTGGCACGCCCCGTTCACACCCGTCCCTCCCGGCGTGCGGTCGGTGCCCGCCACCGCCGCCGAGGTCGAACGGGAGGCCGCGGCCGCCTCGATGGCGTTCGCCGCCCACGCCACCTCCGTCCTCCAGGTGTGCGCCGCGGCCCCGCCGGCCTGGCTCAAGTCCGGCGGGGTCGGCGCCCGCGAGCTGTCCCGGATCGGCAAGGCGGCGCAGTGCGACGAGATCCCGGTACGCCTCGTCCTGGAGACCGCGAGTGCGGCCGGGCTGATGGCCCGGGACGGCGACCGGGTCGCGGCGACCGCCGCCTACGACACCTGGGCCGAGCAGGAACCCGCCGACCGGCTCGCCCTACTGCTCCGGGCCTGGTGGGCAATCCCGCTGACCCCCGGCGCCGGCCGCGACGAGGACGGGAAGGCCCTGCCGGCCCTGGCCGGGGCACCGCCGTGCGCAGGCTGCGCCCAGGCCAGGCACGGGCTGCTCACCGCCGCGGCACAGCTCCCGGCCGGCGAAGGCGCGGCGAACCCGGCGGACCTGGGGGAGCTGCTCGGGTGGCTCCGTCCGCTCGCCGACGAACTCCCGCAGGACGCCACGCCGTTCGCCACCCTGATCCGGGAGGCGGAACTGCTCGGCGCACTCGCCCTCGGGGCCGTGTCCCCGATCGGAGCCGCCCTGCTCGCCGGCGGTGGCGCCGCCGCTGACGACGCCGAGGCCGCCCGGGCCCTGACCGACGCCTGCCGACGGCTGCTGCCCGCCGCCAGCGGGAGCGCCCGCTTCGGCAGCGACCTCACCGCGGTGGTCACCGGTACGCCGTCGGCGCACCTCCACGCACTGCTGGACTGCGCCGCGGACCGGGAGAGCGCCGGTGCGGCCTCCGTCTGGCGGTTCAGCCCGGGCAGCGTCCGCCGCGCCCTCGACGCGGGCCTCACCCCCGACGCCCTCGCGGCGGACCTCGCCGCCGTTGCCGTCGAACCCCTTCCCCAACCGATCTCCTACCTCATCCACGACACCGCGCGCACCCACGGCCGGGTACGCGTCGCCGCCGCGGCCTGCGTCATCCACGGCCAGGAGCCCGCCCTCCTGGCCGAACTCGCCGCCCACCGCAAGCTCGCCCCACTCGGCCTGCGGCAGCTCGCACCCACCGTGCTGATCAGCCGGACCCTACCCGACAAGACACTCGCGGCACTGCGGGCCGCGGGCTACGCCCCCGTCGCAGAGAAGCCCGACGGGACCGTACGCATCGAACGGGCCCAGCACCACCGCGCGGCCGACCCGCTCCGGTCCCCGCTTCCGTCCCCGCGCCCGCCCGGCGGCAGGCCCCGGACGCGGCGGACAGAGGCCCGCAGCGCGAGCGCGGGACCGTCCGTCGACCTGCGGGCCCTCGCCGCCCGGCTCCGCGACGCCCCGCAGGACGTACCGGAGCCCGACCCGTACGACGGCCGCCCCTACGCCAGCGACACCGAGGAGATCATCGCCGGGCACGCGCGCAACCTCTCCTTCACCGACGTCCGCCAGCTGGCCCACGCGGTTGACGAGAAACTGGCGGTCACGATCGAGTACGTCGCCACCTCCGGCAACACCACCGTCCGCACCCTCAGCCGACTCGCGCTGGACGCCCCCTACCTGAACGCCTGGTGCCACCTGCGCGACGACGAGCGGGTGTTCACCCTCTCCCGCATCCACGGGGTGATGCCCGAGTAGCCCGGACACGGCGAGCCCGTCCGAGGAGCATCTGACGTAGGCACGGTCGGGAGGCACTTGCTACTGCCCCCCAGGGGAGTCGACCCCCCGTTGCCCGCTCGTGGCCCGGCCGAACGCCCGCCGGGTCCTACCGGCCAACGACACCCGGCGGCGTCGCCGACAGGCCCTCGACGGCCTGGCCGCCCGGACCCCGACCGGGATCGGCACACAGAGGGCTTGCCCGAGGTCGTCACCCGCCCGGGTAGCGGTCCCACCAGTGCGGGTCGCGGGCCGGTACGTACGCGCTGCCGCCGGGCGGGTCGACGTACTGCTGGAGCAGGTCCCGGGCCAGGGTGTCGAGCACCCAAGCGAGTTCGAGCCGGCTCAGCAGTTCGACCGGAAGCGCGTCGACGCCGTGCGCGGCACCGAGCAGCGCCCCGGCGGTGGAGGCCACCGAGTGGCCATCCGGTGCGCCGGCCGCGAACCGCAGGGCCGCGTCCACCGTGTCGCGGCCGGGGAAGCGGGAGACCACGAAGAGTGCGCCAAGCAGTGCCGAGGCGGCGGTCGCGTCCGGGGCGATCCAGGCGAGCTGCCCGCGGTCGGGCACGGCGCGGGGGGCCTTCAGCAGTTCGAGGACCGTGTCGGGGCTCGCCGAGTGCGGCATGGCCAGGGGCCGGAGCAGGGCGTCGACCGGGTGGGCGTCGTCCGGGGAGGAGGCGGTCCACGTCCGGAAGGGGTCGTCCTCGGCGAGGCAGTGGGCCACGAGCCCGGCCGCGGCGAGGGCCGCGTCCTGTGCGTCCGGGGCGCCGTGGGTGAGAGCGGCCGTCTCGCGGACCGCTTTGGCGCAGGTGTCGGGACCGGAGAGGAGGTGCAGCAGTCCGAGGGCCAGGCTCCGGGTGAGCGCGTGGGCTCCTCGGCTGCCGTTGACCGGCATCATCGGGGTGCCCTGCGTCAGCCCGGTCAGGGCCGCCACTGTGGCCGGCGCCGAGCCTCGGCGCTCGCGGAGCGCGGGCACTCGCGCGAGCCAGCCGGTCGGCCACCCGCTGCCGCTGCCGGATGCCCAGCGCTGTGAGATCCGTTCCGGCTCGATGCCCTGCAGGAAGGCCCAGCGGCAGTACGCGTGCCAGATCACGGTCGGCGCGTGGCAGATGCCCTTGTGGTCCAGCCGTACCGAGGCACGGATCGCCCCTTCGATGGTGAAGGCCGCCAGCTGGGTGCTGACGCCGATCCGCAGCGGCCCCTCGGCCGGCCACCGGCCCCGGACCACCCCGGCCGCGTCCCCCAGCGCGGATCCGAGGACCAGCCCCCGTACCCGGGCCTCGCTCACAGTCGCATCCCCCACCCGCCCCCGCCCTTCCCCTCGCGTCGCCGTGTTCGTCATGACATCCCACCACAGCTACGGAGAGAAGCGGCGGGCCGGCCGGTGCTGCTACAGAGCGGGCCGCGCCTGATCGGCGACGAGGTGATGACCGCCTGGGCCCAGTGGGAGGGGCTGGGACGGCCCGAACCGTACGACTACGGCATCACCGTGACCCCCGACTCCCCATGGGCGTGGCAGGGCAGCCCGGACGGACCCCGCTGGCAGATCGCGCAGCCGACACCGGCCTGAACGGCGGACACCGTCGGGGACTCCCCGACGGTGTCCGCCACCGAGACGGGACGTGCGAGCTCGGGGCGTCTGCACGGGCTTCGACTGATGGGCTTCGACGCCTCGGACACCTATGGCCCTGTTCTCGGGTCGATGCCTTCGCCGGCGGATCGCACTGGTTGTCGCCGGGTCTTGACAGTGCGTCATGGACTGAGAACCCTGGTGCTGTACTCCAGGGACGCGAGGGACACGGCATGCCATGGATTGACGAGGGTGGGCGCCACCAGGGTTTTCCGGCGGCCGTGTTGGCGGACGGCAGCGAGCCGGCACCGTTGCCGGACGGGCGCACCACCTGGTGGCTCTACAACGGTGCGGACGGTCCTCGGGCCGCTGCGGTGCGCGGTGGTTGCAGCTGCGGCTGGCGGGGCGAGCGGGCGCACCTATTGGACTTCGGTGACGACGCGGCGACCGAGGCGGTGGGCGGGGCCACCGGGCCGTTCGCGGACTGGGAAGGGCACGTCGACCAGTCCGAGGGTGTGGTGCCGCGCGAGGTCGAGGAACTGGTCGCGGCGCTGGTGGACCGGATCTGCGACCTGACGGACAGTGCGCCGTACGCTGCCGCCCGTGCTGCCGCCCGGTTCGAGCGCGCCGCGGGATCGACCGCGCTGATGGCCGGCCGCCAGGCCCGCAGCAGCATGATGACCTGGGAGTACATCGGCCGCGCCTTCGGCTGCGGGCCGGAGGAGGCGCTGGCACGGTTCGGCGAGACGCTGCCCGACGTCGACCAGGGCGATGAGGACGGGCTCTGAGACGCCACCCCACTGTCGGAGGCGCGTGTGCCGAGGCCCGCTCAGTGGCGGCAGATGCCGGGGCGGGGGACAGGAGCGTGGCAGGCGCGAGCCGTTTACCCGCTGCGGCGCGGCGCGCGCCAGATGAGCCCTGTGCACGGCCTGAACAGCCTCACTCAGCCTGGGTATACCAGCCCCGGCCGGCTGACCTCCGGGCCGGATCCCGGCCGCGCCCCACCATCTGGGATCGTCCACGCCTGTTCATCAGCACAGTCTCACCGTTCCGACGGGCACCTGACGAGGAAGGTCGGTGAAGCGTTCGTCGTGGACCGGCGAGGTCAGGGGGCGCATCGACTGCTCGAGGACGCCAGCCAGAGCGTCGTGCAGGTCGCCCAGGCCAGCGGATAATCCTGGAACATGCTGGCGAGTTCGGCGCGGAGCGTGCCGGAGTGGCATGAGTCAACGAGCACCATGACGTGCTCGGACTGACTGTCCAGGACTGCGGTGATGAGCTCGCTCGTCGGGAACCCGGTTGCCAGCAGCCGCTCTTCATCCGTCGCCGGAAGCATCAGGTAGTGGCGCTGTGCCAGGCGGCGCAGCCCGTGGCCGGTGACGTACACCACCACGGCTTCCTTGTAGCTGGCCGCTGCCAGCTTCTGGCCGTGCAGGAAAGCGCGCAAGTTGTCCACGGAACGCGGGGAGTGCTCTGCCCTCACAACCTCGAAGCGGCGGTCATCGCCGAGCTCGGGGTCAGCCAGCCAGCCAGTGATCCGTTCCACCTGGGCGGCAACGGCCTCTGTGAAACCTTCCTGTCCGTCGTCGTAGTTGTCGACTGCGACGACAACAAGCCGCCTGCGGACGATGCCGTCCAGCTCTTCCGCGCTCAACCCCGTTCCCCCCTGTCCGGCCGACAGCCTAACCCGGCCTGCACCGGCCGCAGCTGCCTGGCTACGATCGGCCACCGACATGCCGGAGACAGCGGACAGGGGGAAGCGTGGACGCGCTGCAGATCGCCGGAGTGCACGGAATCAGGCAGGGAACGGGAGCGACCACGGCAGGTCTGAGCTCCAGCTGGCAGGCCACCGTCGACGGTGTGCTGGCCACCGTCCCGCCCGAAGCGCCCCGGGTCGCGGTCACCGTTCCCTCCTACCAGGCGGTCTTCCCGCGGACTCCGACCCGCTTCCTAAGGCTCGGCGCCCCGGAGACGGACTCCTTCTCGCAGGACGGGCCCATCGGCGAGGAGGAAGAAGCCTTCATCCTCGAGGCGCTTGCGGCTTATGCCCCCTCAGCCCTGGAGGACGACTCGTCCGAAGCCGGCATGACCCTCGGAGGGAGCTCCCTCGCACCACGGATCGTGAGCAGGGTCCAGGCCGTGGACCGGAAAGTGGGCAAGGGCGTCACGAACCGCCTCCTGTGGCTCGTACGCGAGGCGTATACCTACCTGCGCCACGAGGAGACGGCTGACGCTGTACGCGCAGAAGTCGCCAGGGCCCTGGCCCACACAGGTGCGCGAATGGTCATCGCCCACTCCCTCGGCAGTGTGGTGGCGTACGACCTGCTCAGCCGTGGCCAAGCTCCCGGAGTGGCCGCGCTTGTGACATGCGGGTCCCCGCTCAGCTGGCTCATCGGCCGCAAGGGGCTCCACCCGGGGGGCGAGCCGCTCACCGTCCCAGCCGGGGTGGAGTGGACGAACCTCTACGCGTCGAAGGACTTCGTGACCGGATGCGCCGGCCTGTCCCGACTGGCCGCCGGCATTGCGGACATCGAGGTGAAGACCGGGAGCTTCCCCTCATCCCACGATGTCCACCGCTACCTCGACACGTCGGCTGTGGCCAGCCTCATCGTCAAGAGAACTGCGGCCTGACAGGCAAGTCCGGTACGAGAGCCCCGACACCGGCCTCAAGGCGGGACGCGTGAAGCCAACTGCGGTGCTCACGAAGTGCGACAGCTTGGTGGTCCCAGCCGGACCGGGGCCGCGGGCTGGTGGCTTCGTTCACGTGGCGTCGCAGCGTTCGATCAGCGGTTTGGCCCATGCTCTGCCGCTCGGAGCGACGGGCCCGGTCGTCGCACTCGGCCATCAGCTGCTCGGCGAGGAAGCCGCGGTAGGTCATCTGGTCCTGCGCCGCGCGGTCGGCGGTACCGGCGAACTCGTTGCGGATCGACAGCAGCCGCAGCAGGCGAAAGGCGGTGCCGACGGCCGTGGTGGCGGCCATGCTCGGCGGGGCCTCGCTGGCGGAGCCGGTCGGGCACGGCACTGATCCCTCCGCAAGACCAGGTGCTCGATCAACAATTAAGTATCACCGGTCGGTTCAGGACTGATAGCGTCCCGGACGTGGCAAAGCTGAACCAGATCATCGCCGTTGAAAAGGGCGTCAAGTCCAAGTCCTTCCAGGAGCTGACGCAGGCCCACCAGGACCTGCAGAAGCCCGCGCTGCTGGCCGGGATCTCCCGGACCTACCAGCCCAAGGACGAGGAGGGCGAGCAGCTGCCGCCGGAGTCGACCCGTGTGCAGCTGAAGGCCGAGGACATCCTGCGGTCCACCGCGAACACCCTCACCCGGCTCTTCGACGTGACGGCCACCAAGGACTGGGCCAACATCGGCGCCAGCGCGGACGTGGTGGTGGACGGCCAGGTACTCCTCACCCAGGTGCCGGTGCCGTACCTGCTCTTCCTGGAGAAGCAGCTCACCGACCTGTCCACCTTCGTGAAGAAGCTCCCGGTCCTGGACGCCTCCGAGTCCTGGAACCTCGACCCGTCCACCGACTCCTGGAAGACCGAGCCGGTGCGCACCATCCGGACCAAGAAGGTGCCGCGAAACCACGTCAAGGCCGAGGCCACCGAGAAGCACCCGGCCCAGGTCGAGGTCTACTACGAGGACATCGCCGTCGGCTACTGGACCACAGTCAAGTTCTCGGGCGCGCTGCCGGCCCGCCGGGTGAACGAGCTCGCCGAGCGGGTGGAGAAGCTCCAGCAGGCGGTCAAGTTCGCCCGCGAGGAGGCCAACGCCGTCGAGGTCACCGACCAGCGGGTGGGCGACGCGGTCTTCGGCTACCTGTTCCGGTAGCCTCACGATCACCCGCCCGGGGAGCCGGGCGGGTGCACCGAGCGCGCCGATCCGTCCTGGGAGACCGGGCGGGTGCGCTGCACGGTGCGAAAGCTGACACTGACGTTGAAGCTGACCAGGGGTCACAGTGGAGGTTCGAATCCTCCCCCCGGCACCACCGGCCGGGGTAGCCCAAGCCAGGCAGAGGCAGGCCCCGTGAATCTCAGACTCTCGCTCCAGTCTCAGCATTCGCCGCCGAACACCGGATCGACCGGGTGCGGACGAATATCGACGAATGCAGGTTCAAGTCCTGTCTGTGCCGCTCCGTGGCACGGTAGTTCAAAGGTAGAACGCGTCGATTTCAAGCTGATCCGCGACCCTTAAACGTGCCGGTGTGCGCAATTGGGCGGCAAACAGGGGCCCGGGAGCTGGCTACGCTCCCGGGTCCTCTTACGTTCTCCGCGTCGTAGCGCTCGCGCGGGACGGCGGAAGGTGTGGCATTCGGCGGTTGCGGACCTCAGCCTCCCGTCGGCCCGTCGGCGCGGCGTCAGGAGGCGAGCCGACGGGGGTGGTCGTCGCCACGACATCGCCTGACAAAGCGCTCCTAGGGGACGAGCGGAGCGGGCGGCACGACCTGCACCGTGTCGCTACTGGTGGTGGTGTCGCCGTTCTGCTCGGTGGCGACGACCGTGAGCTGATAGGAACCCGCGGTCCGGTAGGTGTGCTCGACCGCGAGCTGTGTGGTCGTCACGGCCGGAGTTCCGTCACCGAAGTCAAGGGAGTAGGAGACGACCGGCGACCAGGTCTCCTGGTCGCGGATCGAGAAGGTGGCCGGCACTCCGGCTGGAACCTTCTGAGGCTGGCCCTGGACCGAGATCCAGCGGGACGAGGTCGTGAACTCGAACGCGCCCCGGTCGTAGACCTTCGAACCGGTACCGGTGTTGGCGACGTAGGGGTCGTCGATCCGCTGGTAGCCGTAGAGGTCGGTGCTGAGCTCCCCGGGTGCGTCGGCATCGGCCGAGTCGATGGCGGGGGAGTTGGAGCCGATGGGGAGTTGCGTGTCGACGCTCCCGCTGTAGTGCGCTTCGGCGGTGAGGTCGTGGGCGCCCTGCTGCGGGACGGACTTGGTGAAATCGGCCGCGCTGGCATAACTGGTGCCTGCCCAGCGGTAGATCGGCCCGTTGGCAAAGGGTTCGGCCAGGTTGTAGTCGGCGACGGTGCCCGGTACCGAGCCGGAGGAGACGGAGAGCTTGGCCGTGCTCTGGTCCGGGGAGCACGCAGGGGCGTTCCTGCCAGTGTCGAAGGCGGTGGCGAGGACGTTGTTCTCGACCACGGCCCTGGACGAGTCGCCCAGCAGGCCGATGGCCGGGCCGCAGGCCGAGCTGACGGTGTTGCTCGTGATCACCGTCCCCGGGGCGTCGGTGACCTGGATGCCGGCGCCGCCCGCCTGGTTGTCCACGGCATTGGTGGTGAGCACGGTGCCGGTCGCACCCGCGTCGACGACGACGGCGGTGTGGGGCCTGCCCCCGATGATGTTTCGGCTGATAGTGGTGGCCTGGGTCGTCCCGCCGATGTGGACGCCGGCGGTCTGCGGGCCGGACGGTGTTCCGCCGCCCATGATGTTGCCGTCCAGGGTCACCTGCTGGGTGTCGGCCAACTGGACGGAACCGAGCGCGCCCCCGATGCCGAAACCCGTGATCGTGACGTCGTGGACGCCGTTGAGGACGAAGCCGTAGTCCGGGTTCGCGCCGCCCGGGTTGACGCCGACGATCGGAAGCGTCCCGAGGCCGTTGCGAATGCTGCCGCCCCGAACGGTGATCGGCTTGCCCGGCTCTCCCGAGCGGCTGAGCGTGACCTGCTCGCGGTACTTCGCCGCGGCCACCTGAACGGTCTGGCCGGGCCGCGCGGCGTCGACGGCTGCCTGGACGGAGCAGAACGGCGCGGCCTGGGAGCCGCCGCCCGTGTCAGTGCAGCCTGCGGCCGGGTTGACGAAGAGCGTGGCGCCGTCTGCAGCCGCGGAAGCGGGGGCGGACAGACCGGCCCCAAGCGCGGTGACGGTGGCGATGGCAAGGCTGGCGAGATGACGTTGGCGCACGGAAGACCCCCCGGTGGACCGGATGCTGAAGGCTGCCCGCGCATGCGGCGGGAAGCCGGGCACATCCTCCTCTCGATCTCCATACTTGTCACTTCGCCCCGTACACGACTGCCCGCTGCAGTCCACCCACGCCACCGCCATCCGAGTCGGCGACTACGCCTGTGTCGGCTCCTTGCCCGCCCCAGATCGTCAACAACAGCATCGAGTGGTACGCAAGGGGCCGCGGATTCGGACGCCGGCTGCTGCACCCTCTCGTGTGTCAGGGGCCCGCTGTGCAGCCCCGACGAGGGCTTCACCCGGGCAGCCGTATGTCCGACGACGCCGAGTGGCAGGCGGCGCAGCCGCCGCGGAACGCGAAGGGCTGGTTCCGGGTGTGGGCGCAGTTCTACAGCGAGGACTGCGCGAAGCACGAGCCGGGCCAGTCCGAAGCCGCCGACCTGCCGCGCACCGACCGACCGGCTGACGGGCCGGAGGGCTGCGCGGGCCGCTCGGACCTCCCGGCGGGCGTCGCATCGGGACTCTCACGCTATTCGGGTCCTGTCACGTGAAGCTCTGCCGACCGCCGATCCTGGGAATGGTCACCACCGGGTCGCCAAGGTGGGCGACGGTCCAGAGCACACCGTCCAACTCGACCGAAGGCTGGGTGGCGTGGTGTGGCGTGACCGGGGTGAGACGTGCGCTGACCCACTCGGACTGATCGGGGACGGGCAGCCCCAGACGTTCGGCAAGGCGCTTCTGCAGACTGCCGATGACAACGATGCCCTCGTCGCGAAGGCGCACACGAGCATCGCGTACCCGCTTTGGGTAGTCACTCTGTTGTGCGACGGTCTGCAGGCAGTTGGCATCGAGGGGGCGGCGCTGGACCCGTCGGAACAGTTCGAGTATCCGGGACCCGGCGGAACCGGCACGCATGACGGCCTCTCGGTCCTCCGGCGGCATGTGCAGGAGGACGTTCTCCTTGAGCGGCATGTCGCGCCACAACCATCGCACGCTCGACCGAGCCCAGGGCGCCAAGGTCGACTTGCCGTCCCGGTTCTGGAGGCTGCTCAGGTACTGGGAGTCCGCACGAATCAGTCCCGCACTCCATCGGGAGGTCTGATCGTCGGCCCAGATCAGGAGGCACACGCGGCCCGTCGCTTCGCGAGGGAACGACCAGCTTCCCTGTCTCTGGGTGAACTTGCAGTCGACCTCGACGCCCGCGATCTCGTAGTCCATCACATTGCCGTTGTTGAACGGGAACGCGTGTTGGACGCTGATCTCCACACGGGTGCCGAGGTACATCTTCTCCACCTTGCTCACGGCCGCCAGGTCGAAGCGACCGGTCCGGGCACCGTCAAGCACCGCGTCGATGCTTTCCCGCAGAGCACGGCCCATCCGGGAACCGTCCGGATCCGCGGCCAGCATGGCGCGTTCGACCGCGTCGAGTTCCAGGTCGTTGCCTTGCATGCTGGCGAGCTTCCTCATGACCTCGCTGGCGCTGCTCGGTCGATCCAGGGGATCGAAGGCGAGGAGCTGGGTGACAAGTGCGTCGAAGCCCGGGGATATGCCCGACCGGATCTTCGGGTGAGGTGACGAGACTCGGTGCGCCCAAGCGTTTCGTAGGTGTCGGGAACCGGTGATCGGTGGCCTGCCTGTTGCCATGGCGTGGAGCAGGCAGCCGAGTGAATACAGGTCGCTGCGGCTGTCGCCGACTCCGGCGAACAGGCTTTCCGGTGATCGATAGGGGGCGGCCGGGCCGGACAGGACCAGCAGGTCGGGTTCGACCGCACTGGTGTCTAGAGTGGACAGGCCATGGGCGCCCATGCCGGGATCGAAGACCAGGAGTCCGCCGTTGCGGTGCGGGGAGATGGTGGACGGGCTGAGGTCCAGGTGGGCCACGCCGTGGAGGTGAAGCCGGTCGAGCATGCCTGCGAGCTCCATGGCGAGGCCGCGAACGGCTTCCCAAGGCATGGGACCCGATCCGATCAGCGGTCGCCCGAGAGGCGCGGCTGCGGCGGGCAGGGTCACCAGGTAGGGGCGGCCATTGTGGAATCCCCAGCCATGGACCGGTGCCAGCCCGGGAATGTCGGACCCGGCCAGTCGGCGCGCGTCGGCGAGGAAGCCCTGCCGTTTCGGCCAGCTCTCCAGCGGCAGGCCGAAGAGCTTGAGACCGACCTCCTTGCCCTCCTTCTCATCGGTCGCCGACCAGATGTCCGCCGCCGGGCCGGACAGTGCGATCTCGCGCAGCCGGTAGCGTCCGTCGACGAGCGTATCGGGGGCGTCGGCCTGCGCAGTCCGGTTCTCGACCGGGCCGGCCGGGGCGGCCGGGGCGCCGCCCAGCCGTCGCAGGGTCTCTTCGGTCACCGCCGTCACAGGCTCTCCGTTCGAGCGGCCTTCCGCACCGGCGATCCCGATGCCCGGCACGACAACGGGAAGCTCCCCGGGCCGGGATCCGGCGTGACGTCGGATGACCTCGCCGATGCGTGCGGCTTCCGAACGCGGCAGCATCCGCAGCAGGACTTCCTGCACACCCGGCCGAAAGACGTATCGTCCCGCCGTCGCGGGAGAGCCCGCCTCCGTCGTCAGCATGCCGCTGAGCACGACCTCGGCCAGGTGCTGCGGTTCCGGCCGTACCTCGGTGGCGGCCTGGACCAGCCGCATCACCGGCAGGCTCGTCCCACCGGCTGCCAGGTGCCCGGCGAGCCGGAGCGCCTGTGGTGAGGCATGGGCACGGAAGTTGAGGACCAGCCGCTCCGGCTCGAGGGAACGGGGGTCGACGTCCTCGGCAGGCTCCGGTACAGGGGCCGACAGATCGGGGGGCAACGCTGCGGCCACCCCCGGTACGTCGGCGCCGGGCGCTCCTGCCACGAGTTCCGCCCAGTGTCCGAACCACCGGGCGGACGGTTCCAGTATCGGCAGTGGCATACCGGCAGGAGCGTGTCCGGGTCCGTCGAACGCCGTGAACCGCAGGGCGGAGTTCGGGCTGGCGGGGCCACGTGCCGTCAGCAGCCCTGCGGCACCGCGCAGCGCCGTGCGTCGCCACAGGCGCTCCGGGAGGGGTTGGACGACTGCCACCGGCATGGAACGCGCCCAACGGTGCAGAGCCCGGTACCACCTCTCGGCCGACTCCGAACCGACATGCCACGCAGGCCCGCTGCAGTCACTGAGGACCAGCGTGACGGTGCGCCCGGCCGACGGGGGCAGAGAGGCCGGACCCCGGCCGGACGGCCGGTGCAGCCGTCCGTCGGCCGCTAGTTCGAGAAGGCTGATCCTCTCGAAGGCGCCGGTCTGTTCGAACGTGCGCTGCAACTCCCCCAGGAGCGGCCGCCAGATCGGCATGGTCGGCCCGGCGTCGAACACGAGGTACAGGGTGAGCCAGCGTTCGGTCCTCGGACGCAGTACCGGCAGCCATGCGCCCGGCCGCGCGTTCTGGTGGGCGATCCGGTGAGCCGTACCCAGCTCGTCCAGCTCCAGGCTCCGTCGTGAGGGCACCCGGCGCCGCAGCGGGCGCAGGGCGCGCTGGAGCCCGAGCGGGTGCGCCAGCATGGGCGGCAGGGGTGCCGACAGCAGTGCGTGCGCACGGTCACCCTCCGAAGCCTCGTCGGCCTGGTGGAGAAGCAGACGGTCCTCGTGCACTGACGCGTGCGGAGGCATGGAACCGCTCCGGTGTTCTGCGACGGACGGGACGGCGTCGGACGTCGCGGCGACCGCTTCGTCCGGCGCGACCGCCGAGGTCCCGTCCGGGGTCTCGCCCGTGGGAGTACGACAGCGGCTCGCCAACCAGATCGTCTCGGCGAGCTCGGGCGCGGTCGCCCGGCGACCGCCCGCCCGGTCGAGGACCTCGAGCAGACGCCCCAGATCGGACGGTGGCTGAGCCGGATCAGAAGTCATGGAACTCCGTCACCGGGCCGAGGTGGGCCAGGACGGCCTGGGCCAGGTCCTCACGGGACTCGGCGGGCAGGCCCGGGACGCGCGCGAGATAGATGGCATTGAGCAGTTGGTCGGTGGCGAGCTCTCCGACGCTGTTCTGCTCCAGGAACGACGTGATCATCTCTTCCGTCCCCGGGTCGAGGTCCCCGAGGTGGGCCCGCACGATGTTCTCCAGGTGCTCCCGTTCCGGCCTTCGGAGATGGAGGCGGACACACCGGCGAAGGAACGCGGGCGGGAACTCCCGCTCTCCGTTGCTGGTGAGGACGATGAAGGGGAAGGCGCGGCAGCGGACACGACCTTCGGCAATGGTGACCCGGTCATCGCTGTCCGAGGCCATCAGCCGCGCCGTGGGGGCCTGCCGGGCGGCGCGGACCAGCTCCGGGATCTCGTACTGGCCCTCCTCCAGGACGTTGAGCAGGTCGTTCGGCAGGTCGAGGTCGCTCTTGTCGATCTCGTCGATGAGCAGTACACGCGGCCGTTCATACGGGAGCAGGGCCGTCCCCAGCGGTCCCAGCCGCAGATGGTCCTCGACAGTGTTGCCCGCCGGGGCGCCAGCGGGTTCGTCCCCACCTCCGTTCCCCGCCTCCCTGCTGGCGGCGAGGAGGCGGGCCATCGGGTCGTACTGGTACAGGCCGTCTTGGAGGACGGTGCGGCTGGTGATGTTCCAGCGGAGCACCGGCCCCAGCTTCAACTCCCTGGCCACGGCGTAGGGCAGCGACGACTTGCCGCTGCCGGGCGGCCCGGTGATCAACAGCGGCCTGCGCAGGACCAGTGCGGCGTTGACCAGTTCGACGCTCTGCGGTGTCGCCTGGTAGGTGGCAGCCCGGTGCTCCCGGTCCGGCGATGCGGATCCTTTCGGTTCCAGCGGGAGCGGCAGCGGCGGGCCACCGTTGAAGGTCCGCCACGGCGGCGGATCGGGCAACCGGGCCATGCCGTCGTGCGGCTCTTCCGTTCCGGTGTACACGGGCCAGATGGACATTGCCGTTCTCCAGGTCGTTCGGCTGCAGGTCAACTGATCGGTGACTGCTGATAGACGGGTGTCTCCGGGAACCACCGCGGGTCGTCCCAGACGAGGGCCAGCCCTGAGGCCCAGTGCCGGTCGGTGTCATCGGCCAGGTACGCCTCCCGCCGCAGCTGGTGGACGTGGCGGGGAAGGTCCGACGCGGACAGTGCCGTCAGTCGTTCTACGAGTGAGTCGAGGAAGTCACCACCACTGCACGAGTGCCCTGACGGACCGTTCTGCGCCTTCTCTCCGGTGCAGCCTGTCCGCGGCCAGACGAGGACCGGGATCGCCGCGTTGAGGCCGGCGTGCAGAAGTCCACGGGCTGGGCCGGTGTCGGGAGGAGCTCCGTATCCCACTGCAGTCTGCGTGCCTTCGAGCCGGACCTTGAGCTTGGCGGGGTTCTGGGGAGTGCCGCACTCGACCCGGTACCAGTCGGTGCCGGACCGGACGTCGAGGCCCTCCCACGCCTTCCCGAGTTTGTACCGGAGCCTGGCCTCCCGTCGCCGGCCCAGATCCAGCAGCACGACCGGGGAGGAGCAACCCAACGGAGTCGGGTCGTCCGGGCTGGTGTGCCACTGGTCGACGGGCTCTCCCAGCCAGTCCCTCGGCAACGCGAAGGCGATCAGCTCTTCTCCGCCGTGGTCGATCTGCCGGAACGCGGCGTCGAGGCGTTCCCTCACGTAGCCCTGAACACCTCGGCGGGCGACGGTGTCACTTGCCACCAACTGCGCGCAACCGTCATTGATTGCGAAGATCGAGACGACGAAGGCATCACGATCGGATCCGCTGCGTTCGACCTCGACCAGGATCGGGGACCACCTGGGACCGTTGCCCGGCACCGGCGACATCGGTTTCCTCGCCGCCCCGCCGGGCCCGTTGTCTCCTGCCCAGGCGCGCAGGGCACGCCCGACGACCGGGTCCTTGGCATGGTCGGCGATCCTGACAGCGAAGACCGACCAGGGCGCGGTGCCCTGAGCCGGTGCGACCTCGGTGAGCAGGAACCAGGCCACGTCCCACAAGGACCGGAAGCCTCCGACGGGCGGGGGCGGCGCCAGCACGCCCACCGTGTTTCGATACTCGCGTTCCGGATCGCAATCGGCCTCGCACCTCCGGAGGAGGTCACGCAGCCGCACCAGCTCCTGCCTGGGATGGTCGGGGACCGGAACCAGGTCGGCCGCACCGGGCCAGTACCGGACCAGTGCCCGGGAGGGAAGCATCCTGCCGCCGCTGCCGTTCTGGTACCTGGCGGTGACCATCCCGATGACCTCGCCCGTGTCCTCCCGCACCACCGCAGCGCCGCTGAAGCCCTCCTCCAACGGCTGGCCGTGGCCACTCCAAGCCTCGAGCTGGATCCACTCGCCCGCGACCAGCTGGTCACTGGTGACCCTGAACTCGCCGAGGATCCCTTCGTCGAAACCCCGGGGGAATCCGTAGGCAGTCAGCTTGATCGAATCCGGAGCAACGGATGCGTCGACTGCGGCGAACCTGGCCGGTGCGACTCTGACCGGCTCGGCGAGCTCCAGCACGGCGAGATCGCCCTGGTCACGGGCCCTTCCGTCCCAGTCGGCTCCGACGACGACCGAGGCCTCGAGGCCACCGAGGTCGGGGTACTGCGCCAACCGGATCTCGGCGCGGGCCTCGCCTGCTACGACGTGCGCACACGTGATCACGTGACGGTCGGTGACCAGGAACCCGGAGCCGACACGGCCAGCCCGAACCTGCACCTGCCAGGACTGCGAACCCATCAGCCGGCGGAGGAGCCCCCGTCGGTGCCCGGCTTCCAACTGAGCTTCACTACGAGATGCCCCTCCACCGCGGTCTTGGCGATGACAGCGCCGGCCTCCGCGGAGAGCTTCACACCGAACTCGATCTCGACGGTGTCGGGCTTGAGACTGCCGTCCCGAAACACACGAAGCGCGGACTCGGCAGCAGTGTGGATGCTCTCCAGCGCGCCGTCGAAGGTCTGCTTGGCCTGCCGGACGACGTCATCCGCACGGCCGACGCGCCTAGCGCCGGTGCTGCTGTCCTCCTCGACCGCGACCACGATGAAAGCACCGCTGTCCGTCTTGAACTCGACCAACTCGTCCACAAGCCCCCCACGCCCCGCCCGAACCGACGACACCATCCTATGACTGGTCCACTGTGCTTCTTCAGGTGGGCAGCCACCCAATGACGTAGGGACCTGGGGCCACGCGCGCGTCAGGGGGACCTGTGCTCCTCTCGAGTGGGGAGGAGGCTTTCCGACCTGCGGCTTAGCGCGGCCTTTGTCATTTCTTGACTGTTCTGGAATGGCTGGCGAGGCAGCGGATTCGGCGAGCTGTTCTGGTGTCAAGGGGGAAGTCTCATCGTGCCGTGCGAGCGCCCGACGCGGGGCGGGACGAACTCCCGTTGTCCCTGGGCGGCAAGGCTTGGCGGGCCGTTAGGCCGGCGGGTTGGCCTTGAAGGTGTGGGCGCGGTGCCAGTGGAAGTGGGGTTCGCGTTGCTCGGTCCACCAGGGCACGGCACGGTCGGCGAGGTTCTGCTGGATGTGCTCGTGGACGCCGGGCATGGTGTGGACGAGGGGGCTGACCTGGATGTGGCCGGTGTCGGTGACGGTGATGTAACCGCGTTCGTAGAGGCTGTCGCAGCCGAGGCTGCAGGCGAGCATGGCGATGTTCGCGAAGTCGCGCTTCTCGTCGTCGGTGCAGACGGCGCGCTTCTTGATGTGGGCCGCTATCAGGAACGTCGCCGGCAGGGTACGGCCGCACAGGGCGCAGTCTCCGGTGGGGCCGGGCAGGAGGTGGCGTTTGAGGGCGGCCTGTTCTCCCCGGTAGGCGCGCATCGCCGTGCGCTCCAGCTCACCGTCGAAGGCGGTGGCTGCGTTGGCGTCGGCCTGCGGGTCCGGGGCCGGGGTGTCGGTGGTGTCCGCGGTGGAGGCCTCGAGGGTGAGGTGGGCCTGGAGGGTGTCGCTGTCGTCCTGGTCGAGGACGTAGACCCCCTGGATGTTGCGCTTGGGCTTCCACGCGAGGAGTTGGCGTATCTCGGCGACGGTGACGTCGAAGCCCTGGGTGCCGGACAGCGCGTACATGTACTCCCAGGTCTGGCCGTTGTCCTTCCGGCCCCATAGGCGCGCGGCAAGGTCCTCGTTGCGCCACAGCAGGGCGATGGTCCCACCGAAGTAGATCTTCTTGTCACCACTGAAGAGCGCGAAGTCCCCCGCGCTCATCTGCTTGACCCACTTGACGTTGGTGTCGCCCACTCCGGGGACGACGCCCCACATCTGAGCGGATCCGTCGGGGAACAACTGGTCCAGGCGGGCACGGACGCCGGGGTCGAGCAGGTCCGCGTGGTCGTCGAAGAGGACCGGGGAGGCGATGGTGTCCAGGTAGTGCTGGTTGATGACCTTCTTCGACCTGCCGGCCGGCTGCAGCACGATGCGCATGCGGTGTTCAGCCCCCCAGCTCGGTGTACTTGTCGGCCCGGCCGCGGGCGAGGTGCACCGGGTACTTGGCCCGGTTGGCCTCGATCTTCTCGGCGAGCGCCTGCTCGAGGTCGATGCCGAGGACGTCCGCGAACCGCAGCAGGTAGGCGAGGACGTCCGCTGCCTCCTCCCGGACCCGCTGCGCGCGCCCGGGGTCGGCCATGACCGCGGACGACTGCTCGGGCGTCAGCCACTGGAACAGCTCGAGGAGTTCACCGGCCTCTCCGCTGAGGGCCATGGCGAGGTTCTTGGGCGTGTGGAACTGCTCCCAGTCCCGTTCGGCCGCGAACTCGGCCAGTTCCTGCTGCAGAGACCTGATCGTCATGGGAACGATCTATAGCAGCGCAGTACGACTAGATGCTAATAGGTTCTTTCTTTGGCCCTCGGTCTCCCCTGAGAGGTCCCTCCCGCACGGCCGCCGACCGCCCGCGGACCCGAGAGCCGGCCGCGCCGTCCGACTGCGACGCCCGGCTGGACCCTGGCCCCCTGTGTCACCGCCGGATGGCAGCCATGGGACATGACCGCACCCAAGGGGACGGATGGGACGGCCGAGGAACCGGTGTGGGACCACGAGCGGGTGGTCAGGGAGGGAGGGCTGGGAGGTGTACGAGGGGACCTCCCTCGACGTCCGTGTGGCGATCGCGGGGATGCGCAGGACGTCAACGGCTTCCGTCTCGACGAGGTCCCCTGGAATCGGCTCCGGCGGGGCCACGGACCGGCCGACGACGTGCCCGCGAAACGGCATCCGGCCCAGGCGCGTTCCACGGACGCCCGGACGACCGACGGCGCACTGGCACAACTGGGCTTCGAGATCGTCCACCAGGGGACGGTCTCCGCCATCGCGCCGCTGGCCGTGTCCTTCCTCCGGCGCCTGGCCGCGGACCCGTCCGCCCGCTGCCGCACGCACGCCCTCGGTCTCGTCACCGAAGTCGCCCGGTACGAGCACTGGGGGACGGCACCCGCGAGGCATTTCCCAGAGTGGCCAAACCCGGCTGGTGGTGCGACCTCGGGGGCTTCGCGATGAACTGGTCCATCGGAGCCTCCCGCAACGCCGTCACCGCCGACGTCGACCTGCTCCTCCCCCTCCTCCACGACCCGGACCCCGAGGTCCGCGTCCACGCCTGCTACGCCGTGGCCACCGCGACCGCCGGCGCCGAGCGCATCACGGACGCCCGCCGCGCCCGCCTGGCCACCGAGCCGGCCCCCGAGGTCCGTGCGAGCCTCGTCCTGGCCGTCGCCGAGCTCGCCCGCGAGCACGCCGGTGCCCACCGCACCGCAGCCTGGCTCCAAGCCCTGTGGTCCGGCTCCGCGCAGCCCGCCGACATCCGCGTGCCCGCTCTGGCCTGGCCGTGCCTCGTGGACGGCCCAGTCCCCGAAGACCTGCGCACCGTGCTCGGCAGCCTCGTCACCGCCGACCTGGCCCGCGTCCTCGATACCGTGCCGTGGATCGGGCACGTCCGCCACAGGAACGGGCTCGCGGAGACCGTCCGGCAGATGCTGAACGACGCGTCGCCGGGCCGCCACCTTGACGCTGCCGCTCTGACGCCTGACCGACGGACAGGTACCGCGGCCGCCCCGCTCGGAAGCGTCGTGCCAACGTCGGGTCAACGGCGTGGCCCGCCCACCCGTCGCGCAGCGAGGATGAGTGCCCAGCGGAACTGCCTGACCGAAGGCGTACGTCATGCAGGTCCGACCGGGGCCAGAAGCGCGTGTCCCGCCGTGGTGGCCGCACCCCCTCTCAGGGGCGGGGTCGCACCAGGAAGCACGTCCACCGCAACCTGATCCGACTCCGATCTCCGTGCACGGAGGTGACACCACGGGCCGGCACCGGCCCGGACACCTGTCCGATCGTCCCTGCCCGACCGCGCGACCAACCAGAGCCCGGCGAACGGAGCCTGTTTCCGGACCAAGGACGGGCAGAACCCTCGGAAGCATCACCAGTCCTGACCGCGCCAACCCGACCTCCGGCCCCGGTGACACGACCACGCCTCCGGCGCGGACCACGACCGCGACACGATCCAGGTTGTCGCGAGGCCCGGACACGCGCGGACCTTCGGCACCGACCCGATCCACCGCGGCTGAGAGCCGCTGCGCCCGCAGCCGCTGACCGCCCGTACCGACCAGCAAGGGAGACAGGCATGCGCGTCAGGAAGACCCTCGCCGCTCTGGCCATCGCCACCGCGGCGACAGTAGGCGCCGGCGTCGCGACCGCCGGCACCGCGTCCGCCTCCGACAGCGGCTCCGACAGCGCCACCAGCTCCACGGGCGCCTGGTACCAGGTCTACGCGAACGGCCCGACCGTCGGGTGGTTCGTCACGCCGGGCAACACCGACGAACGGTTCTGGCTGACGGCCGGGGACACCTGCGGGCACACGTACAGCTGGAACTGGAACGACGTGACCGAGTCCCAGTGGAACAACGCGCACTGGCAGTTCCAGTGCAACCTGTCGTGGGCGCACCTGTACCCGACGAACAACGGCAGCCAGTCCGGCCGCACCGTCTCGCGCTGATCCACGGCGCGCACACCGTCCCGACGCCCAGTGCCCTGACGGGCGGGCTAACGCTCGGCCCAGGGCCGGGCGGCCCCCACTCGGGTACGGCGGAGCCCCACCACCGAAGGCTGAGGGTGGTGGGGCTCCGCGCCGCGCAGGAACACGTCGGCCAGGGATCCCGGCTGCTGACGATCGGGCGGACCTTCACGGTGCCCTCGCCGGACGGTGGGCAGACGATGCTCGGGCTGAGGAATTGGATGCCCTACCCCGGCGACGACCTGAAGGTTCCGTACAGCCCGGACACCCTCGTCTACCACTACGACCGGACGAAAGAGGTTCTGACGCTTCTCGAGGTCTCGACCACCTCGTCCCCGTCCCCGATGTCGCGACGCTGGCCGACCTCAACGTGATGATCGACCGGTGGGACCGTAGGCGAGTACCTGGCCGCCGAGCGGCCGCTGTTGGCGCCGCTGCCCGACGAGCCGTTCGAGACCGGTCGACCTTTCACCCCGCGGATCGACCGCTACGGCCTTCTGTTGACTGAACTACCGCGGGACCGGCAGTCCAGCGTCGCGCAGCCGGGCCAGGGCGACGGACATACACTGCTGGAAAGTCGTCCCGTCAGCTCGCATGCCATGCTCCAACGGGCCGCCGCTGGCGGCAAACGTCCATGCTGGCGCGTTATTGGCCAGTCTTTCAGCGTTCATCCTGATCATGGCGCTCACACCCTGCTCGCCCGGCCACTCCAGGATCAGGAGCGTCACGTCCTCGACGTCGCGATCCTCATCGATCTTTGGCCGGCGGCGCCGGCTCCCAGTCATCGCCCCAACCCTATCGACGTGCTGGAGGCAGCCAAGGGGTGCCCCAACCAGCAGTTCAGAGAACAGATCTCGGTCCGCACCAACCGCTACGCGGTGCCGGTCCGCCTGATCGGCAAGCGCGTCCGGGTGCTGCTGCACGCCTCCGGGACTGGCCACGGCGCTGATGGCGGGGCGTACCAGTCGTGTGGAGAGGTGTTCCAGGCGCCAGCGTGCGGTGACGGTGGCTAGAGCGAGAGCCGCTTCGGTGAGAGTGAAGGAGTCCTGCGGCTGTGCGCTCCTGCGTTCCAGCCACCGGTCGGGGTCGAAGACGTCTGGATCGGGGTACAGGTAGGCGTCTTGATGGGGCCTCGCCGCTCTGGCGGCGACCGGGCTCGCTGCCCCGACCGCACGGCGCCGTCGCCACCGCATGGCCCACCGCTGCCACGGCGGGCAGTCCGGCCCGGGGCTGATCGCCACCGGGCCGTCCCGTGCCGCCCGGATCTGTGGCGTCCTCGCAGGGGCCCGACCGGTCATGACGACCGGTCGGGCCCCTGGCGGTTCGGCACCGGACGGGGATGAGCGTGCGTTGCGCACGCTTTTCCTGTATCGTCAGATGCGTGCTTGAGGCACGCATTTTTCGTGACGACCATCGGAGGACCCCGTGCAGCACACCGACATCACCACCGCCCTCACCGACCTGCT
>NZ_JBVIWC010000026.1:63536-141865 GCF_055594965.1 Kitasatospora sp. NPDC040550 | reverse complement strand
TTAGACGGTCCCTGGGGGGAACTCCCCCCTCCCTTCTGAGAGGTCCCGGAGAAGAAGACCAGGGGTGTTCTTCCCCACCCCTTGTGGTTGTGTGTTTTTTTTGGGCCCCTTCCCCTCCCCCCCCAAGCCCCCCAAGGGGGGGGGGGGAACGTGGGGTCGGGGGTCTCGCCGCCCCACACCACGGCCGGTCCGGGGGGACCGCCCGATGCCCCGGGGGGCGAGGTGGGCGGCAGGTCACTGCCGCCCACCTCGGCATGCCCCGGGTCGGACGGACGAAGGACGCGTACCCGCGCGGCGGAGCCTTGACGGGCCGACCGACGCGCGACACCCCACCGACGCCCGACACCCCACCGAACCGTGACACCCCCACCGACCCGCGACGTCCGCCGCACCCGTCACGCGGTCTCGACCCCCGCCCGGAGCCGTGGCAGCATCTGCGGCGGAAGCCGGGGCGGGAGCGACGCACGCCGCCCGCACCGGCCTCGGCGACGGCGACGGCGACCCGGCGGTGGACGAGGAGCGCAGCGTGGCGGACGACTTCGATGTCCTGGTGGTCGGCGGCGGGATCGTCGGACTGGCCACGGCGTACGCCCTGACCCGGGCCAGGCCCGGGCTGCGGCTGGCGGTGCTGGAGAAGGAGAACGGCTTCGCCGCGCACCAGACCGGGCGCAACAGCGGGGTGATCCACAGCGGCGTGTACTACCGCCCCGGCTCGTACAAGGCCCGCTTCGCGGTCGCCGGCGCCGCCGAGATGGTCGAGTTCTGCCGCGAGCACGGCCTCCCGTACGAGGTGACCGGCAAGCTGATCGTGGCGACCGACGACGCCGAACTGCCCCGGCTGGCGGCACTGGCCGAGCGCGGGCGGGCGAACGGCATCCCGGTCACCGAGCTGGACCGGGCCGGGATCGCCCGGTACGAACCGGAGGTGGTCGGACGGGCCGGGCTGCACGTCGGCACCACCGGCATCTGCGACTTCCCGGCGGTCGCCACGACCTACGCCCGGCTGGCCCGGGAGGCGGGCGCCGAACTGCGGCCCGGCACCGCGGTGCGGGCGGTGGCCCGGCGCCGGGACGGGGTGACGGTCGGCACCGCCGACGGGGAGCTGCGCTGCGGGGTGCTGGTGAACTGCGCCGGGCTGCACAGCGACCGGATCGCCCGGCTGGCCGGGGACGACCCGGGGGTGCGGATCGTCCCGTTCCGCGGGGAGTACTACGAACTGGCCGAGCACCGGCGGGACTTGGTCCGCGGCCTGGTGTACCCGGTGCCCGACCCGGCGTTCCCGTTCCTCGGCGTGCACCTCACCCGGGGCATCCACGGGGACGTCCACGTCGGCCCGAACGCGGTGCCCGCGCTGGCCCGCGAGGGGTACAACTGGCGCACCGTCCACCCGGGCGACCTGGCCGGGACCCTCGCCTTCCCCGGCACCTGGCGGATCCTGCGGCGGCACTGGCGGTACGAGGTCGGCGAGTTGCACCGCTCGCTGTCCAAGCGGGCGTTCACCGCCGCCGTCCGACGGCTGCTGCCCGCCGTGACCGCCGCCGACCTGGTGCCGACCACGGCCGGGGTGCGGGCCCAGGCGGTGGCCCGGGACGGCTCGCTGCTGGACGACTTCGCCTTCGCCGGCTTCGACCCGGCGGACCCGCGCTCCCCGCGCCGGGCGGTGCACGTGCTGAACGCCCCCTCCCCCGCGGCGACGGCCTCGCTGCCGATCGGCCGCGAGGTGGCCCGCCGGGCCCTGGCCGCCCTGGAGGCCGGCGGCTGAGCCCGGCCGGGCCGGGCCCGCGGTTGCCGGGACCGATGGATGAGCCCCGTCACACACCCCGCCGGGCGCCCCGCACGGCCCCGTAGACTCGGGTGATTGTGACTGCCACCGCCCCGATCCCCCAGCAATCGCCGTCCGCCCGGCTGTCCGCGGCGCCGGCCGCCTACCCCGCGCCGATGTACCCGCACAAGGCCACCGAGGAACAGCACCGGGAGCGGCGGATCCGCAGCTTCCAGCCGCGCCGGGGCCGGATGACCAACGCCCAGGCGGGCGCCCTGGACCGGAGCTGGGAGACGTACGGCGTCCCGATCGACGGCACCCCGCTCGACCTCGGGGAGCTGTTCGGCGGTCTGCCGGTCACCCTGGAGATCGGCTTCGGCATGGGCGAGACCACCGCCGCGATGGCCGCCGCCGACCCGTCGACCGGCATCCTGGCCGCCGACGTGCACACCCCCGGGCACGGCAACCTGCTCGGCATGCTGGAGCGGGACGGCTCGCGGAACGTCCGGCTCGCTGCCGGCGACGCCGTCATCCTGCTGCGCGACATGCTGCCGGACGCCTCGCTGGCCGGCCTGCGGGTCTACTTCGCCGACCCGTGGCCGAAGCCCAAGCACCACAAGCGCCGACTGGTCCAGCCGTCCTTCCTCGACCTGGTGCTGCCCCGGCTCGCCCCGGGCGCCCTGGTGCACTGCGCGACCGACTGGGAGCCGTACGCGGAGCAGATGCTGGCGGTGCTGTCCGCCTCGCCCGAGCTGGAGAACCTGCACCCCGAGGGCGACGGGACCGGCTGGCTGGAGCCCGCGGACCACCCGGACGGCAGCGTCCCCGGTTACGCGCCCCGACCGGACTGGCGGCCGGTCACCAAGTTCGAGCGGGCCGGGATCGCCAAGGGCCACGTGGTGCACGACCTGCTGTTCCGCCGCCGCTGACCCGTCGGCAGCCGTTCGAACGGGCCGCGGCGGGCTGACCGGCCGGTCGCGCCCGGCACGAACGGTTCGTCCCGGGTCCTCCCGACGGGCCGCCGCCGTGGCCTACCCTGAGCCGCATGGGCAGCCCGCCCGGCGGCGGGCCCCGGGCGACCGTCCGCACCGCCGCCGACGCACCGGGTACGGTCCCGCGCACCGGCGTCACCCGGACCATCCCGGGGCCGCGGAGGCGCCGGGCCGACCGGCTGCTGTCCCGGCCCGGCGGCACGGCACCGGCCGCCCCGACCGCCCTCGTCGCCGGCCGGCTCCCGGTCGGCCCGCCCGCGGCGCCCCCGGGCCGCGGCCGCTCGCTGGCGCTCTCCTCCGTCACCACCTCCGCCGTCCTGACCCTGGTCTGCTGCGGGGTGCTGATCCTGCACCTGGTCCAGCGCCAGACCGGCACCGTCGGGCTGCTGGTGGGACTGGGCCTGGCCATGGTGCCGCTGCCCTTCGTGCTGGGCGGCCTGGCCTGGCTCAACCTGACCGCCCGGGTCCCGCTGCGGCACACCGTGTTCTGCCTCGGCTGGGGCGCCTGCGCGGCCACCACGGTCGCGATCCTCGCCAACAACTGGACCGCCGACTACCTGACCGCCCACCACCACGCCTTCGGCGGGCTGCTCGGCGCCGGCGTCGCCACCCCGGTGATCGAGGAGAGCGCCAAGGCCACCGCCCTGCTGGTCCTGCTGCTGCCGCTCGGCCAGCGGCTGCGCTGCCACGGCCGCCGCTCCGGCCGCCCCTGCGCGCCGCTGCTGCACCGGGCGCCCGCGCCCCGGCGCCCCCGCCCGTACCAGCGCCGCCCGGCCGGGCCGCACGCCCGGGGTCGGCTGCGGCTCCGCCCGTACCTGCGGCCCCTGCCCTACCTGCGCCCGGCCCCGGCCGCCCCGGGCGGCGCGCACCACCGCTCCCGGCCGCGCACCCTGGCCGCCGGGGTGGTGCTCGGCGGGATGACCGCCTGCGGCTTCGCCTTCACCGAGAACGCCCTCTACCTGGGCCGGGCCTTCACCACCGACCAGCGCAACCGGCTGGACAGCATCGGCCTGGGCGATCCGCCCAGCCTGCGCGACTTCGACAGCACCGTGCAGACCTTCGTGCTGCGCGCCCTGCTCTCCCCGTTCGCCCACCCGCTGTTCACCGCGCTCACCGGGATCGGCCTGGCCGTCGCCCTGACCAGCGGGCGGCGCTGGCTGGCCCGGCTGGCCGCGCCCGCCGGGCTGCTGCTGGCGGTGGTGCTGCACGGCACCTGGAACGCCGCCGCCGACCTGGGGACGGACGGGTTCCTGGTGGTCTACGGGGTGCTGATGGTGCCCTGCTTCGTGGCGCTGGTCGGCTTCGCGCTCTGGGCCAGGGCCCGGGCCGCACGGCACGGCGGGCGGCCCGGGGGCCGGCGCGGCGGGTGATCAGGTGGCGACGGAGGGTGATCGGGGGACGCCCGGAGGGTGCGCGGAGGGTGCGCGGAGGGCGTTCTGCAGAACCGATTTCCCATCTCGGCGACTTCCCCGTATTGTTGTGTTCACCGACGCGGGGTGGAGCAGCTCGGTAGCTCGCTGGGCTCATAACCCAGAGGTCGCAGGTTCAAATCCTGTCCCCGCTACTCAGTAGCCGAAAGGGCCCGGAGGATTCGTCCTCCGGGCCCTTTCGCGTTCCCGGCACGGGCAGGGCACGGTCACGCCACGAAGCGGTAACGGCGCCCTTTTTCAAGATCCGCTGTCAGACAGCTCCCCCATACTGAGGAAAAATTCATCCAAGTGGGGGACGGCGGGACCGTTCCCTGGATAAGGAACGACCTCATGCTGTCGAAGCGCCTGGCGAGCACCGCCGCGATCTGCCTCCTGCTGGGAGCCGGCACGGCCGCCTGTGGCGACAACAAGGACTCGGACAAGGCCGCGGCGCCTGCGGCCACCACCGCCGCGGCGGCCGCGACCCCGAGCGCCACTCCGACTCCGACTCCGACCGTGGCCAAGCTCGACACCGACAAGCTGACCGCCCAGGAGATCGAGAAGCAGGCCAGGCAGGCGCTGGCCGGCGCCACCTCGCTCAAGATCGCCGGCAAGATCCCCACCGACGACGGCGTCATGAGCATGAACATGGCCATGGACACCAAGGGCGACTGCCAGGGCACCATGGCGATGCCCGGCGTCGGCTCCTTCGAGCTCATCAGCGACGGCAAGCAGTCCTTCATCAAGCCGGACACCCAGTTCTGGAAGACGTTCAGCGGGCCCAAGGGCGACGCGGTCGCCGAGCTCTTCAAGGGCCGCTACCTGACCGGCTTCGACAGCGACCCCAAGATGAAGCCGATGATGGACTTCTGCAAGCTCACCTGGGCGAGCGACATGCTCCAGGACGACGCGGGCAGCACCCCGACCAAGGGCAGCGCCGGGACCGTCAACGGGGTCAAGACGTTCAGCCTCAAGGAGAAGGACGACAAGGGCGAGGAGTCGCTCCTCCACATCGCCACCGAGGGCACGTTCTACCCGGTGCGGATGGAGAAGACCACGGGCGCGGACAAGGGCCAGATCGACTTCACCGACTACGACAAGCCGGTCACCCTCCAGATCCCGTCGCCCGACAACGTGATCGACTACACCAAGTTCCAGGACAAGGTGAAGAGCGCCTGAGCGGCGCCCGCGAATAATCCGTTGCCCTCCCGACAGGGGGCTGCCTACAGTGGCGGCACACTGAAAGGAGGTGATCCTGAGTTGAGTTGCACCAGGATGCGTGAGGTGGCTGCTCGCTAGAGCCGCCCCTGCCTGCGCAGGGTGAGGCCCCTGGCCTCCGGCAGGCGAAATCCACAGCAGTCACCCGGCCCGCAGGCTCACCGGTACATCCCCGGTGCCTCGGCGCCAGGCCAGTGCACGGGCCGGCGTCGAGGAGCAGCCTGCGGGCCGTCTGCGTTCGCGCCCACCGTTCCGTCGGCGTCTGTGCCCGGCCGGGCGTCACCCCCGTCGTAGCGGCGGCGCCCCCGAGTCGTTCCCGTGCCGGGGCCGCAGCGCTAGAGTCGGCGCGGCCCCTCGGTGACGACGGGGCGCAGCGGCGCGGACACAGGGGGTGGGCGATGGCGAGGGCGCGGCGACGGGCCGGCGGATCGGCACTGCGGACGGCGCAGTGGACGGCCGCCGGGGTGCTGACCGGCACGGGCCTGCTCGGCCTGCTGCTGTTCGCGCTCGGCCGGGCGCAGGCCTGGCAGGCGCTCGGCGGCGGTCTGGTGGTGGCCGGTGCCTCGACGGTGCTCGGCGGCGCGCTGGGCTTCCTGTTCGGGGTGCCCCGGGTGAAGAACGGCTCCGGCGAGCCGCAGGGCTCGTACGCGCCCAACACCAATCTGGAGCAGGTCTCCGACTGGCTGACCAAGGTGCTGCTGGGCGTCGGGCTGACCCAGCTCGGCTCGCTCGGCGAACGGCTGCACCAGCTCGGTACGGCGCTGGCGCCCGTGCTGGGCGGGGAGGACGCCGCGGTGCCGTTCGCGGCCGCGCTGGTGCTGTACTTCCTGGTCCTCGGCTTCCTGGCCGGCTGGCTGGTGACCAGGCTGGCGCTGCCCCGGGTGCTGACCGAGACGGACGAGGCGCTGGACCTCTTCCTGGCCGGGCAGGACCGCGACCGGCGCGGCGACAAGGTGGGCGCCGACGACCTGCGGGTGCGCGCGATGCAACAGCTCGGGCTGCTCGGCGGCAGCGCGGAGCAACCCGCCGCGCTGGCCGCCCAGTTGCCGCCGTCCGCGGACTCCCCTGCCGGGCCGGACGGCGTGGTGGCGGAGGTCCGCTCGACCGCGACCCGCTCGGCGCTGACCGCCGACCAGGTGCGGGCCCTGTTCGCGGACGGCTCGGAGGGCCGCCGGATCCAGGCCCTCGCGCTGATGCAGGGCGACCCGTCGCTGGGGGACCTGCCGAGCCTGCTGGAGGCGATCGAGCACCCGCGCTCGGGGTTCGAGCAGTACCACGCGCTGCTGGCCGCCCGGGGCCTGCTCTCCCGGCTGCCCGGTGCCGAGGCGCAGCGGCTGCGGGACGCGGTGGCGGCGCAGTTGGTCGACCCGCAGGGCATTCCGTACGGGTCGGACCGCAGTTGGCTGGCGGAGAAGATACTGTCCCGGCTGCAGGCGGTGGCCTTCGTCCCGGCGCAACCGACGGGGGCCGCGGCGGAGGGCTCGGGGCCGGTGGTGTCCGGAGCGGTGGCGTCCGGAACGGCGGCCGACGACCCGCCGGTGAAGCCCTAGACGGTGAAGCGCAGTTCGGGCTGCGACCAGGGGGTCTTGGGCTGCGGCGGGCGGGTGCCGGTGCGCACGGCGCCCACCTGGAGGTAGAAGCCCTCGGCGGGCGGGTGCGAGACGACCTTGACCGCGGTGATCCCGGCGGCCCGGGCCCGGTCGAGCATGTCGGTGATCAACGCCCGTCCGATGCCGAGTCCTTGGGCGTCGTCGGCGACGAACATCAGGTCCAGTTCGGCCGGTTCGTGGATCAGCCCGTAGAAGCCGAGCAGCCGGTCGTCGGTGCGGTCCACGGCCATCCGCACCTCGTGGCGCTCGATGTAGTCGGGTCGTACGGCATAGCCGTCGATCATCGCGGAGTACGCGCCGCGGTAGGCGGCGGAGGCCTGGATCAGTGCGGTGAGCCGGTCGGCGTCGGCGGGCTGGGCGGGCCGGATCGTGGTCTCGCTCATTTGAGCGAGTATAGGGGCAGACCCGCCCTGTGACCATTACAGAAGTAGTGCCGGCGGGTGCCCCCGGGGTCGTCCGCCGGCGGCCCGGAGCACCAGGATCCTGCGGGTGCGGCCGTCCTCGCGCGGCACCCGGCGGACCTCGCTGGCGATCCGGCGCTCGCCGAGCGCGTACCGCAGCCGGTCGAGGTGGCCGCAGCGGCGGCCGCGACCGTCGTGCAGCGGCTGGACCCGCACCTCCCCGTCCGCGGCCGTCACCCGGACCAGCTCGGCCAGGGCGGCCAGCTGCCGCTCCGGGCCGAACAGTTCGGGGTAGGCGAAGATCAGGTAGCCGCTCAGGGTGAGCGCGAAGGCGCCGTCCGCGAAGGGCAGCCGGGGCAGCGCGGCGGCCAGGTAGCACTGCGGGTGGGCGGCCGAGTCGGCGGCGAACAGCCGGCGGGCGCGGTCCCAGCTGCGCAGGTAGCGCTCCGGGCGGGCGGGGCGGCGCGGGCGGGGCGAGGGGTACAGCTGGGGGCGGGCGGCCATCGCGACGGCCATCGACGCCCGGGCGGCCAGTGCCCGGGCGGCCAGCTCGGGCGGCGGCAGCGCGTACGCCGGGTCGACGGCGATCACCCGGCAGCCCAGCTCGCGCGCCTCGGCGGCCAGGCCGGACGCGCCGCCCGGGCAGTCCAGCAGCGGGCCGGGCAGGGCGGCGAGCCGGGCGCGGGTCAGGCCGAACAGGGCGCAGTACTCGTCCAGCGGGCGGGAGGTGACCAGGACGTCCGGGGCCGGCACGGGGGTGGGGGCGGTCGCCACCCGGTCATCCGAACACGGGTCCGCCCCACCCGCATCCGGAGCGCGTCCGGGGCACGGGCGGGGCGGGAGCGGGGCAGGGACGGGGCAGGAGCGGGAGTACGTGGGAGGTGCGAGGGCCGGGCCTCAGCGGCCGAGCAGCCCCCGGGCGGCGACCCGGTTGACGTTGGTCAGGCCGCGGACCAGCCGCGCGGTGAGGAAGATCAGCAGCACCCCGATCGCCGAGAACGCGGCGATCTGCCAGGCGCCCTCCACGTAGTAGGCGTGCCGGACGTGGTGGCTGTCGGTGAAGTCGAACAGCTGGTACCCGCGCCAGGAGGTGTAGCGCGGGAAGACCCAGTGGTAGAGCGGGTAGAGCGCCATCGCCCAGCCGAGCACCAGGAACGTCAGCGTGAGGCAGAAGCTGAACACCGCCCAGGGGAACATCACCACCTGGTACAGCACGGCCTTCCAGCCCGCCCCGTCGGCCATCCGGGCGGTGATCGAGCCCCAGCTGCCCGGGCGCACCTGGCGCACCGGCGCCGGGCCGGGCACGTCCAGCGCGAGCATCCCGCGGACCCGGGCCCGCTCGGCCCGGCCGAAGCCCCGGGCGGTGCTGGTCAGGGCGGCCAGCACCGGCAGGCCGAGGACGGTGACGAAGGTGCCGACGCCGAGGCAGAACAGGACGATCGCGACGGCGAAGCCGACGATCGCGACCGGCAGCCCGGTGAGCGCGTAGCCGACCTCGCGGTAGTAGTGCCCGGAGAACGGCGCCCGCCAGAAGCCGGGCGGCTCCTCGGTGCGACGGGCCCGGGCCGGGCGGGCCCCGTCGTCGCCGTAACCGTCCGGGGCGTCCCACCCCTGACCCAGCGTGCTGCTGCTCATGTCCCGGTCCCCGGCCCCTCGTCGTCCTGGTCTTCCGTACTCGCTGACGTGATCCAGTCTGGCCCGGGCGCGGCCCGGCAAACATCCGGCCGCCCGGCGGATCCGGGGTGGGGTTAACCCCCCTGCGGTGGGCCGGGCGGGCCGGGCGGGCCGGACCACTCGTCGGCGAGCAACGCGTACCGGTACGAGTCGCGCCAGGCGCCGCCCTTGAACAGGTCGTGCCGGACGCGCCCCTCCGGCTGGAAGCCGAGCCGGGTGAGCACCTTGGCCGAGGCCGTGTTCTCCACGTCGACCCGGGCGGCCAGCCGGTGCAGGCCGAGCGCCCCGAAGGAGAGCGCGCAGAGCAGTCCGGCGATCTCGCCCGCGTAGCCGCGGCCCCACACCGGGCGGCTCAGCACGTAGCCGAGGTGCGCCGAGCGGTACGCGCCGAGGGTGAGAGCGGCGTGCGCGACCGGCAGCGCGTCCTCCGGGTCCTCGGCGTCCTCGCGCCGGACGACGGCGAGCCGGTAGACGCCCCGCTCCTCGGCCATCGCCTCCTCCAGGTAGAGCTCGAGCTGGTCGGCGCAGGTCTCGCGGTCGCGCGGCTCGAAGGGGAGGTAGCGGGTCACCTCCGGGTCGCCGTACAGCGCGTGCAGCGCGTCCACCTCCTCCGGGGTGTGGCGGTACTCGCGGAGGGCGAGCCTGGGGCCGGTGAGGCGTACGGGGACCATGGCTGCCGACCCTACCGGCGTCCGGCGGCTACCGTTCGGAACATGAACGACGAAGACCTGCGGCTCGCCCCGCGCACCAGGGCCGCCGACCTGCTCGCCTGGGCGGCCGGCCAGGACCGCGCGCCGGTGGCCGAAGCGCCGCTGCGCGCGGTGCTGGCGCTGCTGGAGCTGGGCGGGGGCAGGATGCACGACGGCTGGCCCGAACTCACCTCCGACCAGGTGGAGCACCTGCTGTACGAGCGGCTCCACCTCTACGTCCAACCCACGCCGGAGCAGGACCCGCTCGCCTACGGCGAGGCCGTACGGCTGCTGGTCGACCACCAGCGGGCCGCGAAGCGGCTCAACGCCAAGCGCCAGGAGCGGCTGCACGCCGAGGCCGAGTGGCAGGGCGAGGTCGCGGCCGGGCTGCTGCGCCGCGCCGACCTGGTGACCTGGCCCCGGCTGTACGCGCTGCTGCTGCACGCCCACGGGGTGGACGTGACGGACCCGGCGGCCGTCCGGGACTGGCTGGCCGGCTTCGCCGCGCTCGACGAGGAGCAGCGGCTGGCCGGGTACGAGGCACTGACGCCGACCGGCTGGCTGGACGAACCGGACGGGCTGGGCTGGGGGCCGGGCCGGGTGCTGTCCGTCGGCATGGCCACCGACGGCGCGCGGCTGCTGCTGGAGCAGGGCCTGATGCGGCGCAGCTACCGCAACCTGGCCGAGCTGAACGCGCTGGGGCGCCCGATGCCGGACGAACTGGCCGGTGGCTTCGAGGAGTTCGAGGTGGCGGCGGCCGAGGCGGCACTCGACCTGCTCGGCGAATGGACGGTGCCCGGGCTGCCGCGCCTGCTGGTGGAGGAGTTCCCGGAGCTCGCGCCGGAGCCGGGGGCGGCCGAGATCGACGCCTACCTGGCGCAGCTGCCCGCGGACGAGGAGGAGGAGCTGGAGCCGCAGGAACCGGAGCGGCCGGAACAGGTCGAGCAGGAGCGGGACGAGCAGGAGCCGCAGGGCCAGGAGTGAGCTGACGCGGCAGGGCCCCGGGCGCGCCGCCCGGGGCCCTGCCGCGTCATCGGTCCTACGGGGTGAGGCCGCGCTGCTGGAGCCAGGTCTCCGGGTCGACCGGGGCGCCGCCGCCGGGGCGGACCTCCAGGTGCAGGTGCGGTCCGGTGACGTTGCCGGTCGCGCCGACCTTGCCGATCTGCTGGCCCGCGGTGACCTTGCCGGAGCCCTTGATGATCGAGGAGAGGTGGCAGTACCAGATCTCGGTGCCGTCGGGCAGGGTCTCGACGATCCGGTAGCCGTACGAGCCGGACCAGCCGGCCGAGGTGACGGTGCCCTGGCCGACGGCGTAGACCGCGGTGCCGGTGTCGGCGGCGAAGTCCAGGCCGGTGTGCAGGTGGGCCCAGTAGCGGGCGCTCTGGCCGTAGTGGGCGGAGAGGTTGTAGTCCTTCACCGGCAGGGTGAGGGCGGCGGCCTTGGCCCGCTCGGCCTCCTCGGCGGCACGCTTGGCCTCCGCCTCCTTGGCGGCGGCCTTGGCCTCGGCCTCCTGGGCGGCCTGGACCCGGGCGCCCTCCTCGGCGGCGGTGCGCTGGCTGTCGGCCTGCTGCTGGATCCGGGCGGCGAGCGCGAGGCCGGGGTCGGCGGCCAGGGCGACCGGCGCCTCGTCCGGGGCCTCGACGGCGGGTGCGGCGGCCGGGGTCGCGGAGGCGAAGCCGGTGGCGCCCAGGGTGGCGGCGACGGCGGTGACGCCGAGCAGCGGGGAGGCCCCGCGGGTCTGACGCGGCATCCGGTGGCGGTTGGCCTCGGCCTCCGGGGCGAAGGCCTCCGGGCCGGGGTGGTCGAGGAGCTGGGTACCGGCTGCGGGGCCGGCCGGGTGTGCCGGGGTGTGCGTCGACGCCACGGAGGCGCGCTCCTTTCCTTCCTTCGCGCCTACCGGGTTAGCTGACGGGTTCGGAGCAGGAAGGTCTCCTACGGCCGGGCCTGAGCCCCGCCGATTCACCCCAAGGAACGTGGTTCCCCGGCTCCCTGACCTGCCCGGAGGCCGGTCGGCGGGATTAGGCGACGGCGCACGGTGCCGTCTGGGTACGGCGTTGACGACCGCGCTGCGTTATCAGACGTTAATCCTAGGACGCTCTGATTCCAAGCCATCCGCCCGGGGCCACTGTGGAACAGGTGATCGGACGTCAACGAACGACCCCTCAGCCGCCAGGCCCATCTGAGTACTCCTACTCATGTGCGACCCGGCCGCCCCGCTGCATCCTGGCGCCATGAACGCACCGATGCAGTCACGGACCACGGCCGCGTACTTCGTCCAGGCCGTCCTCTCCTTCGGCATCTCCGGCACCGCCCTCGCCGCCGGGATCGCCTACCTGCCGGTCGGCGGCTGGACCCGGGCCTTCCTCGGGATCGGCTTCCTCTACACCGTCACCTCCTCGTTCACGCTGGCCAAGGTGGTCCGGGACCGGCAGGAGTCCTCGGACACCGTCGCCCGGGTCGACCAGGCCCGGCTGGAGAAGCTGCTCAGCGAGCACGACCCCTTCCGGGTCGAGGGGACCTGAACGCCGAGGGGGCCTGAACACCGAGGCGCCCTGAACGCCGAGGGGGCCTGAACGGGGGGCGCCCTCGCTGTCGGCCGGATGCTTGACGGCTAAGGCTATTAGCCTTAGCTTTATGGCTACAGGCAGAAACGAGCGAGCCGGCGGAGGCCCACCATGAACGGCACCAGCACCCCGAGCACCCAGTACCTCGACCTCCCCGGCGGCCGCCTCGCGTACGACGACACCCGGCAGGGCGACGGCACCCCCGTCGTCCTCCTCCCCGGCATGCTCGACTCCCGCCACGCCTACCGGCACCTGCACCCGCTGCTCACCACCGCCGGCCACCGGGTCATCACCATGGACCTGCGCGGCTTCGGCGACTCCTCGATCGTCTGGGACGACTACGGCCCCGCCGCCGTCGCCACCGACGTCCTCGCCCTGCTCGACCACCTCGGCATCGAACGGGCCGTCCTGGTCGGGCAGTCCTACACCGGGGCGACGGTCGTCAAGGTCGCCGGCGACGCACCCCAGCGGGTCGCCGGGATCGCCCTGATCGACGCCTTCGTCGAACACCGCTCCAACGCCCTCATGCAGGGCGTCATGGTCGTCATGGGCGCCGCCATGGTCCGGTGGCCCGGCGTCTGGGGCTTCTACCTGCGCAAGATGGCCTACCCCGGCCCCCGCCCCGCCGACCTCGACCGCTACGTCGACGGACTCGTCGCCGCCCTGCGCACCCCCGGCCGGCGGACCGCCACCCGCGGCCACGTCACCGGCGACTCCGCGCCCGTGGGCTGGTGCGCGGCCGTCCGCTGCCCGGCCCTCGTCCTCATGGGCAGCAAGGACCCCGACTTCCCGAAGCCCGAGGCCGTCGCCGACCTCCAGGCCGAGAAGCTCGGCGCCCGCAAGGTGATGATCGAAGGGTCCGGGCACTACCCGATGGCCGACAACCCGCAGGCCGTCGCCGACGCCCTGCTGCCCTTCCTCGCCGAACTCGCCTGAACCCCGCCCGCACGGAGACGACGAAACCCATGCCCCGCGTAGGACTGACCCCCGACCAGGTCGTCGACCACGCCCTCGCCCTCATCGACGACCAGGGCGGAGAAGCCCTCACCCTCGCCTCGGTCGCCACCCGGGCCGGCGTCGCCACCCCCTCGCTGTACAAGCACGTCAGCGGCGGACTCGGCGAACTACGGCGGCTCATCGCCGTCCGGGTCACCGAAGAACTCGCCGACCGGCTCGCGGACTCCGCCGTCGGCCGCAGCGGGGACGACGCCGTCACCGCCGTCCTGCGCGCCTACCAGGCCTACGCCACCGCACACCCCCACCGCTACGCGGCCCTCCCCCAGGCGCCCCAGCCCGACGACGACCTCACCCGCGCCGCCACCCGGCTCGTCGGCGTCATCATCGCCGTCCTCCGCGGCTACGGCCTCGACGGCCCCGAAGCCATCCACGCCGCCCGCACCGTCCGCTCCCTCGCCCACGGCTTCGCCTCCCTCTCCATCGCCGGCGCCTTCCAACTCGCCGAGGACCTCACCACCACCCACGACCGCCTCGTCACCACCCTCACCACCGCCCTCCGCACCTGGCCCGGCACAGCCACCGCCTAGCCACCCCGGGCAGCACCCGGGCAGCACCCGGGCCACGCGCGGGCCGCGCGCCTCGGGGCGCGGAGGGCCGCGGCGGCATCGGTGGGCGCACGAGAAGTCGGACCCACCGACTTCTGGTGATCGCAGGCCAAGAACGGCCGGAGCGCAGCAGCAGGCAGATCGGGTGCAGGAGAAGGGCCGTGGGGCGGCGGGCACGGGCGAGTGGGCACCGCCCCGAGGGGGCTGAGCACGGGAAGTCGGGGCGGCCGGCTTCCCGTGCGCGGGAAGGTGCGGGAGCTGGGCCCCGGGTGGGCGCCGGGCCGAGGGGGCCGGGCCGGGTGGGGGTGGGAGGGGAGGGGCTAGTGTGACCGGGCTGACTGGTGGTCATGACAGAGGACCGCCCACGCCTTCGCGGAGGTCCCGGGTGCCCGCACTGATAGCGAGGGTGCGGCGGTGGTACGGCCGGCTGCTGGACGGGGACGTCCGGGCCGGGCGGGTGGCGCTGGGGGTGCTGCTCGGGGTGACGGTGGTGCTGGGGGTGCTGCCGGTCCTGTTGCCGTACGGGTGGCCGCCGTCGGCGCTGGTGCTGCCGGTGGTGGGTGGCGGGTTGGTGCTGCGGCGCGGGCAGTTGCGGGTGCTGGTGTGCGCGGCGCTGGCGGGCGGTCTGCTGGGGGCGGTGGTGCAGGACCCGCACGGGGTGCGGCTGGGGGTGACGGTGGTGGTGGCGGCGACGGGGGCGACGGTGCTGACCGCGAACCGGTTCCGGGACCGGCTGGGGCTGCGCGGCACCCAGGGCGATTCGATGCTGCTGGAGCTGGCGGAGCACAACCGGGCCCTGGCCCGGCTGCCGGAGCGGCTGCTGGACTGGCACTTCGACAGCGCGCTGGCCCCGGCGGGGGGCGCGTCGTTCTCCGGGGACTTCCTGCTGTGCGCCCACCGGCCGGAGGAGGACCTGCTGGAACTGGTGCTGGTGGACGTGTCGGGCAAGGGCAGTCGGGCGGCGGCCCGGTCGACGCACCTGTCGGGGGCGTTCGCGATGCTGCTGGGCCGGGTGCCGCCGGAGGCGTTCCTGCCGGCGGCCAACGACCACCTGGTGCGGATGGGCTGGGAGGACCACTTCGCCACGGCCGTGCACCTGGCGCTGCACCCGGCGACGGGCCGCTACCGCCTGTTCAACGCGGGCCATCCGCCGCCGGTGCGGTTCTGCCGCCGGTCGGGCTGGGTGCCGTCGGAGCACGGCGGTCCGGCGCTGGGGCTGGTGCCGGGGGCGCCGTACCCGGGGGTGTCGGGGCGGCTGGCGTACGGGGATTCGCTGCTGCTGTTCAGCGACGGTCTGGTGGAGGTACCGGGCCGGGACCTGGACGAGGGGGTGGGCCGGCTGTTGGCGGCGGCCGAGCCGGAGGTGCGGACGCACCGGACGCAGCAGCAGCTGGTGCGGGGTGCGGCCGGGCGGCTGGTGCGCACGGTGGCGCAGGACGTGGCGGACGACCGGACGCTGGTGCTGGTGCGACGGCTGGGCACGGCCGCGACCGGATGAGGCTCCCGGGTCGGACTCCGGCCACCGACTGTGGAAATGGGGTATGAAGATTCAGTGCCCATCCCCGAGGACGAGAGCCGGACGCCGGCCGGCAGCCCGGCCGCCCGCAGCCCGATGCGCTGCGTGCGCCTGCTGCTCGGCTGCACCAGCGCCGCCGAGCTGCTCGGCACCGTCCTCGCCGAGGGCCCGAACTGGATCACCGGCGAGGGCTCCGCGCTGTACCTGCTGGACCCCGCCGGGATGCTCCGGCTGACCGCCTCGCACGGGCTGCCGGACTGGGCGCACGAGCGCTACGGCCTGGTCGACCCGGCCGGCGAGCTGCCCGCCGCGATGGCGCTGCGGCTGCGCCGCCCGTACCTGCTCAGCCCGGAGCACACCAGCGTCGACTACCCGAACCGGAACGCCGGGATGGGCACCGGGATGGTCGCCGTGGTCAGCCTGCCACTGGTGGTGGACGAGCGGCCGATCGGCGTGCTGGCCCTCGCCCTGGCGCACCGGGGCACCGTCCCGGGGCGCGACCTGGACGTGCTGGAGACGATCGCCGGGGCCTGCGCCCACCGGCTGCACCACCTGCTGGACCACGTCCTCGACCACACCGCCGACCGGCCCCGGGAGCGGACCTCCGCCGCCCCGGACGGCTCCCCGGACGCCGCCCTGGCCCACCCGCTGCTGTCGCTCGCGGTGCGGGCCGCCGGGCACGGCGCCTTCGAGCGCGATCTGGTCACCGGGGAGAGCTACTGGGACGCGGCCGCCTTCGCGGTGGCCGGCCGGCCAGTCGACCCGGACGGGGCCGCCCCGGAGCTGGAGCGGATCGTCCACCCCGAGGACCTGCCGGACGTGCAGGCGGCCCTGGCGGAGGCGCTGGCGAGCGGGGGCCGCTACCGGATCGGCTACCGGGTGCTGCGCCGGGGCGGGAAGGCCGCCCGGGTCGAGGAGTCCGGCGAGGTGATGCTGGACGTGCACGGCCGCCCGGTGCGGATGGCCGGGCTGCTCGCCGACGTGGAGCACCGCCGGGCCCGGGACGCCGAGCCGCCGCACGACCCGGCCGGGGCCCGGACGGCGCTGCTGCTGTCGCTGACCCGGGCGCTGTCCCGGGCGGTGACCGTCCGGGACGTCACCGCCGCCGTCACCGATGTGGCCCGTCCGGCACTCGGCGCCGCCAGCATCGTGCTGGACCTGGTGGACGAGGGCCGGCTGCTGCCGGTCTCGCACACCGTGTACGGCGGACCGCGCCGGGCCGAGCTGACCCGGCTGGCGGACCTCTCGGAGCAGGTGATGCAGCACTCGCTGGCCCGCTCGGCCCCGCTGTTCAGCGAGCCCGGGGCCGGGCCGGTGCGGGCGGACGCCCCGGCCGCCTGGGCGGTGCTGCCGCTGGTCGCCTCCGGCCGGCAGGTCGGCTCCTGCCTGATCACCTTCACCACCGAGCGCGCGTTCAGCCGCGCGGACCGCACCCTGTACTCGACCTTCGCCGGCATCCTCGCGCAGTCCCTGGAGCGGGCCCGGCTGTACGACACCCACCACCACCGGGCCGGCGAACTGCAGCGCGCGATGCTCCCGCGCACCCTGCCCCGGCTGCCGGGGATCGCCAGCGCGGCCCGCTACCTGCCGAGCACCGAGGGCATGCAGATCGGCGGCGACTGGTACGACCTGCTGAAACTGCCGGACGGCCGGATCGGGCTGGTGATCGGCGACGTGCAGGGCCACAACGCGGAGGCGACCGCCGTGATGGGCCAGCTGCGCAGTGGCCTGCGGGCGTACGCCACGGACGGGCACGACCCGGCGGCGACCCTGGCCCGGACCAGCCGGCTGCTGACCGAGCTGGACACCGAGCTGTTCGCGACCTGCCTCTACCTGACCCTGGACCCGGCCGACGGCAGCCTGACCGCGGCCCGGGCCGGGCACCCGGCGCCGGTGCGGATCGCCGCCGACGCCACGGCCGTCGAGCTGGAGCTGCCGGGCGGCCCGCCGCTGGGCGTGGACCCGGGGCAGCCGTACCCGCTGGCCACCGCCCGGCTGGCGGGCGGCGAGACCCTGCTGGCCTACACGGACGGACTGGTCGAGGACCGCGAGGAGGACTACGACGAGTCGGTGCACCGGATGATCGGCGGGCTGGAGCTGTGGGCCCGCCAGACCGGCCCGGAGCGGATCGGCGCGGCCCCCGCGCTGGAGCGGCTGGCCGACCTGCTCACCCTGAACGTGACCGAGCGCCGTTCCCGGCCGGACGACGTGGCGCTGCTGCTCCTGCACCGGATGCCGCCCGGCGCCTGACGGCGGGCTCCTGCACCGGACGCCGCCGGTTCGGCGACACCGTGCACACCAGCCCCACACATCCCGGGACGCGAACCGGCCACCACGCGTCACGTCGAGGGGGGTCGAAAGACCCTGGACGAACGATCGGACGGCTTGTCAGGGCCCCGCGATCGCGGTCGAACGACGTGGGAACGGCGGCGTATTGACTCGATATTGACGAGATCCGGTCACATGGCGAGATCCGTTCACACCTTCGTAGGATCATCGCCCTAGAATTCGCGGCGTGACGATGACTCAGTGGTGCGCAACGGCTACCGGCGTGCTCGCCGTCCTCGCCCTCGTGGCCGCCGCGCGGTACCGCGCCGTGTCCGTCACCCAGCGCGGCCGGGCCGACCGGCTGGCGGGCGAACTCGCCCGGCTCCAGGAACAGCTGACCGCCGAACTCTCCCGCCGGGGCGCCGACCTGGCCGCCGTCCAGCAGGAGCAGGAACTCACCGCCTCCAGCCAGCGGGCCTTCCTCAGCGTCGCCCGCCGGATCCTCGTCATGGCCCACGACCAGCAGGCCCTGCTCGACGAGATGGAGCGCACCCACGACGACCCGGCGCTGCTGGAGGGCCTGCTCAAGGCCGACCACGCCGCCGCCCAACAGGCCCGGCTGGCCCAGACCCTGGCCGTGCTGTGCGGCGCCCGGGCCGGGCGGCACTGGCCGGAGCCGGTGTCGCTGGAGGACGTGGTGCGCGGCGCCCAGTCGCGGATCCTGCCGTTCCAGCGGGTGGTCGTCCGCAGCCGGATCGAGACCGCGGTGGTCGGCGCGGCCGCCGAGGCGCTGATCCACGCCATCGCCGAACTGCTGGACAACGCGACCCGCTACTCCCCGCCCAGTACCCAGGTGTTCGTCACCCTGATGCCGGTGCACAACGGCGCGGTCATCGAGATCGACGACGGCGGCGTCGGCATGCCGGAACAGGCCGTCGCCAAGGCCGCCGCCGCCCTCGCCGGGGGCAGCAGCCTGGAGGTCTCCCGGCTCGGCGAGGTGCCGCAGCTGGGGCTCGCCGCCGTCGGCCGGCTCGCCGAGAGCTACGGGTTCCGGGTCACCCTCAGTTCGGCGCCCTCCCCGTACGGCGGCGTGCGCGTGGTCGTGCTGCTGCCGAACGCCCTGCTCACCGAGCCGCTGCCGCCCACCGTGCCCGGACTCGGGCCGGACGACCGGGCGTTCACCCCCGACCCCCGGCCGACCGGGGGCCCCGACCACCCCGGCGCCGCCCACCCGCTGGTGGAGGCCCCGCCCACCCGCCGGGCCCCGGCCGCCGACACCCCTCCGCCGCTGCCCCGCCGGAGCCACCGGCGCGACCGCGCCGACCGGCCCGCCCAGCACGCCGCTCCCCCGCCGCCGCCCGAGCCGCCGTACCGCTCGGCCCGGGACGCCCAGGCGTTCATGGCGATGTTCCAGGCCGGGACCGCCAGCGGCCGGTCGGCCGCCCGCACCCGGGCCCAGGGCCCGCCCGGCCCGCACTGAACCCGCTCCCGTCCCGCTCCCCCGACCTCCCCCCGACTTCCCCATCGCCCCGGAGAGTTCCATGACCACCACCCCCGATCTCGGCTGGCTGCTCGCCGACATCATCGCCGTCCCCCAGGTCCAGCACGCCGTCGTCGTCTCCAACGACGGTCTGGAGATCGGCCGCAGCGCCGACATCGCCCGGGAGGACGCCGAACGGCTCGCCGCCGCCTGCTCCGGACTCCAGTCGCTGGCCCGCGGCGTCGCGACGGGCTTCGGCGGCCCCGGCAGCGCCACCCGCCAGATCATCATCGAGTACGGCGGCGGCTACCTGTTCATCGTCGCCGCCGGGGCCGGCGCCCACCTGGCCGTGGTCACCAGCGAGGCGGTCGACGCCGGGCTGGTCGCGTACCAGATGCAGGTCCTGGTCGAGCGGATCGGCACCCACCTCACCAGCCCGCCGCGTGTCGATCACGCGGCGGGGGGCCACCGGTGAACGGGCCGGTACGGCCCTACGTCATCACCGGTGGGCGCAGCCGCCCCACCCGCGCCGACCTGGCGATCGAGAGCCTGGTCAGCGCCCTGCCCGGACCGTCAGGGCCGGCCGATCCCCCGGCACTGCCCGAGCACGTCCTGCTCAACCGGGAGCACCGGCGCATCCTCGGACTCTGCCACAGCCTGCTGTCCGTCGCCGAGGTGGCGGCCCACCTGGGGCTGCCGCTCGGCGTCGTCAAGGTGCTGGTCGGCGACCTCTGGGACCTCGGCGCCGTGCAGGTGCTCCCGCCCGTCCCGCAGGCCGAACGCCTGCCCACAACCCTCCTGGAAGAGGTGCTCGTTGGCCTCCGCCAACTCCGCTGAAGCCCCCGCCGACGCGCCGGCCGGACCGCAGTACCTGCCGTCCTCGGTGCAGGGCGCGGTGAAGATCCTGGTCACCGGCCCGTTCGGGGTCGGCAAGACCACCCTGGTCGGCTCGCTCAGCGAGATCACCCCGCTGCGCACCGAGGAGACCATGACCGCCGCCAGCAGCGGCGTGGACGACCTCACCGGGCGCAGCGGCAAGACCACCACCACGGTCGCGCTGGACTTCGGCCGGATCACGCTCAACTCCCGGCTCGCGCTGTACCTGTTCGGCACGCCCGGGCAGCAGCGCTTCTGGCCGCTGTGGGACGACCTGTCGCGCGGCGCGCTCGGCGCCATCGCGATGGTCGACCTGCGCCGGCCGGACGAGAGCTTCGACGTGCTCGGCCGGCTGGAGGAGCAGCGCATCCCCTTCGCGGTGGCCGTCAACACCTTCCCGGACACGCCGAGTTACCCGGAGGAGGAGCTGCGCACCGCGCTGGACCTGCTGCCGGAGGTGCCGATCCTGTACTGCGACGCCCGGGACCGGCGGCAGTCCTACGACCTGCTGATCGACTTCGTCGACCACCTGCACCGCAGCTCGCTGCTGGAGCTCCAGCCGTGACCGCCCCCGAGCCCCCGCGGCCCTCCGGCTGCCCGGTCGCGCACGGCGCCGGCGGGCCGCAGGGCACCGGCGGCCCGTACGGCGCGGGCGGCCCGTACGGCGTCGGCGGCCCGTACGGGACCGGAGCCCCGTACGGCGCCCCGCCCGGTGCCGGGCTGCCGGTCGGCGTCCCGCTCACCCCGCTGCACGGGCAGGCCGTCGCCGACGACCCGCACGGCCTGTACGCCCGGCTGCGCGAGCGCCACGGCCCGGTCGCGCCGATCGAGCTGGAGCCCGGGGTGGAGGCCTGGCTCGTCCTCGGCTACGCCGAACTGCTCGAACTCACCCGCAACGAGGCGCTGTTCTCCAAGGACTCGCGGCAGTGGCGGGTGCCCGCCGAGGGCCGGCTGGCCGCCGACTCCCGGCTGCAGCCGATGACCGCCTGGCGGCCCACCCTGCTCAACCTGGACGGCGCCGAGCACCAGCGGCTGCGCGCCGCCGTCTCGGACACCCTGGCCCAGATCGACCACCGGCAGCTGCGCGAGACCACCGAGGCCGCCGCCAACGGCCTGATCGACAGCTGGGGCCCGGACGGCACCGCCGACCTGATCGGCCAGTACGCCCGCGCCCTGCCGCTGCTGGTCTCCACCCAGCTGGTCGGCCTGCCCACCGGCAGCGGGCCCCGGATGATCGAGCTGATCAGCCACTTCGTCGACAGCGGGCCCGAATCGGTGCGCGCCGCCGGGGAGTTCCAGAACACCCTGACCGAACTGGTCCGGCAGCGCCGCACCGCGCCCAGCGCCGACCTCACCTCCTGGCTGCTCGCCCACCCGGCCGCGCTGACCGACGAGGAGGCGGTGCACCACCTGGTGGTGATGATGGTCGCGGGCAACGAGACCTGCATCAACTGGATCGGCAACACGCTGCGGCTGCTGCTCACCGACCGCCGCTTCCGGGCCACCCTGACCGGCGGGCGGCTGACCGTCTCCGACGCGCTGGAGGAGGTGCTCTGGCGCGACCCGCCGACCCAGAACTTCCCCGGCCGCTGGGCCACCGGCGACACCGTCCTCGGCGGCCAGTACATCAACAAGGGCGACATGCTGGTGCTCGGCCTGGCCGCGGCCAACGCCGACCCGGCCGCCCAGGGCGCCTCCTCGGCCGCCCAGGGCTCGCTCGGCGGCAACCGGGCCCACCTCGCCTGGGGCGCGGGCCGGCACGTCTGCCCGGCCCAGCACCCGGCCCGGATCATCGTCGAGACCGCGATCGAGACCCTGCTGCACCGTCTTCCGGACCTCCAACTGGCCGTACCACCCGGCGAGTTGGCCTGGCGGCCGTCCCCGTGGTCGCGGGCCCTGGTCGCCCTCCCGGTGCTCTACAGCGCCTTCACCCCGCCCCGCCCGCCAGCCCCCGAGAGGCCCGCATGGACACCGTCGACGACCCCCGCGGCCCCCGCCCCGAGCCCGTCCGGCTCGACCCCTACGGACGCGACCAGCACGGCGAGAACGCCCGGCTCCGGGCAGCCGGCCCGGCCGTCCTGGTGGAGCTCCCTGGCGGGGTGGTGGTCTGGGCGATAACCCACCACGACACCCTCCAGGCACTGCTCGCCGACCCCCGGGTCGGCAAGAACCCCCAGCTGTGGACCCTCTTCCGGGAGGGCCGGCTGCCGCACGGCTGGCCGCTGCTCAACTTCGTCACGGTGCCCGGCATGATCACCGCCGACGGCGAGGACCACCGGCGGCTGCGCGGGCTGGTCAGCCAGGCCTTCACCCCGCGCCGAACCGCCGCGCTGGCCCCCGCGATCGAGGCCCGGACCGTCGCGCTGCTCGACCGGATCGCCGGTCTGGAGGGCGAGTTCGACCTGCGCGAGCACTTCGCCTACCCGCTGCCGATGCAGGTGATCGGCGAGCTCCTCGGTCTCGCGGCGGAACAGCAGGACGAACTGCACCACCTCTCCGACACCCTGGTCTCCAGCTCGGCCACCCCCGAGGCGGCGCTCGCCGCCCAGCGGGACCTCAACGCGCTGCTGGCCTCGGTGGTCGCCGCCAAGCGGGCCCGGCCCGGGGACGACCTGACCACCGACCTGATCGCCGTCCGCGAGGCCGGGAGCGGGGACGGGGGCGGGCAGGGGCTCAGTGAGGCCGAACTCGTCGGCACCCTGCTGCTGATGCTGGTGGCCGGGCACGAGACCACGCTCAACCTGATCACCAACGCGGTCCGGGCCCTGCTCGCCCACCCCGACCAGCTGCGGCTGGTGCTGGACGGCGCGCAGCCGTGGTCCGCGGTGGTGGAGGAGACCCTGCGCCACGACTCGCCGGTCGGCCAGTTCCCGCTGCGCTACGCGAGCGAGGACATCGAGGTCGGCGACGTGGTGATCCGCCGCGGCGAGGCCCTGCTCGCCTCGTACGCCGCGGCCGGGCGCGACGCCGGGCACTACCCGGACGCCGACCGCTTCGACCTCACCCGGCAGCCCGCCCGGCACCTGTCACTCGGGCACGGCCCGCACTTCTGCCTCGGCTCGGGGCTGGCCCGGCTGGAGGCGGAGACGGCACTGCGGCACCTGTTCGCACGGTTCCCGGCGCTGGCCCTGGCGGAGGGCGAACGGCCGGAGCCGATCGGCTCGTTCGTGAGCAACAGCGTGCGGACGCTGCGGGTGACGGTCCGGGGTGCGGGGGCGTGATCCGTAGGGCGGGGGCGTGACCCGCAGGACGGGTGCGTGCGCCGAGGGGCGGACACGGCGGCGGGGGTGACGGTTGCCGCCACCCGGTTACCTGAGGGCGGCCCGGTCGTTCGGCAGGGCATGAAGAAACTCGCCACCCTCGCCGCCCTCACCATGGCGGGCCTCGCCCTCGCCGCCCCGGCGGCCTCCGCCGCCAGCCAGGTCGCCAGCTCGCCGGACGCCACCGGCGGTCTCACCGACGGTCTCAACCTCTCCCCCGCCGACCTCGCCCTGCAGACCGCGGGCAAGCTCCCGGTGGTCGGGCACACGGCCGACGAGGTGGAGGCCATCGGCACCAACCAGATGTCCCACCCGGGGCTCAGCGGGCAGATCGGCTGACCCACCCGTCACCCCGGGGCCGCCCCCGCCCCGGGGCCGCCCGGACCGACGGTGGAGCGGGCGGCCGACCGACCCCCGTCCGGTCCGCCGCCCGCTCCTGTCTCCATGCCCGCTCCCGGGGCTCAGCCCGTGAACAGGCCGTTGAGCTCCGGATAGGTCAGCCCGCCGTCCAGGGAGGCGTACGTGCCGCTCCCGTACACCTCTTCGGCCGCCCGGCGCACCGCCGCGTAGGCCACCTTGGCCAGGCCCGGGCCCAGGCTGATCCGGGCCACGCCCAGCTTCGCCAGCTCGGCGACGGTGGGTGCGCCCGGCGCCGCCAGCACGTTCAGCGGGGCCGGGACGGCCGCGACCAGGGCCGCGACGGTCTCCGGGTCGGCGACGCCGGGGACGAACACGCCGTCCGCGCCCGCCTCGACGTACGCCCGCAGCCGGCGGACCGCCTCGTCCAGCCGGCCCTCCGGCTCGCCCAGGCCGTGCAGGAAGACATCGGTCCGGGCGTTCAGGAACAGCGGGACGCCGGCCGCGTCGGCCGCCGCCCGGGCCGCCGCGACCCGCTCCGCGGCCTGCTCCGGGGTGTGGTCCGCGTCCTCCAGGTTCACCCCGACCGCGCCGGTGGCGAGCAGCGCGGTGACGGTCGCGCCGACCCCGGCCGCGGTGTCCGCGTAGCCGCTCTCCAGGTCCGCGGTGACCGGCAGGTCGACCGAGCGGACCACCTCGGCGGTACGCGCCAGCACCTGGTCCCGGTCGGCGCCGCCGCCGTCCGGACTGCCGAGCGACCAGGACACGCTGGCGCTGGCCGTCGCCAGCGCCCGTGCCCCGGCACCGGCCACCAGCCGGGCACTCGCCGCGTCCCACACGTTGGCCAGCACCAGCGGCTCGCCCGGGCGGTGCAGTTCCCGGAGCAGCCGGGCCTTCTCCTGCTGGGTGGTCATGGCGGCCCCGCTCACTTCGCGGCCGGGCTCATGCGGGTGGACACGCCGATCCGGTTCCAGGCGTTGATGGTGGCGATCAGCGCGATCAGCTGGGCCAGTTCGGCCTGCTCGAAGTGTGCGGCGGCCTCGGCGTACACGGCGTCCGGCACGTGCCCCTGGGTGAGCAGGGTGATCGACTCGGTGAGGGCGAGGGCGGCGCGCTCGCGGGCGGTGAACCAGGGGGTCTCGCGCCAGGCCGGGAGGGAGACCAGGCGGTGGTCCTGCTCGCCGTTCTTGCGGGCGTCGGTGGCGTGCATGTCGATGCAGAAGGCGCAGCCGTTGATCATCGAGGCGTGCACCTTGACCAGCTCCGCGAGGACCGGGTCCAGGCCCTGCCGGGAGGCCCGGTCCACGGCGGTCATGGCCTGGTAGAACTCGGGGGCGAGCCGGCCCAGTTGCAGGCGCAGCTCGGGGGCGGGCACGGCGCCGTCGGTCCGGTGCGTCTCAGTCTCGTTCGTCGTCACGGTCGCCAGCCTAGGAGCCGACTGGCCCCCGCCACTGGTGCATTCGCCGCCCGGATCCTTGGGCCACTTCCGGCACACGAACGGGCGTGCGAGGATCGCTGGTGGATCTTCGCATCTTCGGAGCGGATCGGACCAGCGGATCGGACCGGCGAATCGGACCGGCAGATCGGACCAGAGGGACGGGACCGTGTGCACGGCGTTCATCAGCATCGAGCCGGAGGCGGCGGTCCCGGTGCTGCTGCTCTCCGTCCGGGACGAGTACCTCGGCCGGGCCTGGCTGCCGCCGGACCACCACTGGCCGCAGCGGCCCGAACTGCTCGGCGGACTGGACCTCGCGGCCGGCGGCACCTGGCTGGCCGTCGACCCGACCCGGCGCACCGCCGCCTGCCTGCTGAACGGCTTCGGCCCGCTCGCCCGCGCCGACCGCAGGCTCAGTCGCGGCGAACTCCCGCTCACCGCCGTCCGCGAGGGCGGGATCGGCCACCTCGACCTCACCCCGTACGACCCCTTCCACCTCGTCCAGGTCCGCCCCGACGGCGCCCGGGTCACCAGTTGGGGCGGCGGCCGGCTCGCCGAGCACGAACTGCCCACCGGGCTCAGCGTGGTGCTCAACGACGGGCTGGAGGGGATGGCCGCCAACCGCACCGCCTCCGAGCGGATCCGCTCGCTGATGGCCGCCCGCGCCGACCACTTCCGGGCCCGGTTCCGCGCCGAACCCCGACCCACCCCGACCGCCGACGGCCCGACCGAACGGGCCTGGGGCGGCTGGCTGCCGGTCGTCACCGGCGACGGGCTGGCGCCGGACGAGGACGCCGCGCTGATCCAGCGCCGGGACTTCGGCGACGGGCGGATCTGGGGCTCCTCCTCGATCTCCCTGCTGGCGCTCGGGCCGGACCTGCTGCGCTACGACTTCGCGACCGCCCCGGTGCCCGCCGACGGGTCGGGGTGGCGGCGGGTGGAGGTCTGAACGGGACGGACGTGCGTCTCGGTCGGACGTCCGATCGAGACGCACGTCCGGCCGAGACGTACGTCCGTCCCGGCCGCCCCATCCGGCCGGTACGGACGTCCGCGTCAGACGGACGTCCGCGCCAAGTCCCGGAAAGGGACTTGAAGCTGACGCTGCGGGAGGCTGCATCGTAGGGCTCCGTCGACCCCTCGCCCCCGAAGGAGGCGCCCGATGGACCGCCCGCCCCGCCTGTCCGCCCTGCTGGCCGTCGCCCTGCCGCTGCTGGGTGTCCCGCTGGCCGCGACTGCCGGTCTGCTGCTCGGCGCCGCCGTGCACCGGAGCGTGCCGTTCGGCAGTCTGCTGGGCACCGTGGTCGGCGCGCTGTTCGGGTGGAGCGGGCCCCGGTGACGCCCGGACATACGCTCGATGAACTTCTGGGAGCGGGCCTGCCAGGCGTCTACATGCCCGTAGTAGCTTCGCGGTGGCCACCGCGATCGGGCGGCCGCCGACCCCCGAGCGAAGGTGCGCGATGTCCACCCTGACCTACCCGGAAGCGATAGGCGTCGGCCTGCTGCAGGGTGTGACGGAACTCTTCCCGGTCTCCAGCCTGGGCCACAGCATCCTGCTCCCGGCCGTGCTCGGCGGGAAGATCCAGCAGGACCTCGACATGACCGCCGACGGCTCCCCCTACCTCGCCGCGCTGGTCGCCCTGCACCTCGCCACCGCGCTCGCCCTGGTGGTGTTCTTCCGACGGGACTGGGTCCGGGTGGTCAGCGGTCTGGTCAGCTCGATCCGGCACCGCCGGGTGCAGACCCGGGACGAGAAGCTCACCTGGCTGCTCATCATCTCCACCATCCCGGTCGGCGTGGCCGGACTCGTCCTGGAGAAGGCCCTGCGGCACGCCCTCGGCAAGCCGCTGCCCGCCGCCGTCTTCCTCGCCCTCAACGGCCTGGTGCTGCTCGGCGCCGAACGGCTCAAGCGCGGCGGCAGCGGCCGCCGTCGGGCCGGGTACGCCGCCCCTGTCGACGAGCCCGGCCTCGCCCCGGCGACCGCCTCCGACGTCCGGCTGACCAGGCTCGGCTACGGCCAGGGCGCCTGGATCGGCGCCGCCCAGATCCTCGCGCTGTTCCCCGGCATCAGCCGCTCCGGCGTCACCATGAGCGCCGGCATCCTGCGCGGACTGCACCACGAGGACGCCGCCCGGTTCTCCTTCCTGCTCGCCACCCCGGTCATCCTGGCCGCCTCGGTGTTGAAGGTGCCCGAGCTGTTCAAGCCGGAGAACTCCTCCGTGCTCGGCCCGGTCGCGGCCGGCAGCGTCGCCGCCTTCGTGGCCGGCTACGTCTCGGTGCGCTTCCTCACCAAGTACTTCGAGACCCGCAGCCTGACCCCGTTCGCGGTGTACTGCTTCCTGGCCGGCCTCGGCAGCGCCGTCTACCTCTCGATCTGAGCCCACCTCTCGATCTGCCCCCACGCGCCTACGGCACCCGCCCGCCCGTCCCGCAGGAAATCCCGCGCGCCGAACGGCCGCCTCGGCGACCATGTCACCGGCAGGACAGGCGACTTCATGGTGGAGGAACGGTGGCAGGACAGGTGCGCAGGGCGGCCGAGGGCAGGGCGGCGGTCGTCACGGGCGGCTCGCGGGGCATCGGACGGGCGATCGTCGAGCGGCTGGCGCGCGAGGGCGCGGACGTCGTCCTCGGCTACGCCACCGACCGGGCGGCCGCGGAGACGGTGGTCGACGCGGTCGCGGCGGGCGGCGGGCGCGCCTGGGCCGTACCGGCCGACCTCGGCGAGCCGGGCGCCGCCGAGCGGCTGATGGCCACGGCCGAGGAACGGCTCGGCGGGCTGGACATCCTGGTGAACAACGCCGCGCGCTCCTTCACCCCCACCCCGCTGGCGGACCTCGACGACACGGCCTTCGACGCCGTGCTGGCCGTCAACACCCGCGCCGTGTTCGCCACCGTCCGCTACGCGGCCCGCCGGATGCGCGACGGCGGACGGATCGTCAACATCTCCAGCGTGAACACCGCGCGCCCCGTCCCCGGCATCGCCGCGTACGCCGCCAGCAAGGGCGCCGTCGAGCAGCTCACCGCCGTCGCCGCGGCCGAACTCGGCCCGCGCGGCATCACCGTCAACACCGTCTCCCCCGGCGCCACCGACACCGACCTGCTGCGCGCCACCAACCCGCCCGAGGCGCTCGACCGGGTCGCGGGGATGACCCCGCTGCGCCGGCTCGGACAGCCCGAGGACATCGCCGACGTGGTCGCCTTCCTGGCCGGGCCGGACGCCCGCTGGATCACCGGGCAGAACCTCCGCGCGACCGGCGGTCTGGGCTGACCGACGGCCGGCCCGGAGGGCCCCCGGGCCGTGCGGCGAGCTGCCGTACGGCCCGGGCGAGTTGCCGGACGCGGCTCAGGCGCCGAGCCCCAGGCCGGCCAGCCGGGCCGGGTCGGTGAGGATGTCCAGTCCGGTGACCCGGCCGCGGTGGATGGTGAAGGACATGACCGACAGCGGACGGCCCCCGGCGAAGGACACCACTCCGGGCGAGCCGTTGACCAGCACCAGGCGTCCGTCGGCGGCGAACCGGGCGAAGGCGATCGCCTGGGCGGCGACCTCGGCCGCGCCCCGGCGCAGCACGCTCGGCACCAGCGTGCCGCCGTCGGACCGGGCCACCACCTCCGGGTCCAGCACCGTCAGCAGGGCGTCGAAGTCCCCGCCCCGGGCGGCGGCCAGGAAGGCCTCCACCACCGCGCGCTTGAGCGCGTCGTCGGTGTCGCCGGCCGGGGTGGCGCCGCGCACCCGGCGGCGGGCGCGGCTGGCCAGTTGGCGGGTCGAGGCGGCGGTCCGGCCGAGCACCTCGGCGATCCCGTCGAAGGGCACGTCGAACATGTCGTGCAGCACGAAGGCCACCCGCTCCGCCGGGGAGAGCGTCTCCAGCACCACCATCAGCGCGATCCCCACCGAGTCCGCGACCAGGATCCCGTGCACCGGGTCCAGTGCCGCCGCCCCGCTCACCACCGGATCCGGCAGCCGCACCCGCCCCTCCTGCTCGGGCAGCGGATCCTCCCGCCGGGAGGCCCGGGAGCGCAGCTGGTCCAGGCAGATCCGGCCGACCACCGTGGTCAGCCAGGCCCCGGGGTTGCGCAGCTCGCCCGTGTCACTGCGGCTCAGCTTGAACCACGCCTCCTGGACGGCGTCCTCCGCCTCGGCGACCGACCCCAACATCCGGTAGGCCACGGAGCGCAGTTGGGGGCGCTCCGCCTCGAACCGCGCGGCCAGCAGCTCCGTTTCGGAGTTCTCCTCGCCCATCTGTCACATCCTCGCCTCGACAACCGTCGGATCGATGACGGACACCGATCGCCCACCCCGACGATCCCCTCAACCCCATCAGCCCCGACGACCCCACCCGATTCTGCCGAACCCGAAGGAGTGCGGCCACCGCTTCGAGCACATCGGCACCCACCGCGACAGGCGAGAATGGGGCCCGTGAACGGTTCCTGGACCTCCTTCGGCGGCGATCTGCATCTGGACCTCACCGAGCGGCGCGCTGCCGGCGCCGGCCTGCGGGCGGCGCTGGAGGACGCGCTGCGCGAGGCGGTGCAGGACGGCCGGCTGGCGCCCGGGACGCGCCTGCCGTCCTCACGGGCGCTCGGGGAGGACCTCGGGATCGCCCGCAACACGGTGGTCGAGGCGTACGGGCAACTCGCCGCCGAGGGGTGGCTCAGCTCGCGGCAGGGGTCGGGGACCACCGTCGCGCGGCGGGCCGTGCCGGCCCGGGGCACGCGGTCCGCGCCCACCGGGGGGCGGCTGCGGAGCGTCCGGCACGACCTGATGTCCGGGCGGCCCGACCTCTCGCTGTTCCCCCGCACCGCCTGGCTGGCCGCCGCCCGCCGGGCCCTCGCCACCGCGCCGCACGACGCGTTCGGCTACGGCAGCCCGCTGGGCCGGATCGAACTGCGCGAGGCGCTGACCGACTACCTGGCCCGGGTCCGCGGGGTCCGCACCGACCCGGACCACCTGCTCGTCTGCAGCGGCTTCCAGCAGGGCCTGGGCCTGCTGTGCGCGGCGTTGAAGGAGCGCGGGGCCCGGTCGCTCGCGGTCGAGGCGTACGGGCTGCCGCCGCAGCACGCCGTGGTGCGGGCCGCCGGGCTGGTGACCGCCCCGCTGCCGCTGGACTGCGAGGGCGCGCTGGTCGACCGGCTGGACGCCGGCCCCGCCGCCGCTCTCCTCACCCCCGCCCACCAGTACCCGACCGGCGCGCCGCTGTCCGCCGACCGGCGGGCGGCCGCGGTGCGCTGGGCGCGCGAGCAGGACCGGTACGTGATCGAGGACGACTACGACGGCGAGTTCCGCTACGACCGGCAGCCGCTCGGCGCGATGCAGGCGCTCGACCCTGAGCGGGTGGTGTACGCGGGCACCGCCGCCAAGAGCCTGGCCCCGGGCCTGCGGCTGGCCTGGCTGGCCCTGCCGGACGCGCTGGTCGAACCGGTCGCCCGGTTGAAGGTGCTGGCGGACACCATGTCCCCGGTGCTGGACCAGCTGACCCTGGCCGAGCTGATCACCTCGGGGACGTACGACCGGCACGTGCGGCGCTGCCGGCTGCACTACCGGCGCCGCCGCGACCGGCTGGTCGCCGCGCTCGCCGAGCACGCCCCGCGGGTCGAGGTCACCGGCATCGCGGCCGGACTGCACGCCGTCCTGCAACTCCCGCCCGGCGCAACGCCGGAGGCGGAGCTGCTGGCCCGCGCCGAGGCCGCCGGGCTGGCCCTCAGCGGCCTCGAAGGGCACCGCGCCGACCCGGCGGCGCCGGGGGCGGCGGAGGAGACCGGGCCCGCGCTGGTGATCGGTTACGCGTCCCCGCCGGAGCACGCCTTCCCGGCCGCCCTGGAGGCCCTCTGCCGGGTGCTCCGCGACGCCTGACCGCCCCGGGCGAGGAGGACGCCCGCCTCCGACGGGGGCGGAGACGGGCGCCCGGCGGGAGGGGGCGGCTACTTGTTGCGGGTGCCCAGTTCGAACAGCAGGATGATGAACCCGGCGAAGAGGTGGCAGCCCACGGTGTAGATCACCAGGCGGTGGTAGACCCGCTTGTTCGCCCACTTGCCGGCGTCGACGGTCTTCGGGCCGGCGGGGGTGTCGGGGGCGGCGGCGGGGTCGGCAGTGGTGGTGGGATCGGCCATGGTGATCTCCTCCGAGGGGGTCTGACGGCAGGTCAGTGGCTCGCGGCGGGGCCGCCGCCGAGGCAGAGTTCGCCGCCGGGGCTCTGCAACAGGGTGTGGACGAAGAGCAGTTCGACGCCGGTGCCGGATTCGGCGGCGATGCAGTGCGGGGTGAGCGAGTCGTAGTGCGCGGAGTCACCGGGGGCGAGGTGGTGGACGCGGTCGCCGAGGGTGACCCGCAGCTCCCCGCGCAGGACGTACAGCCACTCCTCGCCGGGGTGGACCCGGACCACCGCGTCCTGGACGCCCGGCGGGACGTGCACCCGCAGGGCCTGCATGGCGCGGCCGGGGGCGCCGGCCCGGCGGTAGCCCCAGCCGCCGGCCCGGCCGGGCTCGATGGCGCCGCCGCGGACCACCGGGTCCGGTTCGACCAGGGCCTCGCCGAGCAGCCCGGAGACCGAGGTGCCGTAGGCGCGGGCCAGGCCGAGCAGGACGGGCAGCGAGGGCTGGCGGCGACCGGTCTCCAGTCGGGACAGATAGGCTGGGGAGAGGCCGATCCGGCCCGCGGCGACCTCCAGGGTGAGCCGGCTGCTGAGCCGGTGCTCGCGGAGGCGGGCGGCGAGGCCGGCGACCTCCTGGTCGTCGAGCCGACCGTCGTCGGCGGGGGTGCCGGTGGCGCCGTCGGTGCTGCGGGTCATGTGACCAGTGGACACCCGCCCTGCCGCACGGGCAAGAAATTTGCCTCAGGGGCAAACCGTCCGGGAGCGCTCACGGCCGGGGGATGTTCCGCAGGTTGCTGCGCGCCAGGTCGACCATCCGCCCGACCCCGCCGGACAGCACCGTCCGCCCGGCCGCCAGCGCGAAGCCCTTCACCTGGGCGGCGGTGATCCGCGGCGGGATGGACAGCGCGTTGGGGTCGGTGACCACGTCCACCAGGGCCGGTCCGGGCCGCTCCAGCGCCTCCGCCAGCACCTCCCGAACCCTGGCCGGCTCGGTGACCCGCTTGGCCGGGATGCCCATCGCCCGGGCGATGCCCGCGTAGTCCACGTCCCCGTTGTCGATCTCGTACTCCGGGTAGCCGGAGACCAGCATCTCCAGCTTGATCATGCCGAGCGCGCCGTTGTTGAAGACCACCGTCTTCACCGGCAGCCGGTGCTTGGCCACCGTGAGCAGTTCGCCGAGCAGCATGCCGATCCCGCCGTCGCCCGCCATCGCGATCACCTGCCGCCCGGGGCAGGCGAGTTGGGCGCCGATCGCGTGCGGGAGGGCGTTCGCCATCGAGCCGTGCAGGAAGGAGCCGATCACCCGGCGGCGGCCGTTCGGCTGGAGGTAGCGGGCGGCCCAGACGTTGTTCATTCCGGTGTCGACGGTGAACACCGCGTCCTCGGCGGCGACGTCGTCCAGCACCGAGGCGACGTACTCCGGGTGGATCGGCAGGTGCTTGTCGATGTCCCGGGTGTAGGCGCCGATCACGTCCTCCAGCGACTTGCAGTGCTTGCGCAGCACACCGTCCAGGAAGGAGCGGTCCGGCTTCGCCTCCAGCAGCGGCAGGACGGCCCGCAGGGTGGCCGCGACGTCGCCGTGCACGGCCAGCTCCAGGGCGGTGCGCCGGCCCAGCCTGGTCGCGTCGTGGTCGACCTGGACGGTGTGCGCCTGCGGCAGGAAGGAGTCGTACGGGAAGTCGGTGCCGAGCAGCAGCACCAGGTCGGCGGAGTGCAGCGCCTCGTGGCAGGCGCCGTAGCCGAGCAGGCCGCTCATCCCGACGTCGTACGGGTTGTCGTACTGGATCCACTCCTTGCCGCGCAGCGAGTGCCCGACCGGCGCGCTCAACGCCCCGGCGACCGCCATCACCTCGGCGTGCGCCCCCCGCACCCCGGCGCCGCAGAACAGGGCCACCCAGCGGGCCGCGTTCAGCAGCCGGGCCAGCTCCTGCACCTGGGACCAGGGCGGCGCGGCCACCGCCTGCTCGGTGAGGAAGTGGCTGCTGCCGGTCGGCCCGGCGGCGGGCAGGGCGGCGACGTCCCCGGGGAAGGCGAGCACCGAGACGCCGTGCGAACCCAGCGCGTGCTGGATGCCGACCCGCAGCAGCCGGGGCAGCTGGGCGGGGGTGGAGAGCATCTCGCACCAGTTGCTGCAGTCGGTGAACACCCGCTCGGGGTGGGTCTCCTGGAAGAAGCCGGTGCCGATCTGCTCGGACGGGATGTGCGAGGCCAGCGCGAGCACCGGCAGGCCGCTGCGCTGGGCGTCGTACAGGCCCTGGACGAGGTGGGTGTTGCCGGGGCCGCAGGAGCCCGCGCAGACCGCGAGCCGACCGCTGAGCTCGGCCTCGGCGGCGGCCGCGAAGGCGCCGGCCTCCTCGTTGCGCACGTGCACCCAGCCGATGCCGTCCGCCCGGCGGATCGCGTCGACGACCGGGTTGAGGCTGTCCCCGACCACGCCGTAGACCCGCTCGACCCCGGCCTGCCGGAGCACCTCCACCATCTGTTCGGCCACGGTCGCCACGGGCGCACCCCTTCGCCGGGCGCCGGGCGTCGGCCGGGCGCCGGTTGTCACCGGACGTGCCCACCCTCCGGGGTGCGGGCCCGCCCCGCATCCGGAGCGGGCCCGAACAGGCGAGCGACCGGCGCGGCTACTCCGCCGCCAGGTGGTCCTGCTGGCCGAGCTTGCCGCTCACCAGGCCCGCCTGGGGCTGGCGGCGGGCCGGCTCGCGGCCCGGGGGCTGGGCGCAGCGCTCCTGGGCGGGCGGGACGGTGGTGGGCAGGGTGACCGGGGAGCCGGCCTTGACCTGCACCGTCTCGCCGTCGTGCCGCAGGTGGATCACCTCGCCGCGGCGCAGGGTGTAGGTGGTGCCCTCGTGGGTGATCCGGACGCCGAGCAGGTGGCCGCGGACCAGCAGCGAGAAGCTCAGCCGCATCAGCCCGGAGGGCAGCCGGGGCCGGAAGTCCAGCGTCTCGCTGTGGTCGCGCAGCCCGCCGAAGCCGGCCACCAGGGCGATGCAGGCCCCGGCCAGCGAGGCCATGTGCAGGCCGTCGCGGGTGTTGCCGCCGAGGTCGTGCAGGTCCATCAGGGCGGCTTCGGCGGTGTAGTCGTAGGCGAGGTCGAGCTGCCCGACCTCGGCGGCGATCACGGCCTGGGTGCAGGCGGAGAGCGAGGAGTCCCGGACGGTGAGCCGCTCGTAGTAGGCGAAGTTGCGGGCCTTCTGCTCGTCGGTGAAGGCGTCGCCGCGGACCTGCATGGCGAGCACCAGGTCGGCCTGCTTGACCACCTGCTTGCGGTACAGGTCGAAGTACGGGTAGTGCAGCAGCAGCGGGTACTTCTCCGGCGGGGTGCCCTCGAAGTCCCAGACCTGGTGGTGGGTGAAGCCGTCGGCCTGGGGGTGGACGCCGAGGTTGGCGTCGAACGGGACGTACATCGCGGCGGCGGCGTCGCGCCAGGCGGCGGTCTCCTCGGTGTCCACGCCGAGCGCGTCGGCCTCGCGCGGGTGGCGGACGGCGGCCTCGGCGGCGGCGCGCAGGTTCGTCTGCGCCATCAGGTTGGTGTAGACGTTGTTGTCGGCGACGGCGCTGTACTCGTCGGGGCCGGTGACGCCCTCGATCCGGAACCGTCCGGCGCTGTCGTGGTGGCCGAGCGAGCGCCACATCCGGGCGGTCTCCACCAGGAGTTCGAGGCCGTACTCGCGCTCGAACTCCTGGTCCCCGGTGGCCCGGACGTAGCGGGCGACGGCGGCGGCGATGTCGGCGCCGATGTGGAAGGCCGCGGTGCCGGCCGGCCAGTACCCGGAGCACTCCTCGCCGCGGATCGTCCGCCAGGGGAACACGGCGCCGGCCAGGCCGAGTTGGGTGGCGCGCTCGCGGGCCAGCGGGAGCGTGGTGTGCCGCCAGCGCAGCGCCTGGTTGACGGCGCCGGGCAGGCAGTAGGTGAGCACCGGCAGGACGAAGGTCTCGGTGTCCCAGAAGCTGTGCCCGTCGTAGCCGGGGCCGGTCAACCCCTTGGCGGGGATGGCGCGTTCCTCGCTGCGGGCACCGGCCTGGAGGACGTGGAAGACGGCGAACCGGACGGCCTGCTGGAGTTCGACGTCGCCCTCGATCTCGATGTCGCTGGTCTCCCAGAACTCCCTGAGGTAGTCGGCCTGTTCGGCGACCAGGCCGTCCCAGCCGGTGTACCGGGCGGCGTTCAGCGCGGCCTCGACCTGGTCCCGGACGGCGGGCAGCGAGCGGGTGCCGGACCAGCCGTAGGACATGAACTTGACCAGCCGCAGCCGCTGTCCGGGCGCCAGCACGGTGGTGACGCTGATCCGGCAGTGGTCGGCCTCGGCCTCGGCGACGGTGTCCAGCCGCTCCGGGCCCTCGATGACGTGGTCCATCCCGGCGGCGACCCGGATGCCGCTGAACCGGGTGCGGTGCACCAGCACGGCCTTGGTACCGCTCGCGTGGTGCGCCTCGGCCTGCAGCGGCGCCTCCAGCACGGCGGCGGCCCGCGGGTCGCCCTCCGGGCCGCCGGGCAGCTGCTCGTTGGCGACCAGTTCGGACTGGAGCACGATCCGCACCGGCCCGTCCACCGCCTCGACGGTGTACTCCACGGCGGCGATGGCCCGTTGGGTGAGCGAGACCAGCCGGGAGGAGCGCACCCGGATGGTGCGCCCGGCCGGGGAGGTCCATTCGCACTCGCGGTGCAGCAGGCCCTCACGGAAGTCCAACCAGCGGGTGTGGCCGACCAGTTCGCCGTAGCGCAGGTCGAAGGGCTCGTCGTCCACCAGCAGCCGGATGATCTTGCCGTTGGTGATGTTGATGACGCTCTGGCTGGACTCCGGGTAGCCGTAGCCGCCCTCGCCGTAGGGCAGCGGGCGCAGTTCGAAGACGCCGTTGAGGTAGGTGCCGGGCAGGCCGTGCGGCTCGCCCTCGTCCAGGTTGGCGCGCAGGCCGATGTGGCCGTTGGAGAGCGCGAAGACGGACTCGGCGCGGGCCAACGAGGCCGGATCCACGCCGTGTTCGGTGATCTGCCAGGGGTCGATGGTGAAGTTGTCGGCCGGACTCATGACGTCTCCCCCTCTTGGGCCGACAGCAGCTCGGCGAGGTCGTCGACGACCACGGTGGCGCCGTCGCGGCGCAGTTCGGCGGCCTGCCCGGTGCGGTTGACCCCGACCACCGCGCCGAAGCCGCCGGCCCGGCCGGAGGCGACCCCGGCCAGCGCGTCCTCGAAGACGGCGGCGTGCGCGGGCTCGACGCCCAGCTCGCGCGCGGCGTACAGGTAGGTGTCCGGGGCGGGCTTGCCGGGCAGGGCCCGCTGCTTGGCGACCACGCCGTCCACGATCACGTCGAAGAGGTCCAGGATGCCCGCCGAGCGCAGCACGTCCCGGCAGTTGGCGCTGGAGGAGACCACCGCGCGGGGCAGTCCCAGCTCGCGCAGCCGGTGCACGTACGCGACCGAGCCCTCGTACGGGGCGACGCCCCGCTCGCGGATCAGCCGCAGCACGGTGTCGTTCTTGGCCCGGCTGACGCCCTGCACGGTGCGGGTGTTCGGCGGGTCGTCCTCGGTGCCCTCGGGCAGGTCGATGCCCCGGCTGCGCAGGAAGGCCCGGGTGCCGTCCAGGCGCGGGCGGCCGTCCACGTAGGTGTCGTAGTCGGTGACGGCGTCGAAGGGGACGAACGGCCCGCCGGTGCGGGCGGCTTCGGCGCGCAGGAAGGCGTCGAAGGTGTCCTTCCAGGCCGCGGCGTGCACGGTTGCGGTCTGGGTGAGCACCCCGTCGAGGTCGAAGAGGAAAGCGCGGATGTCGTCCGGTAGCCCCAGCATGGGTGCAGTCTGCCCCGGGAACGCGGGGGATGCCGCCCATTCCCGGCGGCGCGTCGCCGGAAGGGCGGCATCCGGTCGCCCACCGCGTCCGGGAGCGGCGGTTACGGCGAGTCCGGCATCTGCGCCTCGGGCGACTGGACGACGGCGAACAGCGCGCCCTGCGGGTCCCTGACCACGGCCATCCGGCCGGACTGCATGTCGAACGGCGGCTGGAGCACCGAACCGCCGGCCTTGACCAGGGCGTCCACCGTGGAGTCGGCGTCGTCCACCGAGAAGTACGTCATCCAGTGCGAGGGGGTGGCGGGCTCCAGGTACCCGGGGATCGCCTGCATGCCGCCCACCGTGCGGTCGCCGACGTTCAGCGAGTAGTAGCCTTCCATGCCCTGGATGGTGGCCGGGCGCAGTCCGAGGGCCGGCTGGTAGAAGCGGCCGGCCGCCTCGGTGTCGGCGGTGTTCAGTTCGTTCCAGACCAGCGCGCCGGGCTCGTTGACGACGCCCGCGCCGATGAAGTCCATCGCCTGCCAGACCCCGAACACCGCGCCGGTCGGGTCGGCGGCGACCAGCATCCGGCCGACCGTGCCGACGTCCATCGGCTCGTAGAGCACCGTGCCGCCGGCCCCGGCGATGGCGGCACCGGCCGCGTCGGCGTCGTCCGAGGCCAGGTAGGTGGTCCAGCCGACCGGCGGCAGCGGCTGGCCCTCGGGCGCGGACCGCGCCATGATCCCGGCGACCGGGCGGCCGTTGAGGGTGCACACGGTGTAACCGCCGAACTCGGCCGGGCCGAGCTCGCCCTGCCAGCCGAACAGGTCGCGGTAGAAGTCGAGCGCGGCCTGCTGGTCGCTCGCCATCAGGTCGATCCAGCACGGGGTGCCGGGCAGGTACGGATCGGTCACTAGGGGCATCGCTGGGCCTCCCGGAGGCGGTGGTGGGCGGCTGGGGCGTCGGGCGGTCGGGCCCGGCCCGACCGGTACCGCCGTCCGCACGGACGGCGGTACGACGGCGGTACACCGCCCACCCTCAGCCCGGTGCCCGGTTCCCGCCACCGGACGGCGCCCTGGTGGGCGACCGGTGGCGGGGCGGTGGGCGAACGGTGGGCGACTGGTGGCGGGGCGGTGGCCGGGCCGTGGCCGGGCGGTCACTCCGGGTCGTGGCGCAGGGCGGTGACGAAGAGCGGCTGGGCCTTGCCGCTCTGCGCGTAGTCCTTGAGCCGGACCAGCAGTTCGGCCCAGGTGCCGGCCACCATCGGCACGCCCTCCTCGCTGCCCGGCTGCCAGCCGCCGTGCCGGAACAGCAGCCGGGTGCGGCCGGGGGCGCCGGGCTGGTCGGCCAGCTCCCAGCTGATCCAGGTGCCGGCCCAGTGCGGCGGGAAGGCCCCGGCGTTGGCCCAGAGCACCCGGTCCCGGTCGGCCCGCTCGCGGCGCAGCCGGAACGGCTCGGGGACCCCGGGGAAGTCGAGCAGCAGCACCTCGCCCTCGCGGTCCACCTCGGTGGTCCACCAGCCGGTCAGCCCGCCGTGGGTGTTGAGCGCGGCGAGGACGGCGTCCCGGGACGCGGCGATGTCGAACTGCATGGCGATCTCGGGCATGGGGTCCGCCCTTTCGGTGCCGGTGACCGCTGGGCCCCCCGCTACCGCCACCATGGCACGACCCCCGGGGCCACGCGCTCCGGGGGTCGTGCGGTCGGTCCGGCCGGTCGTCCGGCGGGTGGGCTCAGCCGCCGCTGCCGTAGGTGGTGTTGGCGCAGATGTCGTCGTCCGCCGAGCGGGCGTCGTTGGTGACGGTGGTGGGCAGCGGCTGCGCGGGCGTCTGGGCGCCGGGGGTGGCGGCCGCGCTGGACGCGCCGGCGCCCATGCCGTTGGCCGCGGCGAAGTCCTGGCCGACGATCAACGAGATGCCGCGCGAGCTGCCGGGCTCCAGGCTGGCGCCCGGGAACAGCGCGGCGAGCTTCTCGGCGTTCGCCTTCTGGCTGGAGCTGTACTCGATGGTCGTCGTCCTGTACTTGGTGCTCGCCGCCTGACCCGCGGTGCTGGCCGAGTACTTGGCGCCCTTGAGCAGGTCGGTCGCCTTGCCGGCCAGGCCGTTGACCAGCGTGCCGTTGTAGACCGCGACCTTGACCGAGGCGTTGGAGGCGTCCCCGCCCGCCGCGGTGGGCGTGCCGGGCGTGGTCTGCTGGGCGGCGGCGCTCGGGCTGGCGGCGGCGTCCGGCTGCTGGCCGGTGGCGTTCTGGCCGTCGATGGTCTGGTCGGCCTTGAGGGTCTCCCAGAGCTTGTTGGCGTCCGGCTGGACCAGGTCGATGTTGGCGTCCTGGGTGCGGTAGCGCCAGGGCGCGGTCACGAACTTGAGGTCGTGCATGTCGATGTTCTTCAAGGACAGGCCGAAGGAGAGCAGCTTGTCCGCGGAGTCCAGCCCCGGGTCGACGGTCAGCGACTTGGTGGCCGCGTCGGCCAGCGGCAGCAGGTTGGTGGGGCTGAGCCCGTCCTTCTTCATCTTGGTGGCGAGCGAGCTCATGAAGGCCTGCTGGCGCTTCATCCGGCCGATGTCGGAGCCGTCGCCGATGCCGTGCCGCAGCCGGACGTAGTCGAGTGCCTGCTGCCCCTGGACGGTCTGCTTGCCCTGCGGGAGGACGAGGTTGCCCTTCTTGTGCAGGTTGGGGTTGATGTCGCCCTCGTAGATCGGCTTCGGCAGGCAGATGTCCACGCCGTTGACGGCCTTGGTCATCGCGGAGAAGCCGTTGAAGTCGACCACCATGGTGTGGTCGACCCGGATGCCGGTGACCTTCTCCACCGTGTTCTGGGTGCAGGCCGGGTTGCCGCCGTCGCTGCCGCCGACCGAGAAGGCGGCGTTGAACAGGTCGTTGCCGCCCTTGGTCCACTTGCCGTTGGGGAGCTTGCAGGACGGGATCGGCACGATCGCGTTGCGCGGGATCGAGATGCCCACGGCGTGCTTGTGGTCGGCGTAGACGTGCAGCAGGATCGTGGTGTCCGAGCGGGCGCCGCCGTCCTCGCCGCCGCCGAGGTCGGAGTTGTTGCCGCCGCGGCTGTCGGAGCCGATCAGCAGCACGTTCACCGGCTTGTTGCCGTCCGCGTCGGCCTTGGCCTCGGGCGGGCGGTCGGTGGCTATCGCGTCGGCGTCGAAGGACTTGATGTTGGCGTTCAGCTTGTAGTAGATCGCGCCGCCGGCGCCCGCGATCAGCACCAGTACGCCGGCCGCGGACCAGGCGACGATCTTCTTCACGTTCTTCTTGGGCTTGGCGCCGCGCCGCGCCGCCGCCCGTCCGCCCGCGCCGCCGGGGGTGCCGGACCCGCTGGCACCGCCGGAGCCGCCGTCCGACCGGCCGCCGCCCTTGCCCTGGGCGGCGCGGCGGGCCTCGGCCCGGCCGCCGGAGCGCGGTCCGGGCACGCCGCCCGCCGCACCGTCCGCCGGGAGTGCCCCGGGCGCGTCCTCGCCCCGAGCCGGGCTCTCGCCCCTGCGACCTGCCATGCGCGTACCTTTCACCGACGGAAGCGACGCCCCGGACGATCTGGCGCACCGCACTCAGGGAGACGACCCGAACCGCTCCCTGGTTGTACGTACGAAGGTCAGTACAGTCCGACCATCGTGGCTTCCGATCATATGGAGACCGAAGGTGATCACCGACCCCCGGTGCACCAACCACCCCGGCGGTCACGGGACGATCCCGTCACAGAACAGCTGAAAAGGGCTGATTCGGGCGGACTTCGGCGCCGGCCCGGGCGGGGCCGGTGCAGGGGCGGCGAAGGGCTCAGAGCCAGCCGCGCCGGCCGGCGAGCAGGCCGGCCTCGAAGCGGCTGCGGGCGCCGAGGCGGTCCATCAGGTCGGCCATCATCCGGCGGGTGGTGCGCAGCGAGATGCCGAGGTGCTTGCCGGCCGCCTCGTCGGTGTAGCCCTGGCCGAGCAGGCGCAGCAGCTCCTGCTCCTGGCGGGTGAGGCCCTCCTCGTCGCGCTCACGCGGGGCCCCGAAGGGGGTGGCGTCGGACCAGGTCTGGTCGAAGAGCGAGACCAGGGCGGCGAGCACGCCGGGTGACGAGATCTGGACGGCGCCCTTGAGGGTGTTGGCGGGGTCGATCGGGACGAGGGCGACCCGCCGGTCGATGACCAGCATCCGCAGCGGGAGCGCGGGCACGGTGCGCACCTCGCAGCCGAGGCCGGTGAGCCACTCGGCGTGCTGGACGGTGGCCCGGTCCTTGCGCACCGCGTCCAGGTAGACGGTGCGCATCGACACCCCGCGGGCGAGCAGTTCCTCGTTGTCGGGGCGGCTGGCCTGGAGGGAGGCGGCGGGCCGGGCCCGGCCGGGGGCGAAGGTGAGCAGTTCGTCGCGGACGGAGCTGACCAGCTCCTCCATCCGGGCCTGCACGGTGACCATGCCGATCAGCCGCTCCAGCCGGCTGTCCTCGGCCGACTCGTCGCGGAACTGGGCGAGCATGCCGGAGATCTCGGCCTGGCGCCGCTCGAACTCCAGCTGGGCGCGCTGCTGGACGGATTCGTAGTACCGCAGCAGGGCCGGCAGCCCGACCCGGGGGTCGACCGGCCGCAGGCCGCCGGACGGCGTGCCCGGGGCCTCGACCTCGGAGGGGCGGAGCAGGCGCAGGTCGGCGAGCTGGTCGAGGGCGGCGCGGACCTGCGCCCCGCCGAGGCCGAGCTTGTCGGCCAACCCCTCGACATCCAGCTGAGGATCCGTCAGCATCAGTCGATAGACCGCCTGCGCGGCATCGTCGATCCCCCGCGTCATCGGCGCACCACTCCCCCGCAGCCGTACCGATTTCCGGCACTTGGCCGGACAAGTCCGCTGCCCGATCATGCCAGGACGGGCAGGTCAGGACAACTGCGGAAGCGTTTCTTTCGGGGCTCCGGATCGACCGGCCGGGATAAAGGTCATGAGAAGGTCATGGCACCAAGGTGCCACCGCGATCTTCCTGCCGCCCCGAACACCTTCCGGCGGCCCTCGACATCCTCCAGACTTTCGGTTGTCGGGGAGCAGCGAGCTCCCCGGCCGGGCCCGCCGATGATTACGGACCGTCATCACCGACGGCCGACCGATCAGGTCGGTGAATTGGCCGGCACCCGCTTCCGAATCGCGCTTCGTCCTGGGGGACCCTCATGCTGCTTTCCTACCGCAAGCTCGCCTGTACCGCCGCCGTCGCCGCCGTCGCCGCCGCCTTCGCGAGTGGCGTCCTGGCCGGCTCCGCGTACGCCACGCCGGGCACCGCGCCGGCCGTCGGCCCGGCCACTGCGTCGGTGCAGCAGTTCACGAACGGCCTCACCAGCCACCTCCGCGCGTCCCAGCTGGAGATGCTGCAGGGTGCCGCGACCCCGGCCGACTGGCACTGGAACTGACGGCCGCTTCCGCAGGCCACGGCACCTGACGCCGCCCCCGCCCCGCCCGGCCGACGAGCAGTCCGGCCGGGCGGCGGGGAAGGCCCGTCGGCGGAACTCCGGACCGCCGCATAAATTGAATGTGCAACAATCCGCCAGGAGCGACAGTGCCGGTTATCGAACCGATCGTGCTGGACTTCTTCGGCTCGGAGATCGCCCTCGTCCAGGCCGACCGCGACGAGATCTCGTTCCATTTCGGGCCGCACCTCACCGGGATTTCCCGGGACCCCGACCAACTGCGGGTGGAATTCTCCCGCACCCCGGGGAAGGACGCGCCCGGCGATTTCCTGGTGCGCCGCAGTGACGGAACGCCATTGCTGCGCCGCACCTTCCGGGGCTGGGGGAACGTCCCGGGCGCGGTGCCGCCGTTCGCGGCCCTCCAGGACCGGTTCTGCCTGGCCCCCGCCGTGGTGCTGGCCAAGGGCGGCGCCACCGTGGCGCTGCTCGGCGGGCCGTACTCGGAGCAGGCCAACGTGGGCGCCGCGCTGGCGCAGCGCTCCTGGGAGTTCGTCTCCGGACGACTGCTGGTGCTGGACCGCCGCACCGGGCACGTGCTGCCCTACCTCGCGCCGCTGGAGGCGCGCGGTCCGGCCGTGGCCTGGCTGCGCGGCGCCGGACTGCCGGACGGCACCTGGCGCACCGTCACCTCGCCGGTCGGCGGCGAGGTGCTGCTGGTGCGGCCGGAGAGCCTCGGCCCGGTCGTCCCGGTCCGGGCCCGACTGGCCCCGCCGGCGCTGGTCCGGCTGTGCCGCAGCGTCGACGAGGAAGTACGGCTGGCACCATGGGAGTTCACCACCAGGACCTGGCCGGCCGGGTCCTCGGGACTGCTCGCCGACGCACCGACCCACTGCCTGCACCTGCCCGGCGTGAGCGGGGCGGAGGAGGCCGCCGGACTGATCGATCACGCCATGACCAAGGAGAAGGACGACTCGTGCCTCGACGTACCAGCTATGCCATCGGCGCACCGTGCTGGGCTGACTGCATCACTCCCGATCTGAGCGGCAGCCGGGAGTTCTACTCGGCGCTGCTGGGCTGGGAGTTCGTCACCGAGTCGCCGGACTACCAGCTGGCCGTGCTGGGCGGGGAGGTCATCGGCGGCTTCGGCGCCGCACCGGTCGGGCTGCCGCCGCAGGCCGCGTGGAACGTCTACCTGGCGACCAAGGACGCGGAGCACTGCTGCGTGCAGGTCGGCCGGCTGGGCGGACGCGTGGTGATGCCGCCGGTGCCCGCCGGGGAGAACGGCCGGCTGCTGCTCGCCGTCGACTCCTCCGGGGTCACGGTCGGCTTCTGGGAGGGGGCCCGGGCCGAGGGCGTGGTGCTCGCCGACGAACCGGGCGCGATCTGCGGCCACGAGCTGCGGGTGCCGTCCGCCGTCCAGGCCGAGGCCTTCTACGGGCCGCTGTTCGGCTACCGGCTCGGCGCGGAGGGGGAGTTCGCGCTGGACGGCTTCGTCCACGCCCGCGTGGTGGAGAGCGACCAGGGCCGGCCGTGCTGGCTGCCGCACTTCGGCGCGGTCGACCCGGCCGACGCCGTCCACCGGGCGGTCCGGCTGGGCGCCCGGTTGACCAGGCCGGGCACGGACGAGCCGCCGGTGCTGCGCGACCCGTGGGGCGCGGAGTTCGGGCTCGTCGCGGCGGTCTGAGTCGGACGCGCGCGCCGGACCGCCCGTCCGACCCGCGGCCCGGTCACAACGCCTTGACCGCGGCCCCCAGTTCGGGCCGGCCCTTGATCGCCAGCTTGCGGTAGATCCGGCCCAGGTGGGTGTCCACCGTGCGCTTGCTGAGGCAGAGCCGCTCGGCGACCTCCAGGTTGCTCAGGCCCTGCAGCACCAGCTCGGTGACCCTGCGCTCGCTCGGGGTCAGCCGGACCGGACCGGCGTCCCGGGTGCCGATCGCCGGGCCGCCGCGCTCCTCGGCCGGGCGCGGCCGGGTCTCACCGCCGGGCAGCGGGTCGGCCGCGATGGTCCGGGCGGCGGCGTGCTCGCCGAGCGCCTGGTAGGCCTGGGCCGCGTGGGCGCGCCACGGCACGCAGGCCGGATCGGCCACACCGCGGGCGGCCGACTGGTGCCCGCACTCCAGGAAGAGCCGCAGCGCCTGCTGGTGGTCGCCGCGGTGCGCGGCGACCAGGCCGCGGGCCTCCAGCAGCACCGCGCGCAGCAGCGGGTGCGCCTCGGCGGGCAGTTCGACCCCGGCCAGTGCGGCGGCGTCCACCGGCAGTCCGCGCCGGAGCCGGGCCCGTACGGCCAGCGCCTTCGCGGCGCCCGCGAGGTCCTCGGCCCGGATCCGCCGGGCCAGGTCGGCGGCCTGCTCGGCGTCGGCGAGCGCGGCGTCCGGCCGGCCCTGCCGGTGGGCGATGTCGGCGCGGGCCAGCAGGGCGAGGGCGAGTTCACCGCGGTGGTTCCAGCGCTGGGCGGAGCGGACCGCCCGGCCGGCCCAGGCGGCGGCCTCGTCCAGTCGCCCGGTCCAGGCGTAGGCCATCGCCGCGCCCAGCACCTCCGTACCGGCCTCGGCGGGCGAGACCCGGCGCACGCAGCGCCCGGCCAACCGCACCGCCGTACGGGGCTGGCCCCCGGCGGCGGCGAGCGCGGCCAGCGCCCCGAGCAGGGCGGTGCCGGCGGGCTCGGCCGGCTCGGCGCGCAGGGCGGCCAGGGCGGGCCGCAGAGCGGTGCGCCGGCCGGTGAGGGCGGCCTGGGCGGCGAGCGGCAGCAGCAGTTCGGCCGGGGGGCCGGGGGTTGCGGCGAGCGCCGCGGCGGCCTCGGCGAACGGGACGGCGGCGGCGCCGGCCGCGCTGAGGGCGAGCACCGGGCCGGCGAACGGCCGCAGCAGCCGGGCCCGTTCGGCCGGGTCGGGGGTGGCGGCGAGGCCGGCGGCGCAGCGGGCGGCGGCGGCCACGTCGCGGTGGAGTTCGACGGCGCCGAGCTGCCCGGTGAGCGAGCGGACCAGCTCCGGGTCGGCGGCGTCGGCGAGAGCGCGCTGGAGGTAGCGGGCGGCGTCGTCCCAGTGGCCGTCGGCGGCGGCGTCCCGGGCGGCGGTGCGCAGGACGGGGACGGCCCAGTCCAGTCCGGTGGTGCCGGAGGACATCAGGTGTTCGGCGGTGCGGGCGGCGGGGGCGCCGAGCCGGGCGAGCAGGGCGGCGGCCCGCTCGTGCAGGGCGACCAGGACGCGCGGGTCGGTGCGGGCCAGCACGGCGGTGCGGACCAGCTCGTGCCGGAAGGTCTCCGGCGGGCCGGGTTCGATCAGGTCGGTGCGGTGCAGCGCCTCCCGGGCCTCGTCGGCGAGGAGTTCGCCCTGGCCGGTCAGCAGGGCGGCGGTGGCGAGGTCGGCGCCGGTGCCCAGGACGGCGAGGCCGGTGAGCAGTTCGGCGGCCCGGGGGTGGCTCTGCCGCAGCCAGCTGAGGGTGGTGTCGGCGAGGGTGCCGGCGCCGATCCGGAGGACCTTGTCGAGGTCGGGCGAGCCGGGGTTGATCCGGGCGGCGGCCAGCCGGGCGGTGAGCTCCTCGACCACCAGCGGGTTGCCGCGGGAGAGGTCGTGGCAGACGGCGGCGAGCTCCGGGTCGACCGGGGCGTCGAACTCCTCGGCGACCCGCTCGGCCACGCAGCTGTCGCAGAGCGGGCCGGGGGTGAGGGTGCGGGCGTGACGCAGGGCGGCGAGTTCGGCGGCGAGCGGGTCGGCGGCCTCGTCGGCGGTGCTGGCGAGCAGGGCGACGGGCAGGCCGTCGAGCCGGCGGGCGAGGTAGGAGAACCACTGCCGGGACTCCTCGTCGGCCAGGTGGAGGTCGTCCACGGCCATCACGACGGGGGTCCGGGCGGTGAGCGAACGGGCCGCGCGGAAAAGGTCGTTCAGCACCCTTTCGCGCCCGTTCCCGGCGTTTTCGGAACCGGCCGGGAGGGCTCTTCCGAGGGCGTCCGGCAGATCTCCGCCGAGGGCCGCGACGGGGAATTCCCCGGGTGATTCGCCCGGGAATTGCGGAGCTGACGCCGAACCTGTTGTCATGCGCATGAAGGGATCGAAGAGCTGGCGCACCACGCCGTACGGAAAGTCCCGCTCGTTGTCGTGACATCGGGCCCGCAGCACCACCGCGCCCTCCGGCAGCCGGGCCAGCGCGGCTCGCAGCAGCGCACTCTTCCCGGTCCCCCGCGCGCCCCTGACCAGCACGACAGCGGAACGGCCGGCAGCCGCCCCGGCCACCGCGCGCGCCAGCTCCGCCAGCTCCGTTTCCCGGTGCAGCAAAACTCCAGTCGGCACCGCAACCCCCCGTCGTACCCGCGTGCGGACACACCAGTATCGCCTGCCGCACCCCCCTGTCAACGTTCCGGGCGAATACGTACGGGGATACGTACCGGCCGAACGGAATACGCAATTCCACGCGATGCGTAACTCGACGGCGCCGACGGATATGCAGTATGTACAGCCCAATTGGCGCCGTGCTCGAATACTCGCAACGAACTTGTGAACACAGGGGGATGACTTATGGAGCGACCGCGGCTCAAGGCCCATTTCCTCACCGAGACGGTGGGAGAAAAGGTCTTCCTGCTCGGAGAGGGTCAGGACTACCTCGTGCCGGGGGCCGCCGCGGTGCGCCTCCTGCCCTACCTGGACGGACGGCGCACCGTCGCCGAGATCCTCCAGGAACTGGGCGCCGAGGTCCCGCTCGGCCAGGCGCTGACCGCACTGCGCCGCTACGAGGCCGCCGGGCACCTCGCCGAGGGCCGGCCCGAACTGCCGGACCACGTGCTCGCCTACTGGGACGCCCAGGGCGTCGACCCGGCCGTCGCCCTGGAGGCCGCCCGGACCACCGAGCTGCTGGTGCTCGCCCTCGGCGCCGCCGAGGCCGCCCCGCTGGTCGAGGCGCTCACCGCCACCGGCCTGCGCGCCCGCGCCGTCACCGAGGACCAGGCCGTCGAGGGCGGCCCGGACACCATGGTCGTCGCCCTCACCGACGACTACCTCGCCCCCGCCCTGGAGCGGCTGAACACCGCCCGGCTGGCCGACCGGCGCCCCTGGCTGCTCGCCAAGCCCACCGGCACCTCCCCCTGGCTCGGCCCGCTGCTGCGCCCCGACGAGACCGGCTGCTGGAGCTGCCTCGCCCAGCGGATCAGCGGCAACCGCCAGGTCGAGCGCTACCTGGCCGGCAAGCGCGGCGAGACCGTGCCGCTGCACCCCACCCGCGCCGCCATCCCGGCCGGCCCGGCGATGACCGCCCAGCTGCTCGCCACCGAGGCCGCGCGCATCCTCGCCGACGAGTGCTGCTCCGCCCTCTCCGGCACCATGGTCAGCCTCGACCTCAACACCCTGCAGACCACCGAGCACACCCTGGTCCGCCAGCCCCAGTGCCCCAGCTGCGGCGACCCGGCGCTGCTCACCGAGCGCAGCCCCAAGGTCGTCCTCCAGCCCAGCCCGGCCCGGCACACCACCGACGGCGGCTACCGCGTCCAGGCCCCGCAGTTCACCTACGACCGGCTCAAGCACCACATCAGCCCGCACCTGGGCGCGATCACCCGGCTCGGCGCGCACGACGACACCGGCAACGGCATCACCTACAGCTTCACCGCCGGCCACAACTTCGCCATGGTGAACGACAACATGGACCTGCTGCGCCGCAACATGCGCGGCCAGAGCGGCGGCAAGGGCCGCTCCGAGATCCAGGCCAAGGTCAGCGCGATCTGCGAGGCGATCGAGCGCTACTCGGCGGTCTGGCGCGGCGAGGAGCCGGTGGTGCGCGCCGCCTACCGCGACCTCGACCCGGCCGTCGCCGTCCACATGGACGCCCTGCTCCAGTTCTCCGACGCCCAGTTCGCGAACCGCGCCGAGTGGAACGCCGACCCCAAGCACCGGCTGCACCTGGTGCCCGACCCGTTCCCGGTCGACGCCGAACTGGACTGGACCCGCGCCTGGTCGCTCACCCACGACGAGGAGCGGCTCGTCCCCTCCGGCTACGCCTGGTACGGCCACCCCGACCTCCAGCAGCACTTCTACTGCGTCGGCGACTCCAACGGCTGCGCCAGCGGCAACACCCTGGAGGAGGCGATCCTCCAGGGCTTCTGCGAGGTCGTCGAGCGCGACGCGGTCGCCCTGTGGTGGTACAACCGCACCGCCCAGCCCGAGTTCGACCTCGACTCGCTGAACGACCCGTACGTGGACACCATGCGCGCCTTCTACGCCTCGGTGGACCGCGAGCTGTGGGTGCTCGACCTCACCTCCGACCTCGGCGTGCCGGTGTTCGCCGCGATCTCCCGGCGCCTCCACGAGGTCGAGGACATCATGGTCGGCTTCGGCGCCCACCCGGACCCGCGGATCGCCGCGATCCGCGCGCTCACCGAGGTCAACCAGTTCCTCCCGTTCATCGACCGGCGGGACGAGGACGGCAACACCCTCTACCGCACCGACGACCTGGAGACCCTGGAGTGGTGCCGGACCGCGACCGTCGCGGACGAGCCCTGGCTGCTGCCGGGCCGCGAGCTCGCCGCCACCACCCTCACCGACTTCGCCCCGCTCGACGGTGACGACCTCGCCGGACACGTCCGGGACTGCGTCGAACGCGCCCGCGCCGCCGGCGTCGAGGTGATCGTGCTCGACCAGAGCCGCCCCGACCTCGACCTCGCCGTGGTCAAGGTGATCGCCCCCGGCATGCGCCACTTCTGGCGCCGCCTCGCCCCCGGCCGGCTCTACGACGTGCCGGTCCGGCAGGGCCGACTGGCCGCTCCGCAGACCGAGGAGCAGCTCAACCCGAAGAACGTCTTCTTCTAGGAACGGCCGGGTACCGACGCGATGACCACCGCCCTTGACCGGATCCACCTGCCCGCCGCCGCCCGTACGGTGCGCCGGCTGCGGCTGCGCCCCGACGCGGCGTTCGCCCCGCTAGGCCCGAAGGCCGTCCGGCTGACCGCGCCGGTCGGCGCACTCAACCTGCCCGACCTGGCGCCCGGCGCCCGGGAGGCGGTGGCCGCGCTGGCCGCCGGGGAGCACACCGAGGAGGAGCTGGCCGCCCTGGTCGCGGCCCGGGACGGCGACGCCGGGCTGCTGCGCTGGCAGTTGACCCGCCGCCGGCTCGGCACGGCCGGGATGCTGGAGCACTCCGTCCACCTGGCCGTCGACGGCCCGGACGGCGCCGCCGGCACCGACGAGCCGCTGGCCCGGCTGCGCCCGGTCGGCCGGGGCGCCGCCGAGCCCGGGCCCACCCCGGACCCGACCGGGCAGGTGAAGCTGTCCCGCTTCGCCACCGCCGCGGTCGAGGACGGCGCCCTGCTGGTGCGCTCCCCGGGCAGCCCGCTGGCCGTCCAGCTGACCACCCGGGCGGCCGGCCTGCTGGCCGCCCTGGCCGGCTGGACCAGCCCCGCCGCACTCGCCCAACTCCCCGGCGCCCTGCCGCTGGACGCCGTCCGGCAGACCCTGCGGCTGTTCGCCGCCGCCGGGCTGCTGGCCTACGGTGCCCCCGGCGCCGAGCCCGAGGCCGAGGAGCAGCGGTTCGCCCAGTGGACCGCCGCCGACCTGGCCTTCCACTCCCGCACCCGGCGGCCCACCAGCGTGGCCGGCTACGGCGGCACCTACAGGTTCGGCGACCGCTTCGCCCCCGAGCCCGCCTCGCCCGCGCCGTTCGCGGGCGAGAAGGTCGCCCTGCCCGTCCCCGACCTGGACGAACTCGCCCGCACCGACCGGCCGTTCACCGAGGTGCTGGAGCAGCGCCGCTCGGTGCGCGACCACGACGAGCAGGCGCCGATCACCCTGGAGCAGCTCGGCGGGCTGCTCTACCGCAGCGCCCGCCGGCGGCAGACCTTCACCGGCGGGGACGGCCAGGAGCTGGCCGACCGGCCGTACCCGAGCGGCGGCGCGGTGCACGAGCTGGAGCTGTACCCGCTGGTGACCTCCTGCGCGGGCCTGGAGCCCGGGCTGTGGCACTACGCGACGGACCGGCACGAGCTGGAACTGGTCAGCGCGCCGAGCCCGGCCACCGCCCAACTGGTCAAGAGCGCCCGCGAGTCCTGCCTGATGCAGACCGACCCGCAGGTGGTGCTGCTGGTCACCGCGCGGTTCGGCCGGGTGATGTGGAAGTACGAGACGGTCGCCTACCCGCTGATCCTCAAGCACGTCGGCGCGCTCTACCAGACCCTCTACCTGGTCGGCACCGCGATGGACCTCGCGGTCTGCGGCCTCGGCGGCGGCGACGCGGCCGACTTCGCCGCGGCCAGCGGCCTCGACTACTTCACCGAGGGCACCGTCGGTGAGCTGGTGATCGGCAGCCGACCGCCGACGCTGCGCCAGGACGTCGGCGTCCCACGGAGAGAAGCCAGACGATGAAGTTCCGTTTCAAGGCGCTGCAGCGGATGCGCGAGCCGGACGAGCTCGACTCGCCGACGCTGCTCGCCGCGCCGCGGGGCTGGATCGCCCTGTTCGTCGTGATGATCACCATGGCCGCCGCGCTGCTGTGGACCTTCGCCGGGACGATCCCGATCACCGTCGACGCCCCCGGCCTGCTCACCCACCCGCACGGCACCGCGATGATCCAGAGCCCGTACGGCGGGATGGTCCGCACCGTCCTCGCCAAGCCCTCCGACCAGGTCCGGCAGGGCCAGTCCGTGGTCCGGGTCGAGGACACCGAGGGCCACAGCCGGGAGATCACCAGCCCGTTCGGCGGGCGGGTGGTCGGGCTGTCGGTCACCGACGGCCAGGTCGTCGCCCCCGGCTCGCCGGTCGCCTCGGTCGAGCGGGTCGACGACCCGCAGGAGCGGATGGTCGCGATGGTCTTCGTGCCGGCCACCCGCACCGTCGGACTGGAGCCCGGCGACCAGGTCGACCTCAACGTGTCCACCACCCCGGCCGGCGCCTTCGGCCTGCTGCGCGGCACCGTCAGCTCGGTCAGCCCGTACGCGCTCACCCGGGAGGCCGTCTCCGGCCTGGTCGGCGGCGACCTCGCCGCCCAGCGCTACCTCGGCAAGGACGCGCCCCGGCTGGTCGTCGTCGACCTCACGCCCGACCCGAACACCCCGAGCGGCTTCGCCTGGACCTCCCAGAGCGGACCGCCCGACCCGCTGGGCACCCAGGTCGCCGTCACCGCCACCATCAACGTCGGCCGGCAGACCCCGTTCAACCTGATCCTCGGCCGCTGAGAGGAGGCACCGATGACCGCGACCGTCCCGGAGAGCACCCGGGCCTCCGCCCCCGTGCCGGAGCCGGACCCGAAGAAGCCGCAGCGCCGCCGCGGCCGCCCCACCCGGGCGGCCGCGCCGCGGCGCTGGCGGCACGCCGTCCCCACCGTCCTGCAGATGGAGTCGGTGGAGTGCGGGGCCGCCAGCCTCGCCATGATCCTCGGCTACCACGGCCGCTGGGTCCCGCTGGAGGACCTGCGCGGCGTCTGCGGGGTCTCCCGCGACGGCGCCCGCGCCTCCACCCTGCTGAACGCCGCCCGCACGTACGGGCTCACCGCCCGCGGCTACCAGACCGAGGCCGAGAAGCTCCGCGACCTCGACGGCCCGGTCATCATCTTCTGGGCCTTCCAGCACTTCATGGTCGTCGAGGGCATCCGCACCCGGTACGGCCGCACCGTCGTCGCCGTCAACGACCCGGCCAGCGGCCCCCGGCTGATGGAGTGGGACGAGTTCGACTCCGGCTTCACCGGCATCGTGCTCTCCTTCGAGAAGGGCCCCGGCTTCGAGCCCGGCGGCGACAAGGGCGGCATCGGCCCCGCCCTGCTCGAACGCCGGCTCCCGACCGGGCGCGCCATGCCGCTGGTGCTGCTCGCCAGCCTGCTGCTGGTGCTGCCCGGCATCGCGATCCCCGCCTACACCCGGGTGTTCATCGACCGGGTCCTGGCCGGCAGCGGGAGCGGCTACCTCCTCCCGCTGCTGGCCGCCATGACCGGCACCGCCGTCGTCGTCTTCGTGCTGACCTCCGTCCAGCGGCACTACCTGCTGCGGATCGAGATCCGGATGGGGCTGGTCAGCTCGGCCCGGTTCTTCCGCCACCTGCTGCGGCTGCCGGTCGACTTCTTCCTCCAGCGCCGACCGGCCGAGGTCGCCAAGCGGGTGTCCGGCAACGACGTGGTCGCCGAGATCCTCTCCCGGGACCTCGCGCTCACCGTGATCAACCTCGGCCTGGTGCTGTTCTACGCGGCCGTGCTGATCCGCTACGACGTCCTGCTCGGCGTCGTCGGCGTCGGCATGGCGCTGCTCAACGTGGTCGTGCTGCAGGCCGTCGCCCGGGCCCGCACCGACGCCGTGGCCGCGCTGCGCACCGACCGCGGCAACCTCACCGCGACCACCTTCACCACCCTCTCGCTGATCGAGACCGTCAAGGCCACCGGCGCCGAGCAGGACGCCTTCGGCCGCTGGGCCGGCTTCCTCGCCAAGGTCGTCACCGCCAAGCAGAAGCTCGGCATCCCCAGCGCCGTGCTCACCGTCGTGCCGCCGATGCTCGCCGCGCTCAACAGCGGGCTGATCCTCCTGGTCGGCGGCCAGCGGGTGGTGGACGGCGCGATGAGCGTCGGCATCCTGGTCTCCTTCCAGACCCTGCTGGCCGCGCTCAGCCGCCCCGTCACCCAGCTCACCAACCTGGGCGGCCGGCTCCAGGACGTCACCGCCGACATCAAGCGGCTGTACGACGTCGAGCGCTACCCCGTGGCCGCGGCCTTCGCCCGGCCGGAACCGCCCGCCGGGCCCAAGCTCGACGGCACCCTGGAGTTCGAGGACGTCCGCTTCGGCTACAGCCCGCTCTCCGAGCCGATCATCAAGGACCTCAGCCTGACCGTCGTGCCCGGCCGCCGGGTCGCCGTGGTCGGCGGCTCCGGCAGCGGCAAGTCCACCCTGGGCCGGCTGCTCACCGGCCTGTACGCCCCGTGGTCCGGCCGGATCCTGCTCGACGGGCGGCCGCGCGAGGAGATCTCCCGCACCGTGCTGGCCTCCTCACTGGCCTACGTCGACCAGGACATCTCGCTGTTCGAGGGCACCGTCCGGGACAACCTGACGCTCTGGAACGACGACGTCCCCGACGAGGCGGTCACCGCCGCGCTGCGCGACGCCGCCGTCTTCGACACCGTGATGACCCGCCCCGGCGGCATCCACAGCCCGGTCCTGGAGGGCGGCCGCAACTTCAGCGGCGGCCAGCGCCAACGACTGGAGCTGGCCCGGGCGCTGGCCGGCGAGCCCACCCTGCTGGTGCTCGACGAGGCGACCAGCGCGCTCGACCCGGAGACCGAGCGGGTGATCATGGACAACCTGCGCCGCCGCGGCTGCGCCTGTCTGATCATCGCCCACCGGCTCTCCACCGTCCGCGACGCCGACGAGATCATCGTGCTGCACGAGGGCTCCATCGTCGAACGCGGCACCCACGACGAGCTGTTGGCGCTCGGCGGGCACTACACGGCGCTGATCGAGTCCGCGCGCCGCGAGGAGGAGGACGAACTGTGAGTCTGTCCACCGAGGCGTTCTCGCCCGCCCTCACCGAGGCGGCCGAGTCGCGGTCCGAACGCTACCTCGTGCTGGACGACCCCGGGCAGCTGCTGCTGGTCCGCTCCGGGGCCGTCGACCTGTTCGCCGTCCACCTCGACTCCGGTGTGCCCCAAGGGCGTTGGCACTTCCTCTGCCGGATCGAGGCGGGCACCCTGGTGCCCGGCGCGGCCGCCGACGGGGCCCGCCGGGGCATCGTCGCCCGCCCGGTGCTCGGCGCCGACGCGGCCTTCCTCCCCGCCTCCCGGGTCGAGGCGCTGTCCGCCGACCGGAGCCGGGAGCAGGACGGACCGCGGCTCGCCGCCGACCAGTTCCTGGCCGGCCTGGCCCGCGGCCTCACCGCGCTGGCCGGCGCGCTGCGCGACACCCTGCCGCCGCGCGAGTTCACCCCGCTCGACCCGGCCGGGCCGACCGCCCTCAAGAAGGGCCAGGCCCTGCGCTCGGTGGACGGCCTCCAGTGGGTGCGGGTCGAGCAGGGCGGCGTCGAGGCGCCCGAGGGCGCGACGGGCGAACTCACCGAGGGCGCCGAGGTCCTGCTGACCGAACGGGACTGGCTGGTCGCCGCCGGCCCGGCCACCGTCCGGGCCCGCTCCCCCCGCGAACTGCTCGACCAGGGCGGTCTCTGGGAGCGCCTGGCCGCCCACTGCGGGCGGCTGCTGGACACCGTCGACCGCCGGATCGAGGGCCGCCGCGGCACCGAGACCGAGCAGATCGCCACCCGCCAGGAGCGCGACGCCGGCACCCTGGCCGACTCCGCGCGCGGCTTCGAGACCATCCTGCGCGACACCTCCTCCCGGCTGCGGATCGGCGACGCCACCGGCGACGAGCCCACCCTGGCCGCCGCCCGGCTGGTCGCCGCCCACGAGGGCTTCGCGGTCACCGCCCCGGTGGCCGGGACCGGCCACCAGCACCGGCTGGACCGGCTGCAGGCGATCGCCCTGGCCTCGCACGTGCGCACCCGCTCCGTCCGGCTGGACGGCACCTGGTGGCGGGACGACCTCGGCGCGATGGTCGGCTACCGCAAGGCCGGCGCCCCCGTCGCCCTGCTGCCGCTCGGCACCGGCTACGTGCTCGCCGAGGGCGGCGCCGTCACCCCGCTGACCCCGAAGCTCGCCGCCGAACTGCAGAACAAGGCCACCGTCCTCTACCGGCCGCTGCCCTCCGCCGTCCGGTCCGTCTCCGCCCTGCTCCGCTTCGGCCTGCGCAACAACCGGCAGGACCTGTGGATGTTCACCGGGATGGCCGCCCTGGTCGCGCTGATCGGGCTGCTCGTCCCGATCATGACCGGCGAGGTGCTGGGCACCTTCGTCGCCCACGCCCAGCGCAACCTGATCACCGAGGGCGCCCTGGTCGTCATCGGCTCCGCGATGGCCGTCGCCGCCCTCTCCATCGTGCAGAACATCGCCGTACTGCGGATCGAGAGCCGCTCCACCGCCGCGATGCAGGTCGGCGTCTGGACCAGGCTGCTCTCGCTGCCCGCGCCGTTCTTCGCCAACTACTCCACGGGTGAGCTCGGCACCACCGTGCTCGGCGTCAGCGCCGCCCAGGAGACCCTCTCCGGGATGATGACCACGGCGACCCTGGGGCTGCTGACCGGCCTCGCCAACCTCGTCCTGGTCTACTTCTACGACCTGCGGCTGGCCGGCCTGGCCACCCTGCTGGTGCTGGTCGGCGTGGGCGTCGGCCTGGCCGCCGGCCGGCTGGAGGTCCGCTGGCAGCGCCGGCTGTACTCCCACGAGCAGTCCATGTCCGCCCGGGTCTTCCAACTCCTCACCGCCGTGCCCAAGTTGCGGGTCACCGCGGCCGAGGACCGGGTGTTCGGGGTGTGGGCCGCCGAACTCGGCAAGGGCCGCGGCCTGGCCGCCTCCTCCCGCCGGGTGCAGAACGCCGTCACCACCTTCAACGCGGGCTTCCCGCTGGTCTGTTCGGTGGTCGTCTTCGGCGTGATCGCCGGGCCGCTGGACGGCGACGTCCCGGTGCCGGTCTTCCTCTCCTTCTTCACCGCCTTCAACCTGCTGATCGCCTCCAGCCTCCAGTTCACCTCGGCGGCCGTCACCGCCATGGGCGTGGTGCCGATGCTGGAGCGGCTGCGGCCGATCCTGGAGGAGAAGCCCGAGGTCGACGACAGCAAGGCCGACCCGGGCGACCTCTCCGGCCGCCTCGGCCTCAGCCACGTGACCTTCCGCTACGGCGAGGACGGCCCGGCCGCCCTCCAGGACGTCACCCTCGGCATCGAGCCCGGCGAGTTCGTCGCCGTGGTCGGCCCGTCCGGCAGCGGCAAGTCCACCGTGCTGCGGCTGCTGCTCGGCTTCGAGCGCCCCGAGAGCGGCACCGTGCTCTACGACGGCCAGGACCTCGGCGAGCTGGAGGTCTCCGCCGTCCGGCGCCAGTGCGGGGTGGTCCTGCAGAACGGCGCCCTGCTCGCCGGGGACATCAAGGCCAACATCGTCGGCTCCACCAACCACACCCTGGACGACGCCTGGGCCGCCGCCGAGATGGCCGGCATCGACAAGGACATCGCGGCCATGCCGATGGGCATGAACACCGTCCTGTCCGAGGGCACCAGCACCCTCAGCGGCGGCCAGCGCCAGCGCCTGATGATCGCCCGGGCCCTCGTCTCCCGGCCCCGCATCGTCTTCTTCGACGAGGCCACCAGCGCCCTGGACAACCCCACCCAGCGGCTCGTCACCGAATCCACCCGAAGACTCAACGCCACCCGGGTGGTGATCGCCCACCGACTGTCCACCGTCGCCGAGGCCGACCGGATCATCGTGATGGACCAGGGCCGGGTGGTGCAGCAGGGCCGGTACGAGGAGCTGTTGGCCGACCGGGACGGGCTCTTCGCCCGGCTGGCGAGCCGACAGATGTAGCAGCTGGACGGAGAAGAGAGAACGATGGAATACACCCTGCTCATTCACGGCGACGAGCGGGTCTGGAACGGACTGAGCGAGGCCGAGCAGGCCGAACTCGACTCCGCCCACGCGCGGTTCGGGCGGGCACTGCACGAGGCCGGCGTCACCGTCCGCTACGGCGGCGGCCTGCGCCGCAGTTGCAGCGCCCGCCTGGTGGTGCCCGGCGGCGTCCCCGGCGGCCCGCAGACCCCGGTCTCGGACGGCCCCTACCGCGAGGGCCACGAACACCTCGGCGGTCTCTGGGTGATCGACGTGGCCGACGAGGCCGAGGCGGTCGCCTGGGCCCGCTGGATGCCGGCCGCCCCGGGCGACCTGGTCGAGGTCCGCCCGGTCCGGGTGACCTGATCCCCTTCCGCCCCGGTTCGTACCGCGCCCCGTCGAGCAACTGCCGCCGGGGCGCGGCCCGTTGGCGGCTCGGGCGGATCGTCAAGAAGTGCACCCGACAGTGCAATGGCTTGGCCAACCTTCCCCCTGATCCTCTTGCCCCGGTCATGACAGTCGGCTCAAGCTGTACTGCCACCCGCCAACGGCCGCCCCCACGGCCATCGTTGGCGCGTGCGCTCCTGTTCGTCCCCTCACGAAGGAGCCACCATGCGCAGATTCCTGGTCCGCGTCGTCACCCTCGCGGCCGCCGCCACCTCCCTGGCCGCCCCCGCCGCCCCCAGCACCGCGGCAGCCGTCCAGGGGCTCGCCTTCCGCCCCCTCTCGTACAACACCAACGGCTACAACTGGGGCGGCTACGCCGCCCAGGGCAGCGGTTTCAGCTCGGTCGCGGCCTCCTGGACGGAGCCCGCCGCGACCTGCAACTCCACCAACGACCTCTACGCCCCGTGGGTCGGCATCGACGGGTACGGCTCCTCCAGCGTGGAGCAGACCGGCGTGGCCACCGACTGCTCCAGCGGCAGCCCGGTCAACCAGGCCTGGTACGAGATGTACCCGGCCAACCCGGTCTACCTCAGCCTCAGTTCGTACCCGGTGTCGGCCGGCGACCACATCAGCGCCTCGGTGACCTACGCCGGCAGCAACCGGTACACCCTCAAGCTGACCGACTCCTCCAAGGGCTGGACCTACACCACCACCAAGTCCACCAGCGCCCAGCGGACCAGCGCCGAGGTCATCATCGAGTCGCCGACCGGCGCCTACCCCGACTTCGGGACGTTGAACTTCACCTCGGCCACCGTCAACGGCAAGTCCCTCGGCTCGGCCGGCCCGGTCGCCCTCGACCCCAGCTCCAACGGCGCCTACGAGGCCACCACCAGCGGCCTCGGCTCCAACGGCACCAGCTTCAGCGAAACGTTCCTCCAGGAGTAGCGCCCCCGGTTCCGGGGGGGGGAGGGGGGGGGGGGGGGCTCCCCCCCCCCCGGGTTTCCGGGGGGGCGGGGGGGAGCGCGAGACAAACCGCGCCACCCCCCCGGCAAAAAAAGCGACACAAACGCCGACCCAGGCCGGGCGTACGGGCGGCGGCGGACGAGGTGGGGCGGAGGGTGGTGGACACCCGTCCGGTGCAGCAGCGGCCCGGCACCGGCGTGAATGCGACCTGGACGGCCGGGGGGCTCAGGCGAGGTGGGCGGCGAGCAACTCGGCGCAGGCGTCGGGGCGTTCGAGCAGCGGGAGGTGGCCGGTCTCGGGCAGGGTCGCCAGCCGGCAGTCCGGGACGGTGTCGCGGAGCAGCTCGGCGTTGCGGGTGAAGGCGGGCATGTCCTCCTCGCCGAGGACGACCAGGGTGCGGGCGGTGATCCGGCGCAGGTCGTCCACGGTGTGCCGGTGGGCGGTGAGCGCGTCCATGGCGCGGTTGCCGAGTTCGGCCCAGCTGTGCCGGGCGACCACGTCCCGCAGGGCGGCCCGGAGTTCGGGGTGGCGCCGGGTGCCGGTGAAGATGTCCGGCGGGGACTGCATCCAGAGGTCGGCGAGCTGTTCGCCGGGGCCGACCATCCGGTGGAGCACGGTCAGCTGCTGGTAGCGGACGCGGGCGGAGTCCTCGTTGGGGGTGCCGGCCAGGGTGGGGGCGGCCAGGACCAGGCGGTCGAGCGCCGCGGGCTCCTGGAGCGCGAGCTGGAGGGCCGAGACGGAGCCGAAGGAGAGGCCGACCAGTCGGCGGGCCCCGGTGTCCGCCGCCACCTCGGCCAGCTGCCCGGCCAGGGCGGGGAGCGTCAGCCCCGGGGGGAGCGGGGCGGAGCCGCCGTGGCCGGGCAGGTCGACGCCGATGTGGGTGTAGCCGGGGAGGCGGTCCCACAGCGGCTGCCAGGTGGTGGAGTCCATGGTGTAGCCGTGGATCCAGAGCACGGCCGGGCCCTCGCCCTGGCGGTGGAGGTGCAGGTCAGTCGTCAAGTCGGGCTCCGAAGTCGGCGCAGAACCGGCGGAAGGCGAGCACCGGCTCGTCACGGGCGTCGTAGCGCGGGGTCATGGTGTGGTCCAGGTGCTCCCAGACCACCTTGTCCTCGGCGAGCGCCTTCTCGCTGCCGCCGAGCAGGGCCGGCAGGGCCGCCCGCTGGTCCTCGCGGACGCCGATGGCGACCCGGGCGACGCAGCCGCCGTCCCCGGTCGGGACGGAGCCGGTGACGATGACCTGCCGGGTCTCGGGCGGGCCGAACTCGGTGACCACCACGTTGGGGCTGAACGCCTGGGCGTGGAAGCGCGGCTTGAAGTCCCAGCGGACCCGGCCGGTGCGCACCGCCTCCCAGCGGATCTCCTCCAGCGTGCGGGCGTCCTGCCAGGGCGAGGTCTGCATCAGGAACTCGCCCTCGATGACGAGCTCGCCGTGCTCGCCCGCCCGGGTGGCCATTCCCCGGTTGCCGGGGACGCCGTGGACGGCCTTGAAGTGGTCCGGGTCGAAGGCGTTCTCGACGACGTACTCGGACGGCACCGCGACCGGCAGGGCGACGGCCGCGACCAGCGGGTACTCGTCCTGCCAGCCCTGGACCGCCCGCTCGAAACCGCGGTCGCCGTCCGGGTGGTCGGAGAGCCGGACGAACACGGCGTCGCCCCACTCCAGCACCCGGTGCTCGGCGACGGACCAGTGCTTGGACGGGTCGCCGAGGCCGATCCGCTTGCCGTGGAAGGGGCAGACCACGCAGTCGCCCTCGCGCCGCCCACCGTAGCCCAGGTGGGCGCCGCGGTGCGGGCAGTTGGCGTCCAGGACGCGGACCCGCCCGCCGTCCCGGACGGCGATCAGGCGGCGCGTTCCGATCGCCAACGGGGTGATGTCGTCGGCCAGTTCGGTTCGGAAGGCCAGCAGGTACCAGCCGTGGTGCACGGTCATCGGGCTCACGTTCATCGGAGGGCGTTCATCGGAGGGCCTTGAGGACTTGTTCGGCGGCCCGCTCGCCGCTCGCCAGGGCGCCCTGCACCCAGGGCAGTCGCTCGCCCGTGACGGTCGCCTCCCCGGCGAAGAAGAGGGTGTCGTCGACCGGCTCGGCCCACCGCCTGGCGGCGTCCTCCGACCCGGCCCGGGGGGCGGTGAACGCCCCTCCCGCGTAAGGGTCCCGGCCCCAGTCGGCGACCACGGTGTCCAGGACGGCGGCGCCGGAGGTCCAGGGCAGGGCGGTGGCCAGCTGGTCGGCCAGCGCCGTGCGGTCGGCGACGGCCGCGCGCAGCGAGGCGGCGGCCCCCGCCTTGGCGACCACCAGCACCTCGGGGCGCCCGGCGGCGCAGCGGGTGAAGCCGGTGCGGCCGTCCACGTCGAAGACGATCACGGTGTCGGGCGCGGGCCGGTCCAGGGTGACCACGGCGCAACAGCCGTCCCCGGCGGGCAGGGCGGCGGCGGCCCGGACCTTCGCCCCGGGCAGCCCGGCGATGCCGCCGAGGGCGGCCGGGGGGACCGTGACGACGACAGCGCGGGCGACCGCGCTCCCGGCGTCCGTCCGTACCGTGGCCTGACCCGGCTCGTACGACAACTCCCGGACCACTGAGCCGAGTCGGACGTCCAGCCCGTCGGCGAGCCGCTCGGGCAGCCGGGCGAAGCCGCCGTCGACGGCGAACTCGCCCTCGCCGACGGTGTCCCCGCGGTGCGCGGCGGCGACTCCGGCGGCGCTGAGCTCCTCCAGCGCGGTGGCCCAGTTCTGCCGGAACCACTCACCGGCGGCCACCGCCTCCGGGCCCGTGCTGCCGCTCGCGCGCAACCAGGTGCCGACGGACAGTCCGGTGACGCCGGGTGTGCGCCGCAGCATGGCTTCCAGCTGCCACGGGGCGCGCCGACCGCGGCCGAGTTCACCCATCGGCCGGTCCGCGCCGCCTTCGACGATCCGGGCGGTGACCCGGCGCGGGACGGCCGCGGTACGGACGGGGCCGAGCAGTGCGTGGACCGGGTTGTGCTCGCCGTGCACGACCTGGGCGCCGAGTTCCAGCGGCGGGCCGCCGTCAGCGGGCCGGAAGGTGCGGATCCGCCCGCCGAGCCGTTCCCGGGCCTCGTGCACCACGACCCGCAGGCCCTCCCGGGACAGCAGTCGGGCGCAGTTGAGCCCGGACGCTCCGGCGCCGACCACGATGACGTCGTAGGTGGTCACAGTTCACCCCCGAGCGAGATCGGCAGGGCCCGCAGTCGGCGGGGCACGAGGCACTGGTCCCAGTCGGGGGCGCCGGCCGGGCCGCGCAGGGCCGGGAAGCGGCGCACCAGCCGGGGCAGCAGCAGGGCCGCGGTCTGCCGGACCAGCGGGGCGGCCAGGCAGAAGTGCGGGCCGCCGCCGAAGCCGAGGTGGGGGTTGGGGCTGCGGTCGAGGTGGAGCCCGTCCGGGTCGGCGAAGACCTCCGGGTCGCGGTTGGCGGCGGTGAGCACCGCGAGGACCCGGGCGCCGGCCGGCAGCACGCCGCCGGCCAGTTCGACCCGGTCGGTGGTGACCCGGGCGGTGAACGGGATCGGGGCCTCCAGCCGGAGCAGTTCGTCCACCGCGAGGCGGGCGAGCTCCTCGTCGGCGGCGGCGAGCCGGGCGACGGCCGGGCGGTCGGGCAGCAGCAGGTGCAGCGCGTTGCCGATGAACTCGGCGAGCGGCTGCCAGCCGCCGATCACGGCGAGGTTGAGGACGCCGAGCATCTCGGCGCGGCTGAGCCGGTCGTCGGCGGCCAGGGCGGCCAGCGGGACGTCCCGGCCCTCGACCCGGCCGGTGTGCCCGTCCAGGTAGTGGGTGAGCGCGGTGGCGGCGCTGCGGCCGAGGGCGGCGCGGGCCGGGGGCACCATCGGGTCGAGGTTGACGGAGGCGGCCCGGGCGAGTGCCTCGAAGCGCCGCAGTTCGGTCGCGGGCAGGCCGAACAGCCGGGCGTACACGGCGGTGGCGAGCGGCCGGCCGAGGTCGGCGACGGCGTCCACCCGCCCGCCTTCCGGCAGCCGGTCGAGCAGCGCGTCCACGTCCTCGGCGAGCCCGTCGGCGAGGGAGCGGACGGCCGCCGGCCCCAGGAGCAGCGCCCCCGGGGCCCGGAGCCGCTGGTGGTCCGGCGGGTCGGTGGTGAGCATGGACGGCGGCAGGGCGTCCTCGCGGGCGCGCTCCCGCTGGCCCTGGGCGGCGGAGAAGCGCGGGTCGCGCAGCACCGTCGCGCAGTCGGCGTGCCCGGTGACCAGCCAGAGCCGGGACGCGGGGTCGTGGTGGACCGGGTCGTTGGCCCGGAGCCACCGGTACGCCGGGTGCGGGTTCGCCCGCCCGGCGGGGGCGAACGGGTGGATCAGGTGTTCCGGCAGGCGCACCGGTGCCGTCGTCATGTTCCAGCTCCGAGGAGGTCTCAGCGGACCTTGGGTCCGCGCCAGCGGAAGGAGAAGGCGGTCAGCACCAGGCCGGCCAGCGACCAGGCGACCAGGACCAGCGCGATGTGGCCCAGTTCCCAGTTCCCGGCGGGCTCCACGGCGGTGAAGGAGTCCGGCAGGAAGACCGAGCGGAAGCCCTGGGCCATCCACTTGACCGGGAAGAACGCCGCCACCGTCTGCATCCAGGCGGGGAGTTGGCCGAACGGGAAGAACACGCCGGAGATGAACTGCAGCACCATGAAGACCGGGGTGACGATCGCCGCCGCGGACCGGCTGTTGGGGATCAGCGCCGAGTAGGCGGCGCCGGCCATCGCGCAGGCGACGGTGCCGAGCGCGAGGTCCCAGCCGAGGGTGAACCAGCGTTCCGGGGTGCTGGGCAGCGGCAGCCCGAACAGGGCCAGCGCGATGCCGATCAGCAGCACGGCCTCCAGCGCGGTGGTGACGATGACCCGCACCAGCTTGCCGACGAAGTACGCCGACTTGGGCATCGGGGTCATCGCGAGCCGCCGGACGGTGCCGGTGTCGCGCTCGATCGCGATGTTGATCGCGAGGCCGGAGAAGGAGGTGCTCATCACGCCGGCGGCGATGATGCCGGCCATGAACACCTGCTTGAGGTCGGTGTCGGTGCCGGCCACCTTCCCGGAGAAGATCGAGCCGAAGACGACCAGCAGGATCACCGGGAACATCAGGGTGAAGACCAGCGACTGCTTGTTCCGGAAGAACGCGCGCAGTTCGACCTTGGAGCGGGCCGCGCCGGCCCGCCAGATACCGGGCAGCCGGCCGGTGTGCCGGGCCGCCCGGGGGGTGTCGGCGACCGGGGCGGTCGTGCCGGGCTGGGTGAGGGTCATCGCGTGCCCGCCTCGGAGATGAGCTGGGTGGTGTCGGCGCCTCGGTCGGTGCCGTCGGCGTGCTCCCTGATCAGGTCCAGGTACACGTCCTCCAGGGTCGGCCGGTGCACCCGCAGTTCGGGCAGCTCGCCCACCCCCGCCTGGTGCGCCCACGGGACCAGCGCCGCGAGCAGCGCGGTCGGGGCGTGGGTGCCGATCCTGAGCACGCCGTCCGCGCCCACCGGGGCCGGGTCGGCCCCGGGTGGCAACGACGGCAGCGTGCGGCCGGCCAGCTCCGGCGGAATCCGGAAGGAGACCGTGGTCGGAGTCTGCGTTCGGCCGCCGAACTCGGCCAGCGGCCCGCACTGGACCACCCGGCCGGCGACGATCACCGCGGCGCGCTCGCACAGCGCCTCGGCCTCGTCGAGGTAGTGCGTGGTGAGCACGGTGGTACGACCGCGCTCGGAGAAGTAGCGGACCAGGTCCCAGGCCTCCCGGCGGGCCACCGGGTCCAACCCGGTGGTGGGTTCGTCGAGGAAGATCAGGTCCGGGTCGCCGACGATGCCCACCGCGACGTCGAGCCGACGGGCCTGTCCCCCGGAGAGGTCGGTGCTCTGCTTCTTCTCGTGCTTGCCCAGTCCGACCATGTCGATGACCTGGCCGACCGGGAGCGGGTTCGGGTAGAACGCCGCGAAGTGCTCGACCACCTCACGGACCGTCAGGTCCGAGTAGGCGCCGGTGGTCTGCGGTACCACCCCGATCCTGGCGCGCCAGTCGCGCCGGTCCTCGGCTGGGTCGCAGCCGAGGACCCGCACGTCACCGCCGGTTCGCTGGCGGACGCCTTCCAGGATTTCGACGGTCGTCGTCTTGCCCGCGCCGTTCGGCCCGAGCAGGGCGAAGACCTCACCCTGGTGGATGTCCAGATCCAGACCCTGGACCGCGTGCCAGTCGCCGTAGCTCTTGCGAAGGCCGCGGACTGAGACGGGGTGTTCCCCGACGGCAGTCGCCACTGTGGATCGCTCCTTGGTGGGGTGATCAGGTCGGCCTGGTCATCAGGTCGACCGGCCGGGCGCCTTGCCCGGCTTGCGGGTTTCCCGGCTGGATCAGGTGCAGCAGCAGCACGGGCAGCAGCAGGAGTTGCCGCCGGCCGCGATGTCCGACAGGTCGCCCTCGCTGAGCTCGGCGGTGTCGATCTGCGGGGTCTCCGGGATGTGGAACTCGTAACGGCCGGTCGCCAGACCGATCTCGTACAGCTCCACCTGCACCTCGAGGTTGCCCTCCTGCTCGCCCTCGGCGGCAGTCTGGACGATGACGATCTCGGCGTCGGCCGGGAGCTCCAGGCCGGCCTCGGCGAGGGCGGCGCGGGCGTCGGTACGCAGGCGGGCCGCGTACTCCTCGCTCGACCAGGCGCTGATCAGGGCGCGGGTGTAGCCGTTGACGAACTCGGCCCGCTTCCTCTGGTCCAAAGCCATGAGAATTTTCCTTTTCTCTGGATTCCGGTTGGTCGTCGGCAGGCCTCGGCACTTTCGTGCTTCCCGGCGCTGCCGACGAATGAAGAATGACACGGCCGCAATTGGCCGCCAAGACCTCACTTCCGGTGCCCGGGCTAAGTATTGAGCACGTGCGGCGGGTGCGGTAGATTTCAGGCGTCCCGCGCCCTTGAATACGCATCAGAATACGTATCGACATACGCATCCGAATGCGTACCGGGAAATCGACGGGAAATGCGTACGTACGTGTTCGCCGGGCGCGTACGCATTCCGGAAGTCCCGGGTGAGCACCGAGAGGAAACACGGGGGTGGTCCGCACCGTGCCTACGCACACCGTCCCGCCAGGCCCTGCCGACGACATCGACATGGCGCTGATGAGGGAGTCGCCGCTCGACTTCATCACCGGCCTGGCCCGCACCTACGGCGACGTCACCCGGCACCGCGCCGACGGCGACACCGTCTACCTGCTCAACCGGCCCGAGCACGCCCGGCACGTCCTCAAGGACAACGGCGCCAACTACACCAAGGAGGGCACCCCGGACGACGCCATGCTGCGCCCGCTGCTCGGCAACGGGCTGCTGACCAGCAACGGCGCCGACTGGGCCCGCCAGCGGCACCTCACCGCGCCCGCCTTCCGCCCCAGCGCCGTCCGCACCTTCGACGGCATCGTCACCGACGCCACCGCCGGGATGCTGGAGCGCTGGCGGCCCTCCATCGAGGCCGGCACCCCGCTGGAGGTGGACCAGCACCTCACCGCGCTCACCCTCGGCATCCTCACCCACGCCATCCTGGGCGCCGACATCGACGGCATCGGCGAGGGCTTCGCCCGCGCGGTGGACGCCGTCAACCGCTGCATCGGCCACTACGTACCGACCCCGGACCCGGACCCGGCCGACACCGCCCGCCGGTACGCCGACTTCGGCCGCGCCCGGGTGTTCCTCAACACCGTCACCCGCACCCTGATCGCCGCCCGCCGCGCGGGCGGCGGCAGCACGGGCGGGGGCGCCGCCGGAGCGGGCGGCGACCTGCTGGACACCCTGATGTCCAGCCACCACCTGGTCTCCGACGAGGACCTCCGCGACCAGGTGCTGACCATCGTGATGGCCGGCCACGAGACCACCGCCAAGTCCCTGACCTGGACCCTCTACCTGCTCGACCGCCACCCCGAGGAGCTCGCCAAGGTCCGCGAGGAGGTCGACCGCGTCCTCGGCGGCCGCCCGCCGACCGCCGCCGACCTGGCCGCGCTCCCGGCCTGCCGGCGGGCGATCCAGGAGGCCATGCGGCTCTACCCGCCGGTCTGGCTGATCTCCCGCCGGGCCGCCGGGCCCGACGTCATCGGCGGCTACCACGTCGAGCCCGGCACCCTGGTCTGCGTCAGCCAGTGGGTGCTGCACCGCCACCCCGACTACTGGGACCGGCCGGACGCGTACCTCCCGGACCGCTTCGACGGCGCCGACCTGCCCAGCCACCTCTACCTGCCGTTCGGCGGCGGCGACCGGATCTGCGTCGGCCAGCACTTCGCGATGCTGGAGGCCGTCCTGGTGCTCGCCTCCCTGCTCCAGTCCGTCCGGCTGGAGCTGGTCGAGGGCTTCCCGGTCGAACCCGAGGCCCTGGTCACCCTCCGCCCCAAGCACGGCATGACGATGATCGCGAGGCCCCGATGAGCACCTCCACCTCCGTACGACCGGTCGGCGGTTCCTACGACCCCGCCCGCACCACCGGCGGCGGCCTCGCCGCCGAACTCGACCGGCTGGAGGCGCAGGCCGCGCTCTCCTTCCCCGAGGAGCTGCGCATCCTGCGCGAACTGGGGCTGTCCTCGGCCCGCACGGTGCTCGAACTCGGCGCCGGGCCGGGCGCGGTGACCCGCCGGCTGCGCGCCGCGCTGCCCGCCGGCACCGAACTGGTCGCCGCCGACATCGACGGCGAACTGCTCGCCCACGCGGCCGCCCCCGGGGTGACCCTGCTGGTCGCCGACGGCGCCGAACTGCCGCTGCCGGACGCGAGCGTGGACTTCGTCCTGCTGCGCTACGTCCTCCAGCACGTGCCCGACCCGGTCGCGGTGCTCGCCGAGGTCCGCCGTGTGCTGCGCCCCGGCGGCACCGTCGCCGTCACCGAGGTCGACTCCGCGCTGTGGGGCGCCGCCGAGCCCTCGTACCCCGAACTCGCTGGCGTGCACGCCAAGATGGCCGCCGCCCAGCGGGCCGACGGCGGCGACCGCTCGATCGGGCGCCGGCTCCCCCGGCTGCTGCGCGCGGCCGGCTTCGAACAGCCGGTACTGCGCCCGTTCGCCACCACCAACGACGACCACCCGACCGAGGCCTTCGCCCCGCAGCTCGGCCCGCGGCGCCTGGAGCCGCTGGTCGCCCGGGGCGTCCTCTCGCTGGCCGAACTCGCCCTCGCGGCGGACCGCTGGAACCGCTTCCGGTCGGACCCCGACGCCTGGGTGATGCTGCTCGGCCTCACCGCCGCCGCGACCGCACCCGCGGGCCGCGGACCGCAGGAAACCGCCTGACCGCACCACACCCCTCCCGGAAACCGGAAAGGAACACCTCCATGCACCCCAAGGTGAAGATCTTCATCACCATCTTCTGCTACATCAGCGCCGTCGCCGGCCTGGTCACCGCCGTGATGGACGCCAGCCACAAGCCCGCCGACACCACCTCCGCGGTGGTCGCCGGCGTGCTCGGGGTGGCCTTCCTGCTGGGCGGCCTGGCGCTGACCCGGAAGCCGCGCTACTGACGATGGCGCCCGGTGGCTTAGCAGCGGGAACGGGTCGGGGGGGGGGGGGGGGGGAAAAACCCCCCCCCCCCCCCGACCCGTTCGGTCGCCGTCCGGCGACCCGTGGCTCAGCGGCCCCTGCTCAGCGGCCCCTGCTCAGCGACCCTTGCGCAGCGGGTTGATCACCCCGAACGCCCCGGTCAGCGTGGACGGGTCGACGAAGGAGCCGCCCGGCCCGTGGGTGCGGACGAAGTTGTTCACCAGCCCGGAGAACGACGGGTCCACCGTCGCCCGGTACGCCGCCAGCAGGTTCACCCGCTCCGGCGTGGACAGCTCCTGCTCGGCCCGCAGCTGGTGGCTGCGCGAGAGGTGGTACATGCCCTCGACGGTGTAGCCGGCGTCCAGCCAGCCCTGCCACAGCGCGTCGCGGTCCGCCTCCTGCCCGGCGAAGTGCTCCAGCGCGCGCGGCCGCGGCTCGCTCGGGGCCACGGGCGCCGGCACCCCGGCGGCCGGCACCGGCTCGGCCCGCAGCTCGACCCGCCGCCCGCTCAGGTAGAGCACCGAAACACCCTTGCGGACACAGAAGTTGAGCGCCTGCCCGGCCTGGTCGACGACCGCCTCGGCCTTGTCGTTGAGCGAGGTGTTGCACAGGATCGGCACCCCGGTCGCGGCCCGGAAGGCGTCCAGCGCCCGGTGCAGCCGCGGGTTGGACGCCGCGGTGACCGTCTGGTGCCGGGCCGAGCCGTCCAGGTGGACGATCGCGGGCACCAGCTCCCGCACCTGCGGCCGGACCTGCACGGCCTCCAGCATGTACGGCGACTCGCGGTCGGAGGCGAACCAGTCGCCCGCGTGCTCGGCCATCACCATCGGCGCGACCGGCCGCCACCACTGGCGCCGCTTGTACGCGTTCAGCAGGTCCTTGACCTTCGGCGAGCGCGGGTCGCCGAGCAGGCTGCGGTGGCCCAGCGCGCGCGGCCCGAGCTCGGCCCGGCCGTCCACCCAGGCGACCACACCGTCCGAGACGTCGGCGACGAAGCGCTCGTCCTCGAAGTCCGTCACCGAGACGATCCACGGCGCGAACTCGGCCAGCGCCTCCTCGGTGTCCAGGACGTCCCGGCCGTAGTACGGGGAGGTGATCCGCAGCCCGGCGCCGTCGAGCGCGCCCGCCCCGTACAGGCCGAGCAGGCCCAGGCCGATGCCCTGCCCGGAGTCGTTGGCGCACGGCGGGGTGACCAGGCCGCGGAAGCCGAAGCGGTCCATCAGCAGGGTGTTGGTGGGGCAGTTGAGCGCGTAGCCGCCGGTGGTGGCCAGGTGGGTGTCCTCGGCGCGGATGCCGCCGACCTCCAGCAGCCGCTCCACGTTGCGGATCGCGACGCCCTCGCAGCAGCGCTGGATCACCTTCATCACGGCGCTGCGCAGGTGGTCCTCGCGGCTGAGCGAGTCGTCCAGCTCCGCGTCGGCGAGCTGCTCCTCGGCGGCGTCCACCACCGAGCGCACCAGGTCGTGGGCGGCCTTCCAGGGCTGGGTCGCCGAACCGCCGAAGAAGGTGACACCGGCGATCGCGGCCTCGGCGTCGAACTCGATCGCGGCCGTCGAGGCGGAGGCGAGCGCCATCAGCGAGCCCGGCTCCAGCCCGAACACCGTCTCGGCCGCGGTGTACAGCGGCCCGGGGGACTCCACCGGCTCGAAGGTGATCCGGCCCTGCTTCACCACGCAGCCCGCGTACCAGTACGGGTTGGGGCGGCTCTCCTGGGCGTAGTCGGGCAGCGCGTCGATCGCCAGGCCGACGATCTGGCCCTCGCGGAACAGCGGGACGTCCCGCAGCACGCCGCTGAACAGGTGCGCCAGGCTGTGCAGCGGGAAGTCCTCGGCCCCGGCCGGCTTGGGCACCGGCTGCGCCTTCGGCAGGCCGGGGGTGCCCCAGGTGGCGGTGACGTCGTCGAGGGTCAGCCCCTCCTCGGCGAGCAGCGCCGACAGGAAGGCCGCCGAGCGGCCCTCGGTGTACAGCGGCCAGAAATGGTGCTTCTGCCCGCTGACCCGCTCCAGCTCCCAGACCCGGACGAGTTCGACGTCCGCCCCGTCCCGGCGCCACAGCGCGACGTTCTGGTCGTGCCGGACCGAGAAGACCGCACCCGGCCCCGGCGGCGTGAGATAGGCGGAAAGGAAATGCTCGGCCACGGTTACCTCTTTTTCCTCGGTCTGCCAGGTTCTGTCAGGACGAGGTATTTCCGGCCCGTGCGCGAAGGGATGTCCCGGGATATCCGGTACCCCGCCCGGGCCGGCCGCCTGCCCCCGGCACCAGCGACTACCCGGTCATTCGACCACGCGTGCGGAGGGCCGGTACATACTGAAATCCCCGTTTACGCACGGTCCCGGGCCGGGGCGTACGCATGCGCAGCGGGGGGCGCGGCGGGCCGCCGGACGACTCCCGGGGCGGATCCGACGATGTTTTTGACAGCTCAGCCAAGAACTGCCATGCTCCTCCCATGGCACGACCGAGGAAGTTCGACACCGAGGCCGCGATCGACGCGGCCATGAACACCTTCTGGACCAAGGGCTACACCGCGACCTCGACCGACGACCTGGCCGAGAGCACCGGCATGCTGCGCGGCAGCCTGTACAACGCCTTCGGCGGCAAGCGGCAGTTGTTCGAACTGGCCCTGCGCCGCTACCGCGAGGGCGGCGCCGCCGGGGCCAACCCGCCGCCCGAGGACGAACCGCCGCTGGAGCGCGTCCGGCGGCTGCTGCTGACCGGGGTGGACCAGGCTGCGGCGGACCACCGCGGCTGCCTCGCCGTCAACACCGTCACCGAACTCGCCCTCCGCGAGCCCGAGTTGGCCCAGCTGGCCCGGCAGGCCTTCATTCCGCTGGAGTCCTCGCTGACCGGCGCGATCGAGGCCGGCCGGCTGCGCGGCGAGATCCGCGCCGACCGCACCCCGCAGGTGCTCGCCCGCCAGGTGATGGCCGGCTTCCACGGCCTGCTGCTCCAGGCCAAGGCGGGCTTCGAGCCCGAGTCGCTGCACGCGACCGTCGAGGCGATCGTCGAGGACCTGCGCGCCTGACCTGCCCGCCCGACCCGAGCCCCTGACCTGCGCGCCTGAGCCCGGCGCCCCGGGCCCGCTCGGGACCGCCCGGGCTTCCTCGCACCCAAGTTTTTGGCACTTCCACCAATAATCCGAGTGGAGACCCACCATGCCCCGCCCCGCGTTCCGCCCACCCCTCCTGCCCGTCATCCTGGCGGCCTTCTTCATGTACGGCTTCGACGGCAACGTCGTGAACGTCGCCCTGCCCGCCGTCCGCGCCGACCTCGGCGCCGGCCAGGCCGCCCTCGAACTGGTCGTCGCCGGCTACGTGTTCAGCTACGCCACCGGACTCGTCCTCGGCGGCCGGCTCGGCGACGTCCTCGGCCACCGGCGGATGTTCCTCGCCGGCACGGCCGCCTTCACCGTCGCCTCCGTGCTCTGCGGACTCGCCCAGTCCCCCGCGCAGCTGGTGCTCGCCCGGATGCTCCAGGGCCTCACCGCCGCCGCCATGGTCCCCCAGGTGCTCGCCCTGATCACCACCGCCGTCCCCGCCGAGGGCCGGCCGCGCGCCCTCGCCTGGTTCGGCGTCACCGGCGGGCTCAGCGGCGTCTGCGGCCAACTGCTCGGCGGCGTCCTGCTCGACGGCGACCTCTTCGGCCTCGGCTGGCGCGCCGTCTTCCTGGTCAACCTGCCGGTCGGCCTGGTCCTCCTCGCCGTCGCCGCCGCCGTCCTGCCCCGCACCACCACCGGCCGCCGCCCCGCCCTGGACGGCATCGGCGCGCTCGCGGTCTCCGGCTCGCTGGCCCTCGCCCTCGTCCCGCTCGTCCTCGGCCGGGAGGCCGGCTGGCCGCTCTGGGCCTGGGCGCTGCTCGCCGCAGCCGTCCCCGCCGCCCTCGCCGCCCTGCGCTGGGAACGCCGGCTCGCCGCCCGCGGCGGACAGCCCCTGCTCGACCTCGAACTGCTCCGCGGCCGGGTCTTCCGCCTCGGCCTCGCCGTCAACGCCGCCTTCATGGCCTTCTTCGCCGGCTTCGTGTTCGTGATCAGCCTGACCGTGCAGACCGGCTTCGGCTACAGCCCGCTGCGCTCCGGCCTGGTCTTCACCCCCATGGCCGTCCTCGCCATGGCCGGTTCGCTCACCGGCAAGCGCCTGCTCCCCCGGTACAAGCTGCGCGTGCCCGTCGCCGGCGGGGCGATCACCGCGCTGAGCCTGCTGCTCACCGCCCTCGCCCTCCAGACCGGCGGCGCCCACCACGCCCTGCCCGTCCTGCTGGCCACCATGGGCCTGATGGGCATCGGCAACGGACTGGTGCTGCCCTCCCTGATCGGCGCCCCGATGGCCGGCATCGCCCCCGAACGGGCCGGCACCGCCTCCGGCACCCTCTCCACCACCCAGCAGTTCGCCGCCGTCACCGGCGTCGCGCTCATCGGCGGCGGCTACTTCGCCGTGCTCGACCACCACGGCCCGGCCGTCGCCGCGGCGGCCGCGAGCTGGCTGGCGCTGGCCGCCGTCCTCGCCATGATCGGCCTCACCGCCCGCCTCGCCCGCGCCACCGCGGCCCCGGTCCCGGCCCCGGCCCCCGCCCCTTCGGCAGCGCCGACCACGGCCCGCCGCTGACCTCCTCGGATCAGCCGGCCTGCCGCACCTCCACGCCACCCGCCGGTGCGCACGAGCGGACCTCGACCACCGGACCGCCCGGCGCACCGGCCACGCCCCTGCTGCGGCCACCGAGCAGCGAGAACCCGCCCCCGGTGCGTCAACCCGCCCAGCAGGGCCAGGCTCCACTCGGTGCGGCGGGCCGGGGTGCCGGTGTTCTCCGTGATCTCCATGCCGCGAAACCCACGGCCGGCCCCCCGGCCCCCGTCGGTGCCCGCAGGCACCGCCTCGACCTGACGGACGTCAGGCCCGGGCACCGGCCCCGGCGTCCTGCGCGGCGAAGAACTCGTCCGCGATCTCGCGGGTGCGCGGCAGGTCCGCCACCGGCTCCCCGACCACGCGCCCGGCCAGCTCCCCGGCCAGCCGGATCACGTCCTCCCGCAGCTCGGCCTCGGCCAGCACCCGGTCGGCCGCCAGCTGCACCTGCGCCTCGGCCAGCATTCCGTCCCGCAGCGCCTGCCCCTCGGCCCGCAGCCGCGCGATCAGCGCCGCCCCCTCCTCGGTCGCGGTCTGGCGGATCACCGCCGCCTCGTGCCGCGCCGCCGTGAGCTCCGCCTGGAACTCCTCGTACACCCGCTGGGCCTCCGCCCGCGCTTCCTCGGCCCGCTCCACACCCCCCTCGGTGGCGTCCCGACGCTCCCCCAGCACCTTCTCGATCCGCGGCAGCACCACAGCCCCGAGGATCCCGAATATCAGGAAGAAGCAGACGAGTCCGATGACCAGCTGTGCGATATCAGGCTTCAAAGGTCCCATGGCAGCAGAATAGTTGAGCCCATGTCACTCAGCTACGCCGCCCCTGGGAACGACGAGGGGCGCCCTCCCCGACGGGGTGGGCGCCCTTGGTCCGACCGGATCGTTCGTGTGGGCCCCGCCGGCCGGCGGCCGGTCAGGCGTGGCAGGCGGGCAGCCCGCCGCAGTACTCGACCATCTCGGCGAAGAGCGCGCCCATGTCCACGGCGGCCTCCGAGCCGGGGTCGGCGTCCTCCAGGTAGGCGCGGTGCAGGTTCGGCAGCAGGCGTTCCGCGTCGAGCAGCGCCGCGAACGGCCCGGGGCCGTGCGCGGCGGCCGTCTCGCGCGGCGAGCGGCCGGCGCGTCGGCCCTCGGCCGCGAGGTCCCGCACGTAGTGCAGGTAGTCCTCGGTGGCGTCCAGGAGTCCGGGGCCGCCGACCGGCCCGTGCCCGGGCACCACGGCCGTCGCGCCGAGCGCCCGCATCTCCTCGACGGCCCGCAGCGAGCCGGCCAGCGAGCCCATCGGGAAGAACGGGGTGACGCCCGCCATCACCAGGTCCCCGGTGTACAGCACCCCGTGGTCGGGCAGCCAGACGGCGGTGTCCCCGGTGGTGTGGGCCGTCCCGAAGTGCAGCAGCTCGATCCGTACGTCGCCGCGGTGCAGCGAGGTCCGGCCGGCGAAGGTGAGGTCGGCGGCCCGCACGGTGAGCTCGCCCCAGGAGACGCCGGGCCACAGCGTGGTCAGGTGCAGTCCGGCGGCGAGCGCCTCCCGACGGGCGTTCTCGTGCGAGACGATCGCGGCCTCCGGGAACAGCGCGTTGCCGAAGCTGTGGTCGCCGTGCGAGTGGGTGTTGACCAGCAGTCGCGGCGCCGTGCCGGAGACCTCCAGCACGGCCTCCCGCAGGGCCCGGGCGCGGGCCTCGGTGGCCGCGGTGTCGATCAGGACCGCGCCGTCCCCGGTCGCGACCAGCCCGGCGTTGTTCAGGCACCAGCCGCCGTCGGGCTGCACGTACGCGAAGACGCCCGCGGCGACTTCCTCCAGCGTGGGGTCCTGGGCGGGCATGACGGGCTCCCGGGGTGGTCGGACGGGTGGTCGGACGGGTGACAGAGGCGTCGCCGGGCGACGCCGGCGTCGGGGTGTGCGACGGGTGCAGGCCCGGCCAGGCTCCCAGCCCCCGCTAGAGCCGGGCTCGACAACCGCCACAGCGGCCGGAGGGCGACGTCCGGCCTGACCAGGCGTCAAGGCCACTTCGAGTGCCGCTTGAGGCACCGATCGCACGCTGTTGGCGTTCCAGGGCCCCACAGCCGGCGGGACGGTCCGGCGGCGGGTCGACGACCACCCGGGACCCGCGGGCCGGGCACCGCTCGGGGAGCCGCCGCACGCACCCGCACGCCCGTTCCCATTCGGAAGGAGGACCGTCCATGGTCCGCAGCAATCGAGGCCGCGAAGGAGCAGGACGATGACCCGAAGGGTGGTGATCACCGGCATGGGGGTGCGGGCACCGGGCGGCACCGGGACGAAGGAGTTCTGGAGCCTGCTGTCCGAGGGCCGCACCGCGACCCGCCGCATCTCCTTCTTCGACCCGGCTCCGTTCCGCTCGCGGATCGCCGGCGAGGTCGACTTCGACCCGCAGCTGGAGGGCCTGGGGGCGCGCGAGCTGCGCCGGATGGACCGGGCGACCCAGTTCGCCGTCGCCTGCACCCGCGAGGCCGTCGCCGACAGCGGCCTGGACTTCGCCTCGCTCGACCCGCACCGGATCGGGGTGAGCCTCGGCAGCGCGGTGGCCGCCGCGACCAGCCTGGAGCGCGAGTACCTGGTGCTGTCCGGTGCCGGCCGGGACTGGCAGGTGGACCACGACTACCTGTCCCCGCACATGTTCGACTATTTCAGCCCCGGCGCGATGCCGGCCGAGATCGCCTGGGAGGTCGGCGCCGAGGGGCCGGTCACCCTGGTCTCGGACGGCTGCACCTCCGGTCTGGACTCGGTCGGCTACGGCGTCCAGCTGATCCGCGAGGGCTCCGCCGACGTGGTGCTCGCGGGCGCCGCCGACACCCCGGTGTCGCCGATCGTGGTGGCCTGCTTCGACGCGATCAAGGCCACCACGCCGCGCAACGACGACCCCGAGCACGCCTCCCGCCCGTTCGACGACTCGCGCAACGGCTTCGTGCTGGCCGAGGGCTCCGCGATGTTCGTGCTGGAGTCGCTGGAGTCGGCCCTGGCCCGCGGCGCGCACATCCACGCCGAGGTCAGCGGCTACGCGACCCGCTGCAACGCGTACCACATGACGGGCTTGAAGAAGGACGGCCGGGAGATGGCCGAGGCCATCCGGCTCGCCCTCGACGAGGCCCGGCTCGACCCGACCGGCGTGCACTACGTCAACGCGCACGGCTCGGGCACCAAGCAGAACGACCGGCACGAGACCGCGGCCTTCAAGCGCAGCCTCGGAGCGCACGCCTACGAGGTGCCGGTGAGCTCGATCAAGTCCATGATCGGGCACTCGCTCGGGGCGATCGGCGCGATCGAGATCGCCGCCTCCGTCCTGGCGATCGAGCACAACGTCGTCCCGCCGACCGCGAACCTGCACACCCCGGACCCGGAGTGCGACCTGGACTACGTCCCGCTGACGGCACGCGAGCTGCGGGTGGACAACGTCCTCACCGTGGGCAGCGGCTTCGGCGGCTTCCAGAGCGCGATGGTCCTGCGACGTCTGGAGTCCGCCGCGTGAGCACCCCCGCCACCGTCTCCACCCCCGCCACCGTCTCCACCGCAGCCGCTCCGGCGGCCGGCACCCCCGCCACCGCCGCCCCCGCCACCGCCGCCCCCGTCGTCACCGGCCTCGCCGTGCTGGCCCCCAACGGCTTCGGCACCGAGGCCTTCTGGGCCGCCACGCTGGCCGGCCGGCACGGCATCGGCGAACTCACCCGGCTGGACACCACCGGCCTGCGGACCCGGCTGGCCGGCGAGATCCGCGACTTCGACGCGACGGCCCTGCTGCCGGGCCGACTGCTCCCGCAGACCGACGTGTCCTCCCGCTACGCCCTGGTGGCCGCCGAACAGGCCCTGGCGGACGCGGAGTTGGATCCGGAGAGCCTGCCCGACTACGCGCAGGGCGTCTGCACCTCGACTGCCCAGGGCGGCTTCGAGTTCACCCACCGCGAGTTCCAGAAGCTGTGGAAGCAGGGCCCGGAGTTCGTCAGCGTCTACGAGTCCTTCGCCTGGTTCTACGCCGTGAACACCGGCCAGATCTCCATCCGCCACAAGATGCGCGGCCCCTCGGCGGCGCTGGTCGGCGAGCAGGCGGGCGGGCTGGACGCCCTCGGCCACGCCCGGCGCGGCATCCGCCAGGGCACCGCGCTGATGCTCAGCGGCGGCGTGGACTCCGCGTTCGACCCGTGGGGCTGGGCCGCCCAGCTGTCGGGCGGCCGGACCAGCGCCGTGTCGGACCCGACCCGCGCCTTCCTGCCCTTCGACCGGGACGCCTCCGGGCACCTGCCCGGCGAGGGCGGCGCGATGCTCGTCATCGAGGACGCCGGGTCGGCCGCCCGGCGCGGGGCGCCGCGGGTCCTCGGCGAACTCGCCGGGTACGCGGCGACCTTCGACCCCCGGCCCGGCTCCGGCCGACCGCCCGGGCTCCGGCGCGCGGCCGAACTGGCCATCGCCGACGCCGGGTTGCTCCCCTCCGACATCGACGTCGTGTTCGCCGACGCGGCCGGGAGCCCGGAGGCCGACCGGGCCGAGGCGGAGGCGATCACCGCGGTCTTCGGCCCGCACGGCGTGCCCGTCACCGCCCCCAAGTCGCTGTTCGGGCGGCTCGCCGCGGGCGGCGGCCCGGTGGACACCGCCCTCGCCCTGCTGTCGATCCGCGACGGCGTCGTCCCGGCGACCGCCCACACCACCCACGTGCCCCAGGAGTACGGCCTGGACCTGGTGCGCGGCGAGGCCCGCCCGCTGCGGGTGCGCGCCGCCCTGGTGCTGGCCCGGGGCCACCGCGGCTTCAACGCGGCCCTGGTCGTCACCGCCCCCGGCCGCTGACCGGCGCCCGGACCACCCCCGACCACACCTCCGAGGAGAGACCATGACCACTCCCATGACCGTCACCGACCTGCGCCGCATCCTGGTGGCCTGCGCGGGCGAGGGCGACGGCCCGGTCCTCGACGACAACACCCTGGACACCCCGTTCGAGGACCTCGGCTACGACTCGCTGGCCCTGATGGAGACCGCCTCCCGGATCGAGCAGGAGCTCGGCGTCAAGTTCCCGGGCGACGCGTTCGCCGAGGCCGACACCCCGGCCGCGCTGCTCGCCGTGGTCAACGGCGCCCGCCCGGCCGTCCGCTGACCACCGCCCGGCGAGTCGAGGAGAGCACCGTGCAGGAAGTCCCGTCCGGGAACGGACCCGCAGCGAACCACCGGATCCACACCACCGAGCACCGGCGCACCGTCGCCGCGCCGCCGGCCGCCCTGTACGAGCTGGTCGCGGACGTCACCCGGTGGCCGGCCGTGTTCGGCCCGACCGTGCACGTCCAGCACCTGGAGCACAGCGGCGACCGGGAGCGGTTCCGGATCTGGGCCGTGCTCAACGGCGCGGTGAGCAACTGGACCTCCCGGCGCGTGCTGGACCCGGTCACCCGCCGGATCGACTTCCGCCAGGAGGTCAGCCGGGCGCCGGTGGCCTCGATGGGCGGCAGCTGGGAGTTCCTGGAACTCCCCGGCGGGCACACCGAGGTGGTGCTCCGGCACGCGTTCACCGCGGTGGACGACGACCCGGAGCAGGCCGAGTGGATCACCCGGGCCGTGGACCGCAACAGCCCGTCCGAACTCGGCGCGCTGGCCCGGGTCGCCGAACTCGGGCACCCGGTGGACGAGGTGGTGTTCAGCTTCACCGACGAGGTGGAGCTGACCGTCGGGGCGGCCGAGGCCTTCGCGTTCGTCGACCGGGCCGACCGCTGGGCCGACCTCCTCCCGCACGTCGACGAGGTGACCCTGGAGGAGCCCGAACCCGGCGTCCAGCGGCTGGAGATGCTCACCCGCACCGCCGACGGCGCCACCCACCGCACCGCGTCCTGGCGGGTCTGCCAGGAGCCGGAGTGGATCGCCTACAAGCAGTCCACCCCGCCCGCCCTGCTGCTCGGCCACAGCGGGCTGTGGACCTTCGGCACCGACGCCCAGGGCCGCCCGGTCGCCACGGCCCGGCACACCGTCGCGATCGACCCCGCGGCCGTCCCGGCGGTGCTCGGCCCGGGCAGCACGCTCGCGGACGCCCGGGCCCACCTGCGGAAGGCCCTCGGCGGCAACAGCCTCCGCACCCTGTCCTTCGCGGCCGGTGCGACGACCGAGGCCCGCTGACCCACCCGCCCCACCACCCGGCGGGGGGGGGGGGGGGGGGGGGGGGGGGGGGGGGGGGGGGGGGGGGGGGGGGGGGGGGGGGGGGGGGGAGGGGAGAATGGCACTGTTTCTGCCCCCACCCCCCACCGAA
>NZ_JBVIWC010000026.1:0-63526 GCF_055594965.1 Kitasatospora sp. NPDC040550 | reverse complement strand
TCGGTATGTTGGTCTCCGACAGGTAGTAGTCCCCCCCCCCCCCCCCCCCCCCTCCCTCTCCCCCCCCTCCCCCCCCCCCCCCCCCCCCCCCCCGCCGCACCCTCAGGAAGGAACACCCCATGTCACCGTCGCACCGCCGCACCCAGCGCACCTGGTTGACCGCCGCGGGGATCGCTGCGGGGATCTGCGGACTGCTCGGCACCGTCGCCGTGCTGCCGGCCGCCTCGGGCGCCGAGGCCGTCCAGGTGTGCCGGGCCACCCTCGACGGCGAGACCACCGACACCGTCGGCTCCGCCGAGGCCGACGCGGTGCTCGACACCGCCGGCGCCTACGCGGGCCCGTGCGCCGAGTACAGCCCGGCCGTCAAGGTCGGCAACGGCAGGATGCGCACCTACGCGCAGTTCTCGAAGGGGCGGCCGACCACGCTCGGCTTCGTCTTCGACCGCACCGCGCTCACCGGGCTGCCCGAGCCGCACACCACGGACCGCAAGGACTGCTACGACGTCAACGGGGACGGCCGGATCGACCCCCTGACCGAGTGCATCCACCACCAGAGCTACCCGTTCGACCTGCCCGGCGCGTACACCAGGAAGTCCGGCCCGTTCACCTGGGCGCTGGTCAACTGGAACGCCGAGGGCCACGACCCGCAGGGCGTCTACACCGCCCCGCACTTCGACTTCCACTTCTACATCCAGAGCCGCAAGGACCGGGACGCCATCCGGGTCGGTCCCTGCGCCGGTCCCGGCCTGACCAACTGCGCCGACTTCGACACCGCGCGCAAGCCCGTACCCGCGAAGTACACCGCCCCGGACTACGCCGACTTCGGCGCGGTCGTCGCCAAGATGGGCAACCACCTGATCGACGGCACCGGCCCGGAGTTCCACGGTCAGCCGTTCACCAAGGCCTTCCTGTACGGGAACTACGACGGCGGGATCACCTTCTACGAGCCGATGATCACCTACCAGTGGCTCATCGACCTCAAGCCCGGCGACAAGGTCTGCACCCCGGTCAAGACGCCGGCCGCCTTCCAGCAGGCGGGCGACTACCCGACCTCCTACTGCGCCGAGTTCCGCCGCAACGGCAAGGAGATGACGGTCTCGCTGGAGAACTTCGTCACCCGCCAGGCGGGCTGACGCACGACCGGCACCGACCGGCACCGACCCGCACCGCACGACGACGAACCGCCCGGGCCTGCTGCGGCCCGGGCGGTTCGTCGTCGCGTACGGCGGAGCTCTTGCGGGGAACGTCCGGCGGTCAGGCCAGCTGGTCGTACGAGATGCTCCGCGACCGCAGCCGGATGCCCTCCGCCGTCACCGCCACCACGTCGTGCACCACGCAGCTCGGCCAGACCTCCGGCCGCTCCTGCGGCCGCACCCGGACGATCAGCGCGTACACCGTCGACCGGAGGTCACCGTTCTCCAGCGGCTCCAGCACGATCTGGTTGAAGTAGTGCCGCCGCTGCACCGGGTCGTCGCGGAAGCGCTCGTGGAACGCCTCCAGCTCCTTCTCCACCCCGGCCGGCCCGACCGCGGGCTCGGTGCCGGGGGTGTGCTGGAAGGTGCCGTCCGCGGTGAAGGTCGCCGCGTACTCGGCGAACCGGCCGCCGTCCAGCGCCTGCATCTGGCGGGCGTAGAAGTGCTGCACCTCGGCGTACAGTTCGGCGCCGACGCCCTCGCGTACCGGACTCATCCGGTCCCTCCTCATCGATTCGACGGTCCCGGCCGCACCGGCCGGGCTCACCAGGGCACCGACTCGGTGGGCGAGCCGGCCATGCTGCCGTAGAAGCCCCCCGTGGGCCCGTCCGGGCCGGTCAGCGCCAGCCACACCGGCACGTCGGCGCCCTCCGCGGGGCTGCGGGTGCCCCGGCTGAACGGCGAGTCCGCGTTCAGGTCGGTGGCCACCAGGCCGGGGTTGGCCGCGTTCACCCGCACCCCGGCCGCGCGCAGCGCGTTGGCGTACACCACCGTGACGGCGTTCAGCGCGGCCTTCGACGAGCTGTACGGCAGCAGCCCGCGGGTCGAGACCGGGTTCTCCGGGTCGGTCAGCAGCGTCAGCGAGCCCAGCGGGCTGGACAGGTTGACGACCCGTCCGTTCGGCGAGCGCTCCAGCAGCGGCAGGCACGCCTGGGTGACGGCGACGTTCCCGAAGACGTTGACCTCGAAGGCCTCGCGCATCTGCGCCGCGCCGATCCCGGTCGTCGGGACGCCCCACTCCACCACGATCCCGGCGTTGTTGACGAGCACGTCGAGCCGGCCCGCCTCGGCCCCGATCCGCTCGGCCGCCGCCTCCACCTGGGCCTGGTCGGTCACGTCCAGCCGGACGAACCGCGCGTCCAGGCCCTGGGCGAGGAGTTCGGCCTCCGCCGCCCGGCCGCGCTCCTGGTCCCGGGCGCCCAGGTACACCGTCATGCCCTCCCGGGCGAGCCGACGGACGATCTCCTTGCCGATCCCCTTGTTGGCCCCGGTGACGAGGGCCACCTCGTCCCGGTGCGCCGTGCTGCTGCCCATGCCGTGTTTCCCGTTCGTCCGGTGCCGATCAGTAATTGCCCAGCCCGCCACAGACGTTGAGCGCCTGGGCGGTCGTCGCACCGGCTCCGTCGCCGACCAGGTACTCCACCATCGCGGCGACCTCCTCGGTGGCGACGTAGCGCCGGATCGGTACCCGCGCGGTGATCCGCTCGAACACCTCCTCGGTCGGCACCTGCCAGATGTCCGCGTAGTGCTCGCGGACCCGCTCCGCCATCGGCGTCTCGACGAACCCGGGGCAGACCGCGTTCACGGTGATGCCGGTGGCGGCCAGCTCCAGGCCGAGCGCCTTGGTGAAGCCCACCACGCCGTGCTTGGAGGCCGAGTACGGGGCGCCGTGGACGACGCCCTGCTTGCCGCCGGTGGAGGCGATGTTGACGATGCGGCCCCAGTCCTTGCCGCGCAGGCCGCCGAGCGTGAGCACCGCCTTGGTCACCAGGAAGACGCTGTTCAGGTTGGTGTTGATGACGTCGTACCAGAGCTCCTCCGGGATGTCGGCGGTGACCCCGCCGCCCGACCGCCCGGCGTTGTTGACCAGCACGTCGACGGTGCCGAAGCGGTCGACCGCGGCCCGGACGAAGGACTGCACCTGCTCGGGCGAGGTGACGTCGCAGGGGCTGCCGTCCACGTCGTAGCCCTTGTCCCGCAGGGTCTTCACCGTCTCCGCGAGCGCGTCCTCGCGCCGCCCGCACAGGTAGACCCGGTGGTTCAGGGCGGCGAGCCGCTCGGCGATGGTCAGCCCCATGCCGCTGGTGGCTCCGGTGACGATCGACACCGGTCGGTCGGTTCGCGCCATTTGTCGGTCTCCCTCTCTCTCCGCTCGCTCCGGCCGGCCGGCCGGCGACTCGCAACGTGGAGACGGTCGCGCGCCCCGCTCGAACCTGGGTCGGACCGGCCTGGAGCGGAACGCCGCGAACCGGCCACCGCGACCGGACTGCTCCTCCGGCTAGCGGGACCTCCCCGAAGGAGCAGTGCGCACCGCCCGTCTCCCGGCTAACGTGCGGTCATGGCACCCCTTCGGACGGACGACCCGCGACTGATCCTCGACATGGCGAAGGCCCTGCTGCGCGCACCGCTTCGGGACGTGCTCCCCACCTTCTCCCGGACCATCGCCGACCTGGTCCCGCACCGGGCCCTGGCCATGCTGACCGCCGACTGCCCGAAGTCCGCCGCCTGGACGGCCGGCGACCCGGCGCTCACCGAGCAGGTGACCACCGCCGAGATGGCCACCCTCTCCACCCACGTGGAGATCGGCAGGCCCTGGTCCGGCCGGGCCGTGCTGGCCGGCGCGCAGCGCCCGGTGTTCGCCGTGGCCTGCGCCCCCGACGGATCGGCCGGGGCGCTGCTCGCCGTCGTCCCGGTGGACGACCGGGCCCCCGAACCCGCCGTGGTGGAGCTGGTCGACCGGCTCTGGGAGCTGGCCACCGCCCGGGTCGTCGACCTGCTGCCCGAAGCCGTCCCGGTCGACCTGTCCGGCGCCTGGCGGGCCGGCAGCGAGCGCCTGCGCATCACCAGCGAGCTCGCCGAGACCCACGCCGCCACCCTCACCGGCCTGCTCGGCGTGCTCCGCTCCCGCAGCCTGGACGACGCCACCGCCCGGCGCACCGCCGTCGACCTGGCCGTCGCCTCGCTGATCGAGCTGCGCGGCTCGCACAGCGACGAGCAACTCCCCGACGAGGAGACCCTCGAGGACGCCTTCGGCCGGCTCACCGCCATGCTCGGCGCGCTCTCCCGCTACAGCGGACTGACCCTGGAGTACGCCCCGCCCGCCCCGCCGGAGCGCCTGATCCCGTCGAACGTGGCCCGCACGCTCCGGGCCGCGGTGCGCGGCATCGTCCTGACCACCATGGAGCAGGGCGGGGTCACCCGGGTCCGGGTCGGCTGGGAGGCCGGCGGGAACGAGCTGCGGGCGACCGTCCGCGACGACGGCCCCGGCCGGCTGGCACCCGAGGCGCTGGCCGTGCACCGGCTCAAGGACCGGATCGCCGCCATGGGCGGCGAGTTGGAGGTGGACTCCGTCCCGCAGTGGGGCACCTCCGTGACGATGCGGCTGCCGCTCACCGCGCCCGACCGCGACCGGCCCCGCGAGGACCCGCTGACCGGGCTGAACCCGCGCGAACTGGAGGTGCTCCAGCACCTGGTGCAGGGGCACCGGAACCGGGTGATCGCCAACCAGCTCGGCATCAGCGAGCACACCGTCAAGTTCCACGTGGCCCGGATCCTCAAGAAGCTCAACGCCGACTCGCGCGGCGAGGCCGCCGCGCTCGCCATCGCCGCCGGCTTCCCCCCGGCGCTGTCGCTGGTGAACTGACGCCGAGGGGCGGGTCCGGACCGGACCCGCCCCCGCGTTCGCCTCGGCCGCTCAGGCGGTCAGGCGCTCAGACACTCAGGCGCTCAGACACTCAGGCGCTCAGACGGTCAGGCGCTCAGACGGTCAGCACGAGCTTCCCCGTCGTGGAGCCGGACTCGATCAGCCGGTGCGCCCGCGCGGCCTCGGCCAGCGGGAACGCCCGGTCGACGTGCACCCGCAGCCGGCCCTCCTCGGCCAGCGCGGCGAGGGCGCCCAGCCCGACGTGGTCGGGTTCGGCGGTCACCGCGCTGAACTCCAGCCCGCGCCCGGCCGCCGCCGCCGGGAGCGCCGGGTCGTGCAGCTCCACCACGGTGACCAGCCGGCCGCCCGGGCGCAGCACCTCCAGCGACCGTACGGCGGTGTCGCCGCCCACGGTGTCGAGCACCACGTCGGCGTCCTTCACCTCGGTGGTGAAGTCCGCCGCCCGGTAGTCGACGACCTGGTCGGCGCCGAGCCCGGCCACGAACGCCTGCTTGGCCGCGCTCGCCGTGGCGATCACCTCGGCGCCGCGCGCCTTGGCGATCTGGACGGCCAGGTGGCCGACGCCACCGCCGCCCCCGTGCACCAGGACCCGGTCCCCGCGGCCCACCCCGGCCGCGTCCACCAGCGCCTGCCAGGCGGTGAGGCCGGCGAGCGCCAGCCCGGCCGCCTGCTCGTGGTCGAGCGCCGCCGGCTTGCGCACCAACTGCCGTGCCGGGGCGGCGACGTACTCCGCGTAGCAGCCGGCCTCGCGCGGTATCAGCGGCATGCCGCACACCTCGTCACCGACCGCGAACCGGGTCACCCCGGGGCTGACCGCCTCGACCACGCCGGAGAGGTCCCAGCCGAGGACGAACGGCGGCTCGCCGAGGAACGGCACGCCGCCGGAGCGGACCAGGGCGTCGATCGGGTTGACCCCGGCCGCCCTGACCCGCACCAGCACGTCGTTCACCCTCAGCCGCGGCCGCGCCAGCTCCGTCGGCTCCAGCACCTCGGGACCGCCGAAGCGGCGTTGCGTGACCGCGCGCATGGCAGCTGCCGTCACGGGGCGTCCGCGATCAGCTCGTCCAGGTCCGCCTCGGCGGGCACGGCCTGCGCGACGTCCCAGTGCTCGGCCAGCCGGCCGTCCGCGATCCGCCACAGGTCGGCGGTGATCACCGGCGGCGCTCCGGGGGCGACCCGCACGACGTTGTGGGTCCAGACCTGGTCGCCCTCGGCGATGATGCGGACGATCGTCAGCGAGAACTGCGGGAACGGGACGCCCGCCTGCTCCCGGAAGGTCTCGACGGTGCGGTCCCGGCCGACGCCGACCCCGTGGTGGTGGTTGACGAAGTCCTCGGCGAGCAGCTCCCGCGCCCGGTCCCAGTCCTTGTCGTTGTAGAAGGCGTTGATGAACTCGGTGACGAGCTCCTTGTTGGCCTTGAGGTCGGCGTTCGCCGCCGGGCCGGCTCCCTCGGTGCTCATGCGCTTCCCCTCCCCGGTCCCCAGGACCCGGTCACTTGATTCCGACGACGATCGAGTCCGGACCGACCAGGTGCTCGGTCCAGGTCCGGGTGAACCCGGCCTCGGTCATCCACGCGGTGCATTCGGCGGCGGTGTAGCCGAAGCCGCCGTCGGTGACCGCCAGCATGGTCAGGCTCATCAGCAGGGCGAACGCGTTCTGCGACCGGTCGTCGTCGATCAGCGAGTCGTAGACGACCACCGCGCCGCCCTCCGGAAGAGCTTCCCACGCCTTCCGCAGCAGGACCTTCTTCTTCTCCAGATCCCAGTTGTGCAGGATGTGGCCGAAGGTGATGACGTCGGCCTTCGGGAAGGGGTCGGCGAAGAAGTCCCCGCCGGTGAAGGACAGCCGGTCGCTCAGCCCGTGCTCCGCCGCGTACTCCTCGAAGACCGGACGGGACTGCGGCAGGTCGAAGCCGGTGCCGGTGAGGTGCGGGTTGGCCTTGAGCACCTGGACGGCGAGGTCGCCCTGGGCGGTGCCCATGTCGGCGAGCACCTGGTAGTCCGACCAGCGCACCTGGGTGGCGATCCGGGTGTTCGCGACGTGGCTGATGCCGGTCATCGACGCCAGGAACTGCTTGAGCCGCACCGGGTCCGAGTAGAGGGCGTCGTAGGTGTCCAGCTCGCTGTCGCGCGACTCGTCGTGCGGCTTGCCGGTGCGCAGCGAGTCGGTCAGGTTGTTCCAGATGCCGAACAGCCGGCCGTTGGCCATCTCCAGCAGGCTGCCGTGGTGGAGGTACTCCGGCTTCGCGCGGTCCAGGAAGGCGTCGGTGTCCGGGGTGTTGCGGTAGACGCCGTCCTCGCGCAGCAGGAGGCCCAGCGCCACCAGGGTGTCCAGGAAGTCCCGGCTGCCGCGCGGGTGCAGGCCCAGCCGGGCGCCGAGCGTGTCGGCGTCGGCGGGGGCCTTGGCCAGTTCGGTGAAGACCCCGAGCTCGACGGCGCTCAGCAGGGTCTTCGACGACTCGAAGCCCAGGCCGATCTGCAGGATGCGCTCGGGGGAGGGGGTGGTGGTCACGGCTGCTCCTCGGTGGTCCGGTGGTCCGGTGGTCCGGGTGGTCCGGTGGTCCGGGTGGTCCGGTGGTTCAGGGGGTGTGCGGTCCGGCGGCGTTCAACGGGTCTGCGCGAACAGCCGTGCGGCGGGCTCGAACTGGAGCGCCTGGTGGGTCGCGATGGCGTTGACGTCCCGCCACAGCCGCTGGAGCGGCCCGTCGGCGACCTGGCCGCTGGTGCCCGCCGCGCGGTAGAGCCGGTTGACGGCGGTGACCAGGGTGTCCACGACGAAGGCGCTGTCCCGGACGTTGCGGGCGGTCTCGGCCGGGGTCGGTGCCCGGTCCGCGTCGGCGAGTTCGGCGACCCGGCCGAGCAGCAGCCCGGCCGCGTCGATCTCGGCGGCGGAGCGGGCCAGCAGCATGTCGTAGCTGGCCTGGTTGCCGGCCGCGCCGGGGATGCCGGGTACGGCGGCGGCGCGGCTGCGACCGCCGAGCGCCTCGGTGACCAGGGCGAGGGTGCCCCGGGCGGCGCCGAGTGCGGGCGCCACGAAGGTGAGGCCGTTCACGGCCGGCAGCGGCGCCAGCCCGGCCACCGGGGGCACCGCCGCCGGGTCGGCGGGGCGGCCGGCGAAGGCGGCGGCCCGGTCGGCGATCCGGGCCGCCGGCACGAACACGTCCTCCAGCACGGCGGTGTTGCTCCCGGTGCCCCGCATACCGACGCTCGACCAGGTGTCCTCGACGCGGCACTGCGAGCGCGGCACCACGGCCAGCAGCAGTTGCTGTCCGCCGTCGGCCGCGGGCACCTTCGCGCAGACGACGACCCAGTCCGCGTGGTCGATGCCGCTCATGTAGGGCCAGCGACCGGTCACCCGCAGGCCGTCGCCCTCCGGGACGGCCTCGCCGAACGGGATGACGGAGGCGATCACCGCCGCGTCCGGCCCGTCGGCCCAGACCTCGGCCCGGCCCTCCTCCGGGAAGAACGACAGGAAGCGCGGGGAGCCGGCGAACAGCGAGGCGCACCAGGCGGTCGCCGGGCAGGCCGCGCCGATCACCGGCACGGTGTCCAGGAGTTCGCCGAAGCCGCCGGCCCGGCCGCCGAACCGCGCCGGCACGAAGTGCCGCATGAAGCCGGCCTCGGCGATCGCCTTCACGGCGTCGGGGCCGATCCGGCGGGCGCGGTCCGTCTCCTCGGCCAGCTCGCCGGCCTGCCGGGCGATCGAGCGGGCGGCGGCGAGCCGCCGCTCCGGGGTGTCCTGCATGGCGTGCCCTTCCCTCGCGGTCAGTGGTGGTCGGACGGGGCCCGGTGCGGCCGGACCGGGTGCGGCGGTCACCGCGGCTCGTAGTCGGCCGGGTCGACCGCCCGGGTACGCGCCCAGTACTCCTGGGCGGAGAAGGGCCAGTTGACGGCGGACCGGCCGCCCTCGTTGTACCAACCGGCCACCCCGGTCCAGCCCCAGGAGCGCTCGGCGTTGGCGCCGTCGACCCACGCGTTGTACCGGTCGTGGACGTCGGCGCGGACGGTGAGCGCGTCGCGCCCGCTCGCCAGCAGCAGGCGGATCGCGTCGAGCACGTACCCGACGGCGCACTCGGAGAAGTAGACGATGCTCCCGCCCTGGCCGACCAGGTTGGTGTTCGGCCCGTACAGGCAGAACAGGTTGGGGAACTCCGGCACGGTGATGCCGAGGTAGGCCCGCGGCCCGTCCCGCCAGGCCTCCCGCAGGTCCAGCCCGCCGCGGCCGGTGATCCGCATCGGCGCCAGGAAGTCGGAGGCCTCGAAGCCGGTGGCGTACACGATGACGTCGACGTCCAGCCGCTCCCCGCCCGCGACGAGTCCGCTCGCGGTGACCCGCTCCAGCGGCGCCGTCACCAGCCGGACGTCGTCCCGCCGCAGCGCGGCCAGCCAGCGCCCGTCGTCGCGGAGCACCCGCTTGGCGCCCACCGGGTAGTTCGGGACGACCAGGTCGCGCAGCTCGGGCGCGTCGGCCAGCTGGGCCTCCATCGAGGCCAGCAGCGCCGCCCGGAGCTGCTCGTTGCGGGCGGACACGGCCCGCTCGGTGGGCGGGTGGTCGTGGTCGACGATCCAGCCCTCCAGGATGCCGTGCAGCCCCGGCGCGAACAGCCAGAACCGGTACCACTGCGCGTAGTACGGCAGGTGCTCGAAGAGCCACGACGCCCCGGCGGGCATCGGCTCCCGGTAGTGCGGGGTGGGGCGCATCCAGGGGGCGTTGCGCTGGAACACCAGCACCTCGGCGGCGGTCCCGGCGAGTTCCGGCACGAGCTGGTAGGCACTGGCCCCGGTGCCGACCACCGCCACCCGCTTGCCGGCCAGGTCCACCGAGTGGTCCCAGGCGGCCGAGTGGAAGGCCGGCCCGGCGAACGACTCCCGCCCGGGCAGCTCGGGCAGCCGCGGCCGGTTCAGCTGGCCGACGGCGCTGACCACCGCGTGGTGGCGCTCGACGGCGGTGCCGTCCGGCCCCGCGACGGTGACGTACCAGCGCGACTCCTCGTCCGCCCAGCGTAGTTCGGTCACCTCGGTGCCGAAGCGGATGTGCTCGCCGACCCCGGAGGCCTTCGCGAAGTCCCGCAGGTACTCCAGCACGGTGTCCTGGCGGCAGAAGTGGTCCGGCCAGTCGTGCTTGGGCGCGAAGGAGTAGTTGTAGAGGTGGCTGGCCACGTCGGTGCGGCAGCCCGGGTAGGTGTTCTCGAACCAGGTGCCGCCGAGGTCCGCGTTCTTCTCGTAGATCACGTACGGGATCCCGGCCTGCGCCAGCCGGTACCCGGCGAGCAGGCCGCTGAACCCGGCGCCGACGACGACCACCCGGAAGTCGGTGCCGGGGCGCAGCCCGTCCGCCGTCCAGCGGGGCGCCTTGGAGTCGGGCCCGTGGCCGGGCAGCACGAGTTCCTCGGCGAGCAGCGGCACCAGGTCCTCGGTGTCGCGCTCCATCGCCCAGGAGGTGATCGCCCGCAGCAGTTCGGGGCCGGGCGGGGCGGGCACGGCGCCCGCCGCGTCGCCGCCGTCCCGCAGCCGGGCGAGGGCCGCCAGGGCGCTCTCCCGGGCCTCGGCCGCGCGGTCGGGGCTCAGCCCGCCCTGGGGGGCGAACAGCCAGCCGGGGGCGCGCAGGTCGTCGCGCAGCAGCGAGAGGTCCCCGGTGAGGTGCGCGACGGTCATCAGCAGCGCCGGCACGTCGGCGTCCGCCAGGTGCCGGCGCAGGGTCGCGTCGTCGGCGGTGATCGGTCGGGCGGTGTCCGCCATGGCAGCTGCCTCCGGTCTCAGGACGTCGGGGCCAGCGCGGCGAACCGGCGGTCGACGTAGACCACCGGCACGCCCTCGGCGGCGAGCGTCTGGTCGACCACCTCGCCGACCAGGATGGTGTGGTCGCCGCCGTCGTGCCGGCTGTGCACGGTGCACTCCAGGGTGGCGAGCGCGTCCGTGACCACGACGTTGCCGCGGTCGGTGCGCAGGAAGCCGCCGCCGCCGAACTTGCGGGCGGTGCGGTCGGCGAAGCGCAGCGCCAGGTCGGACTGGTCCTGGTGCAGGATGCTGATCGCGAAGCGGCCCGTCCGCTCGAACACCGGGTGGCAGGTGGCCGACTTGGCCACGCAGGCGAGCACCAGCGGCGGCTCCAGCGACACCGAGCAGAACGAGCTGATGGTGAGGCCGTGCGGGGTCCCGTCCTCGTCCGTGGTGGTGGCGATCGTGACCCCGGTCGGGAACCGGGCCATCACGTCCTTGAACTGGTCTGTCATCCGACTCCGCCCCGTTCGAACCCGACTCGTCACGCGCGCCGCCCGGGCCGTCCGGCCGACGGCGGGCTGGGCACGACGTACAGCCTCCGGGCGCTGCCTCGATTGCCGCTCGAACCCCGATCGAGGGGATCCGGGCGGCGGCCGGACGCTCCAGCCGGGCTCAAGCGGTCCTCGAACCCGGGCGGAGAGCGTTCCGGGAGCCGCCCGCCCGACCGGCTGCGGCCGGTCCCGACCCTGGAGCAACCACCATGGACCTGACGTCCGAACTCGTGTCGGCCGCCCGCGAGACGGGCGCACTGGCGGCGCAGCGCGCCGACCGGGCCGAGGCCGCCCGCCGGCTCGACCCGGAGGTGGCCGGAGCGCTGGTCGCGGCGGGCTTCGCCCGGCACTTCGTGCCCAAGTCGTGCGGCGGCGACGAGGGCACCTTCCTCGACCTGAACCGCGCGGTGAGCGCGGTGGGCGAGGGCTGCACGGCGACGGCCTGGTGCGCGTCGCTGTCCGCCCACGTGTCGCGGATGGCCGCGCACCTGCCCGCCGCCGGCGGCCGGGAGGTCTGGGCGGACGGCCCGGACGCCCTGCTGGTCGCGTCCCTGACGCCGCTCGGCACGGCCCGCCCGGTGCCCGGCGGCTACCGGCTGGCCGGCACCTGGCCGTTCGTCAGCGCGATCGACTACGCCGACTGGGCGCTGCTGGCCGCCATGGTGCCGGCCGAGGACGGCGGGCAGCCGCAGGCCCGGGTCTTCGCGGTGCCGCGCGCCGCGTGGCGGACCGAGGACACCTGGCAGAGCGTCGGCATGGCCGCGACCGGCAGCAACAGCGTGACGGTCGAGGACGTCCTGGTCCCGGACGCCCGGTCGATGAGCCGGGAGGACCTCTTCACCGGCCGCGCCGCGGACTCCGACGCGGCCTGCCACGCGGTGCCGATGCAGGCCACCACGATGATGTTCGCCACCCCGGCGCTGGGCGCCGCCAAGGGCGCGCTGGCCGCGTGGACCGGCTCCGTGACGCCCAAGATCCGGGCGGCGGCGGCCGGGCCGCAGCGGGCGCACGCCGGGATGCCCGCCTTCAACCGGGCCTCCTACGACGTCACGCTGACCCGTAGCGCCACCGAGATCGACGCGGCCGAGCTGCTGCTCGAACGGGCCGCCCGCACCGCGGACGGGGCCGGCGCGCTGAGCCCGCTGCTGACCATGCGGAACTGGCGGGACTGCGCGATGGCGACCGAGTCGATGGTGGGCGTCGTCAACCGGCTGTTCCGCACCATCGGCACCACCGGCCAGTCCGTGCGCAGCCCGCTGCAGCGGTTCTGGCGGGACGTCAACTCACTGGCCGGCCATCAGGGCCTCCAGGTGGAGTCCGCGTCGGTCGCCTTCTCGCGGCACGTCATCGAGCTCTGAACCCCCCGCCCCCTCACTGGCCGACCCCTCACAGGAGGACACCCATGACCGTCAGCCGTCGGCAGGTCCTGCGCTCCACGACCGTCCTGACCACCACCGCCCTCGCGGGCACGGCCCTGACCGCCACCGGCCTGGTCGGCACCGCCGCGGCCGACCCGGTCGGCGGCACGGCCGGCGGCACCGCGGAGCCCGACGCCTCCGGATCGGCCGCGCGCCGCCGGGTGCTCTGGCGGGACGACTTCGCGAACGGCTTCTCGACCGAAGGGCCCGACGCCCACTGGGCGTTCCTGCCGTTCGGCCCCACGATCGGCCGCGACGGCGTCGCCACCACCGACCGCCGGGGCCTGACGGTCGTCTCCGGCGCCACCAACCCGAGGACCGGCGAGCCCGCCTTCGCCGTGACCGTCGGCCCGAACGACCCGAGCGGCTTCCCCGGGAGCATGGACCACGTCAAGTGGCTGGCCTACCCCAACCGTCAGGCCGCCTCCGGCGTGCTGGGCTTCGACGCCGAGCCGGACACCGAGCTCTCCGGCGAGGCCGTCCTGTCGGCCTCCTCCTACGGCACGGCCGACCACCCCTTCGGCGCCGCCGTCCTCGACCCGGCCGACGACCTCCGGCTGGCCGCGCCGGCGATGCCCGTCCAGGACCTGGAGACGGGCGTCGCCTTCGACTTCTTCCTCACCGACCGCGGGATCTACGCCGGGTACGAGCGGCTGCCGCACAACCGCCCCCAGCTCGGCGACTACGCCGCCTTCCTCTACGCGGTGCCGGTCGCCCGCCGCTGCCCGTCCGAGAGCCACCTGCTGCGGATCTCCTACGACCGCTCCCGCGGCCTGGCGACCTGGCACCTGGACGGCCGGGAGGTGTTCCGGGTGGACCGGATCGGCTACCGGCTGCCGGCCGGCCGGCGGTACATGCTGCTGGACCACGGCGGCACCGAGCAGCTCGTGACGCCGCGCCAACTCGCCTTCGGCCTGGGGATGTTCAACATCCTGGACGCCGCGCGGGCGGGCCGGCCGGGCTCGGGCCTGGTCCGGCTGACCCCCGAGGCGGACCACTACCTCGACCCGGCCGTGGACACCCCGGCCCCGCAGCGCTTCGTGGACGACGCCGCCCTGCCGGGCAGCCGGCTGTGGGGCCAGGGCACCGCCCTGCGGGCCGGCGGCTACACCGTCTCCGCCCGCCGCTCCCCGGGCGGTGCGGCGTGAGCCCGACCACCGGCCCGACCACCGGCCCCACCACCGCCGAGCTGCTGGTCGGCGCCTGGCAGCTGGACTCCTACCTCACCGAGAACGACGGCGGGTTCAGCGAGGGCCCGCTCGGCCCCGCACCGCGCGGCCTGCTGATCTACTCGGCCGACGGCCGGGTGTCGGTGAGCATGATGCGCACCGACGGCCCGCCGGCCGGCCCCGGCCGTTTCATGGGGTACGCGGGCAGCTGGCACCTCGCCGACGACGGTGCCCCCGGCACCCGGGTGGTCCACGACGTCGCGGTCAGCTCCCACCCGTACCTGGTGGGCAGCCGGCAGCTGCGCGACCTCACCCTCACCGGTGACGTGCTCACCCTGGCCGGCTCGGCCGGAGCGGCCGGCGGCCCGGCCGAGCGCCGGGTGCTCACCTGGTCCCGCACGGCCGGGGGCACCGCGTGAGCTACGCCTTCGACCCCGAACTCGCCCCGCTCGTCCCGCGCCTGCGCCCGCCCGACTACCGGCACCCCGAGGCCGCGCGCACCAGCATGCGCGCGATCATGGCCGCCCAGACGGCCTACCGCCCCGAGCGTCCCGTCGAGGTGGCCGACCGCCTCGTCCCGGTGCCCGGCGGCCCCGCCCTGACCGTCCGGACCTACCGGCCGCTCGACCGGCCCGGCCCGCTGCCCGCCCTGCTCTTCCCGCACTGGGGCGGCTTCGTCACCGGGGACCTCGACACCCCCGGGATCGCCGCCACCCGGATCGCCGACCGGGTCGGCGCCGTGGTGGTCTCGCCCGACTACCGGCTCGCCCCCGAGCACCCGTACCCGGCCGCCCTGGACGACTGCTACGCGGCGCTGGAGTGGCTGGCCGCCGAGGCGCCCGCGCTCGGTGTCGACCCCGACCGGATCGGCACCGCCGGGTACAGCGCGGGCGGCGCGCTGGCGACCGCCGCCGCCCTGCTCGCCCGCGACCGCGGCGGCCCGGCCCTGCGCTTCCTCTACCTGCTGTTCCCCCAGCTCGACGACCGGTTGGAGACGGTGTCCGCCCGGGCCTTCACCGACACCCCGATGCTGGACCGCCCCAACCTGGAGACCAGCTGGCGGCACTACCTGGGCGGCGCCCCCGCGTCCGGCTACGCCGCACCGGCCCGCGCCGAGGAGCTGGCCGGCCTGCCGCCCGCCTTCGTCGGCGTGTGCGAGTACGACCCGCTGCGGGACGAGGGCCTCGACTTCGCGCTCCGGCTGATCCGGGCCGGGGTACGGACCCAACTCGTCCACTACCCCGGGACGTTCCACGCCTCGATCGGCATCGACTCGGCCGTCTCCCGCCGCATGGTCGACGAGCAGCTCGCCGTCCTCCGCCGGGGTCTCCTCGACTGACGGCCGCGCGGGGCACTCCGGACAGGCCAGTGGCCCCGGGCAGTCGCGACTGCCCGGGGCCACCGCCGCGTCCGGCCGGCACAGGGGGTCCGGCCGACGCGCCTGCGGCCGGATCAGCCGGCGGTACGTGCCCGGCGCAGGAGCGCGGCGTGCTCGGCGACGCGCTGCCCGAGGTGGGCACCGGTCAGCAGGTCGGACTTCGGCAGCTCCTCCGGCCCCGCGTCACCCGGGCACCGCGCCATCACGCCGAGCCAGCCGCCGATCCGGTTCAGCTCGTCGTCGCCGTTGCCGGGCAGCAGGTCGAGGTTGACCCAGTGCATGCCGTGCTGGGCCGCGAGCAGCGTGAAGTACTGGAGGGTGTGCAGCTTGTCGCCGCTCAGCGCGCCGGAGGTGGTGAAACCGGCGGCGATCTTGTCCTTCCAGGTCTGGGCGTACCAGCGACCGCTGCTCTCCTGCGCGAAGGCGTGGAACTTGCCGCTGGCGGAGCCCATGTAGGTCGGCGAGCCGAAGATGATCGCGTCGGCCGCGTCCAGCTTCTGCCACACCTCGTCGCCGAGTTCGTCCAGCGAAATCAATTCCGCCGTCACGCCCGACACACCCGCCGCACCCTCCCGAACCGCCTCGGCCAGCCGCTGGGTGTGCCCGTAGCCGCTGTGGTACGCAATCGCAACGGAAATCGTGCCGTCAGTCATATCCGCTCCTCCACCATTCACACCTCGGCCCGCCCTTTTCGGCGGTGCCCGGAATAGCCTCGCAGTCCCATGGAGGAGTGGGTACTAGCCTTTGGTCCGGTCCGACCTACCCGAAAGGATTGACGCAATTCCGCCGCATCCGGCCGTTCGGGGCGAACCGCGGGAACCCGGGCCGGCCGAATGGCCGTCCCGGGTTCCCGTTCTCCGACGTCGGCCGCACGGGGGCCGCGCGGGCCCAGTCGCGGATCGGCCGCTACCCGACGCCGATCCGCCCTGCCGTGTCCCGCCCCGCCGTGTCCTGCCCTGCCGCCGCGCCGCTCCCGGCCGGCTAGCCCGCCCGCCGCATCGGCACCATGCCCACGCCGGGCGCGTCCCGCAGCGGCTCGTTGCGCAGCACCGCGAGGTGCAGCCGCTGGAGCCGCGGTGACGGCTCGACGCCGAGTTCGGCGTCGAGCGTCCGGCGCAGCCGCTGGTAGGCCTCCAGGGCCCGCCAGGCGCCGCCCGAGCGGTACAGCGCGGTCATGAACTGGGCGCAGAAGCCCTCGTCCATGGGGTGCTGCGCGGTGAGCATCCGGAGTTCGCCGATCAGCTCGGAATGCCGTCCGAGCTGCAGGTCCGCCTCGATCCGCAGGGCCTGGACCTGGAGGAACGCCTCCTCCAGTCGCAGCGTCTCCATTTCGAGCGACCGCCCGACCGTCACGTCCGCGAAGGCCGGCCCGCGCCACAGCACGAGCGCCGAGGCCAGTTCGGCCGACGCCGTCCGCGGGTCGCACCGCTCCATCGCGTCGCGCCCCCGGGCCGCCAGCCGGTCGAACTCCCTGAGGTCGCTGCTCTCGACCGGACAGGTGAGCTGATAGCTGCCGAACCGGGTGGCCAGCACGTCCTTGGCGGTCCCGGCGGCCTGCTCCTTGCCCTCCCCGAGCGCCTGGGCGATCCTGCGGCGCAACTGGAGGATGTAGGTCTGCAGCGTCGTGGCGGCGCTGCGCGGGATGGACTCGTCCCAGATCTCGGCCATGAGCGTCGGGACCTGGACGGCACGATCGGCCCGCAGGGCGAGCAGCGTCAGCAACTGACGCGGCTTGCCCGCACTGGGCAAGATTGATTCACCATTCAACCGAATTACCGTCGGCCCGAGAAAAGCGATTTCCAGCATGTCCCCCCCGTGAGCTGCCAGGTGTCGATTCCGCGACGACTGAACGGCTCGTTGCCCTAAGTCGGTTCAATCGCCGCCGCAAGAGGATGCCGAGTCCGCCGACCCCGGCCGTCGGGTCATTTTCGATGATGACCACTGATTGGCATATTAACCGACGCGACGCCCATTCCTAGGCCTTCACTCCGGCGCGTCCCGCCCCCGTACCAGCATGCCACTCGAAGCGCGCATCCCTGCGATATCGCCCGATTCACCGCAATCGAGAAAAAATCGAGGACCGGGTTCCGGATATCGCCGTGACTACCCACCGCAATTCCACCCGGCCCACCGCTCGCCCCGCCGAAACCGCCCCGCCGGCATCATCCGTGCTGAGGGCCCCTCCGCACCCCCGGAACCGGCGCCCGGACGCCCGGATTCCCCACCTCTTCGCGGTCACCGTACGCACACGACCCCGCGGATCCGTCCGAACTCGCCGTCCCGGCCCGGGGGTTCGGACGTGACCAACGTCACAAGATCCAGGGGCTCGACAACCGGCCGTCGACGCTCTCTGCGCCGACCGGCGCGAAGGTCCGTTCCGGCTGTTCAAGCGCCCCCTTCACACCCTTCGCGCCCCTCCGAACGGAAGCGGACGGTATTCGCCGACCGTCGTGGGACGGCTCGTCGAACTCCCCATTCACATCAGCTGATTGGCCTCGCGTCACGGAACACCGCACACCGGTTCGGGCCGTGCCGCGCGGGTGCTTTCCCGACATGTTCACATCCGAATGCGCGACCTTTGAACTGATGTCGCATCAACTTCCGTTCGTGCTCGGCCCGCAGTCGCGGGCGCAGCACGGCCGCACCACGACCACACCGCGGTCGTGCCGCTGGCTGCACACGGTCAGGAATTGCCGCGATCGCGCGGAGAGGAATGAAGAAGACCCAGGTCAGATGGCATCTTCCCGGGGTCTGGACGGTGGGCCACCAGGGGCTCGAACCCTGAACCTACGGATTAAAAGTCCGCAGCTCTGCCAATTGAGCTAGTGGCCCGCGGCCCCGCGCCCCGGAGGATCCCGGGTGGAGAGGGCCACGGTGATCCTACCCGGTGGGCCCCAGGGCTCCGCCAGTGGATTGGGTGGGCGCGCCGGGTGCCACGGGTGCGGCCCGGGGCGGGGCGTAGTGGGCGGCGCGGACGCGGCGCAGCCAGGCCTCGGCGGGGCGGGGGTCGGGGGCATCCGGCAGGACGCCGGGGCGGCCGAGCCGGTCCGCGGCCTCGGCGAGCAGCTGTTCGGCGGTGGCGGGGCGGTCGGCGATGCGTTCGCCGAGCGCGCGGACGCGCTCCGGGTCGGGCAGCCGGATCAGGTTGCGGCCGGTGCGGTGCAGCCGGACGGCCTGCTCGACCAGCCGGACCAGGTGCCGGGCGTGCTTGGCGGCCCGCCGGCGGGTGGCCGGGTCGGTGGTGTCCCGGGTCAGCAGCTTGCGGAACTGCTGGTCCGCGTAACCGAGATAGGCCCGGCGGACGGCGGGGGCGCTGAGGAAGCTGGACCGGATCGCGACCAGTTCCCGCCCGAGCGGGGTCGCGGTCTCGTACAGCTCCTCGGGCAGCCAGACGAGTTCGGAGGCGGTCGGGTTGCAGGACAGCGCCAGGCGGCACCACTTGGCGGCCTCGTGCAGGGTGACGTCCGGCCCGGTGGTGACGTGCGACTCGGCCGGGCGGTGCAGGCCGTGCAACTCCTCGGTGGGGACGGCGAACAGCCCCAGCCGGTCGACGTCGGAGCCCGCGTGGGCGAAGCCGTAGGCGGTCGAGCCGACGATGCCGGAGAGCAGCACGGTGCCGGAGAGCAGTACGGTGCCGGGTGCGTCGGTCATGCGTCCTCCTCTCGATCACCGGTTCCGCCGGGTACCGCATCCTCTCCGGAACGGGCCGCGCCGGGCGAGCGATTTCCGGTCCGGGGCCCGCCCGGCCGCCGATACTGGCCCCATGGAGCACGATCCCCACGCGGAACCCGTCGGTGTCGAGAAGCTGCGGGCCTGGTGGTCTCACCGGCAGTGGCTGGACCGCCCGCACCCCGGCGCGTCCGCCGCCGAGGTGCTGGCCGCGACCGGCTGGGCCCGCTCGGTCGGCGGCGCGGCCCCGTACCTGGGCCTGTTCGCCCGGGCCGGGCTGGGTCGGGCGGCCGTGGACGCGGCGGTGGCCGACCTGGCGGTGCACGAGCTGCCGTCCGCCCGGGGCTGTACGTACCTGCTGCCGGCCGCCGACTTCGCGCTCGGCCTGGCGGTCGGCGCGGCCGCCCCGGAGGGCGAACTGACCGCCGCGGCGAAGCACCTGGGGGTCGGCCGGGACGAGGTGGAGCAGCTCTGCCTGGCCATCGAGCGGGCGCTCGCCGACGGCGGGCCGCTGGATCCGACCACGATCCGGGAGAAGGTCGGCGACGCCGTCCGGCCGCTCGGCGAGCCGGGCCGCAAGCGCGGCCTGGCCACCACCCTGCCGCTCGCCCTCGGGCTGCTGCAGTCGCGCGGCCGGATCCGCCGGGTGCCCGTCAACGGCCGCCTGGACCAGCAGCGTTACGGCTACGTCGGCTGGGACCAGCCGGTCGCGGGGGACGCCGTGGACCTCGCCCGCCGCTACTTCTCCTGGGCCGGGCCGGCCACCCTCGGGCACTTCCGCTGGTTCTCCGGCTTCTCCGCGGCCACCGCCCGCCGGGCCGTCGCCGAGGCCGGCCCGGTGCCGGTCGCCCCCGGCTCGGAGCTGCTGCTGCCGCCCGAACTCGCCGAGGAGTTCGCCGGATTCGAGCGGCCGGCCGAACCGCACTACACCCTGCTGGCCGGGATCGACGGCATCCACCTGCTGCACCGCGACCTGTCCCGGCTGCTCGACCCCGCCGACGCCGCCCGCCCGCTGCCCGCCGGCCGGGCCGGGCGCGCCTTCGGCGGCGAGGCCGACCCGCAGACCCACCTGGTGCTGGACCGCGGCCGGATCGTCGGCCTGTGGGAGTACGACACCGAGCGGGCCGAGATCGTCCACCAGTCCTTCGTCCCGCCGGACGACGCGCTGCACGCCGCGGTGGCCCGCACCGAGGCGTTCGTCCGGGACGAACTGGGCGACGCCCGCGGGTTCGGCCTCGATTCGCCGAGGAGCCGCGCCCCGAAGGTCGCCGCGCTGCGGGAGGCCGCCGCGCGCGGGTGGCCGGCCGGGTAGCGTACGGCCCATGTCGACCACCAGCACCGACGGAGTCCTGCTCGTCACCGGCGCCGGCCGCGGCATCGGCGCCGCCACCGCCCTGCTGGCCGCCCGCCGCGGCTACCGGGTGTGCGTCAACTACCGGACGGACGAGGCCTCGGCCGCCGCCGTGGTGGACGCCGTCCGGGCCGACGGCGGCACCGCGATCGCCGTGCGGGCGGATGTCTCCCGCAGCGCCGAGGTGGAGCGGCTGTTCGCCACCGTGGACGCCGAACTCGGCCCGCTCACCGGGCTGGTGAACAACGCGGGCACGCTGGAGCGGCAGTGCCGGCTGGAGGACATCGACGAGGAGCGGCTGAACCGGATCTGGGCGGCGAACATCACCGGCCCGTTCCTGTGCGCGGCCCAGGCCGTCCGCCGGATGTCCACCCGGCACGGCGGACGCGGCGGCGCGATCGTCAACGTCGGCTCGGCCGCCTCCCGGATCGGCTCGCCGAACGAGTACGTCGACTACGCGGCGGCCAAGGGCGCGGTGGACTCGATGACCCGCGGCCTGGCCCTGGAGGTCGCGGCCGAGGGCATCCGGGTCAACTGCGTGCGCCCGGGCCTGATCCACACCGGCATCCACGCGCTCGGCGGCGAACCGGGCCGGGTCGACCGGGTCGCCCCCGGCCTGCCGATGCGGCGCGGCGGGGAGCCCGAGGAAGTCGCCGAGGCGATCCTGTTCCTGCTCTCCCCGGCCGCCTCGTACACCACGGGGGCGTTCCTGGAGGTCTCCGGCGGGCGCTGACGGCGCTCCGGCGGGCGCTGACGGCCCCGGCCCGGGGGCGGGGATTCGGCGAACGGTCCTCTCCGGTTTCCTTCCCCCCGCTCCGTCCGCGCCCGTACCGTGGGGGCCATGACCGCTGCCTTCATCGACATCCCCGGTGTGCGCAACTTCCGTGACGCGGGCGGGATCGGCGCCCTGCGCCGCGGCGTCCTCTACCGCTCCGGCTCCCTCCACACGCTCACCGAGGAGGGCGCCCGGAAGCTCAAGGAGCTCGGCCTGCGGACGGTGATCGACCTGCGCAGCCCGTTCGAGCTGGAGGTCTGGCCGGACCAGCGGCACGGTCTCGACCACGAGTCCCTCAACCTGCCGACGCTGCCCGCCGACCGCGAGGACCTCACCCGGCCGTGGCCCGAGGACCAGGCCGCGCTCTACACCTTCATGCCCGAGACCGCCGGTCCCTCGCTCGCCGCCGTGATCCGCCGGCTGGCCGCCCCGGAGGCCGTCCCGGTGATCGTGCACTGCGCCGTCGGCAAGGACCGCACCGGCCTCACCGTCGCCGTGCTGCAGTCCCTGCTGGGCGCCTCGGACGCCGACATCACCGCCGACTTCCTGCGCTCCAACGCCGGTCTCGGCCTGGAGGACGGCCCCACCCCGTACATCGACGAGACCGGCACCGAGCGGGTCTCCCGCCCGGTCGACGCCGGCCTCATCGCCTCCTCCCTCGCCTGGATCCGCACCCACCACGGCACCGTCCCGGCCTACCTCGCCGCCCACGGCACCACCGAGGCCGAGCTCGCCGCCCTCCGGGCCAACCTCACGGCCTGAGGAAGCAACCCCCGGCCCCCGTCAGTCCTGGCGCTCGAACCGCCACCACTGGGTCGGGGCGTCGGTGTCCTCCCACTGCTGGACACCGGCCTCCGTGGCGGTCAGCGGCTTGCCGCTGATGAAGCTGGTGACGGTGTAGGTGCCCGGGGTGTCCACGTGGGCCTCCAGCAGCCATTCCTGGGCGCCGAAGGCGTTGGCGGACCACTGCTGGATCGGGACGCCGTCGTCCGGGGAGGCGCCGGTCACGTCCAGGCGCTTGCCGCTGCCGGCGTTCTCGATGTGGAAGAGCGCGCCGCCGGGGTGGACGGCGGTGAGCCGCCAGAGCTGGGCGTCGGTGCCGTCGGCCGGGCCGAGGCGGATCCGGGCGCCGCTGCGCCGGGAGGCCTCGGCGACCTCCAGCAGCAGGCCGCTGCCGACGTTGCGGATCCGGTAGCGGCCGTCGGTGACCGCCCGGTCCGCCGTGCTGTCAGGGGCGCTGTCCGTCATGGCCGCAGTCTCGCACCCGCGGCTGACAGCCCGGCCCGCTGCGCCTATGCTGCGGCGGATGTCCACCCAGAGCGTTCCGCCGACCCGTCAGCAGCCCACCCTCCTGGAGGCGGTGGCCGGACTGGAGGCGGCGGTCGCGGCCGGCGACGACGAGGCCTTCGGCCCGGCCCTGGGCCTGGTCGGCGCGCTGTTCGGCCCGGCCGACCCGGCCGAACGGCGGGCGGCCGGCCCCCGGCTGGCCGCGCTGCTGCCGGACGCGCCGCCGTTCCCCCGGGCGCACCTGGCGATGGTGGTGGGCGCCTGCGTGGAGTCCGGTGCCGATCCGGTGGCCTGCGCCGGCCCGGTGCTGGCCGGTCTGCGCGGGGCGCTGACCGGTGCCCAACGGCTGGTCGAGCACTGGGCGCGGACCGGCGGCGGGCCGCTGCCGGACCAGGAGGCCGACGACCCGGCCGAGGCGCACGCCCGGATCGAGCACCCGGAGCACCTCGACCCCTGGCGGGCGCACCTGGCCGTGGCCGCCTGGTGGACGCTGCACCTGTGGCAGCAGGCCGCCTGGGCGGTGTACGCGCACCCGCCGGTCCGGGTCGAGGCCCGCGCCTCGGGCGTCACCGAGGTGCTGCTGGAGCTGTTCGACCGGTACGGCGGCGAGCGGCACGACTTCAAGGGCCTCACCCACCTGGCGCTGGTGCTCGACGACGAACCGCTGCTGGTCCTCGACCGCCCCACCGGCACCGGCTACCTGCTGCGGATGAGCGGCCTGAGCGACACCTTCCAGCTGCACACCCTGCTCGCCGACGTGCTGATCGGCGGCGGCCACCTGCCCGGCCTCCCGCAGGACCCGGAGGTGGTGGCGCTGGCCCGGACGGCGTTCCCGGACGGCCGCCGGCTCACCGCCACCGGCGCCTTCAACCTGGTCGCCCCGGACGGCTCCTGGCTGTGGAACGAGGGCACGCCCAGCGACGTCCCGCTGCTGGACGGCGTGCGCACCCTGGTGCTGGAGCCGCTGCCGTACGAGCGCAGCTGGTCGGCCGGGCGCTTCCTCCAGGAGGTCCCGGGCGACCTCCGGCTGGAGCGGGTGCTCGACCCGGCGGAGGCGGCGCGGCGGCTGGCCCGCACGGTGCCGGGGGTGGCAACCGCGGCGGCCTTCGGCTGAGTCCGCCGGGCTCCCGGCGGGCCGGGCCGGCCACCGGGTTAGGGTCGGAAGCCGACACGTCCTTACGAGCCCCACGAGTGGAGTCGACGATGGCGAAGGTCCAGAACGCGCTCGCATCCGCCGCGCCCGCCGCGCTGACCGCGGCGAGCGGCCTGGTCGGCGGTTACGGCGTGGCCCGCTGGAGCGGCCGGCGCGAGCTGGGCGGCGCGGTGCTGGCGGTGGCCGGTGCCGGCGCGGCCGCGCAGTGGCGCCGCAGTTCGGGCACGGCGGCCGCGGCGGCGCTCACCGGCCTGTACGTGGCGGCCTTCGGCGGTTCGCACCCGCTGGCGAAGCGGATCGGTGCCTGGCCGTCCGTGTTCGCCGTCACCGGGGTGGTCGCGGCGGCTTCGACGGCCGCGACGGTGCTGTCCGCGCGCAAGCGCTGAACCTCACCGCGCGCGAGCGCTGAACCTCACCGCGCGGGAGCGCTGGGCCTCGCGGCGCGCGAGCGCTGGGCCGCCGGCCGGTTCAGGACGGGACGACCGCCGGGCCGAACCGCGCCTCGAAGGCCGCCCGGTTCGCCGAGACCGGCGAGCGGTCCCAGACCGCGAACACCACCCGCTCGAACGCGCCGCCGTACCGGGCCAGCGCGCCCTCGAAGGCCTCGGCGACCTGGGCCGGGTCGTTGCGGAACACCCCGCAGCCCCAGGCGCCGAGCACCAGGGCGCGGACCTCGTGCCGGGCCGCCGCCGCGAGTACCCGGACGGCCCGCTCGGCGAGCACGCCCCGGACGTCCGTACCGGCCGAACGCCGTTCCAGCTGACCGGCGTTGGGGGCGGGCGAGGTCAGGAAGGTGACCGGGTACGGCCGGGCCAGCAGGTCGCCGCGGCCGTCCCGGATCACCGGCACGCCGGGCGAGACGACGACCCGGTGGCTGTACCGCAGGTCCGTCGAGGCCCGGTGCGCCTCGTAGTAGTCCGGCGCCTCCAGCAGACAGCTGTACAGCAGCGCGCTGCGGCACAGGTCCTCCTCCTGGGCACGGGCGCCGCGCAGGTACCCGCCGCCGGGGTTGCGCGCGGAGGCGAAGTTCAGCACCCCGACCGGCCCGGCCCCGGCCGCGACCAGCCGCCGGGCCGCCTCGACGCTGCCCTCGGCCGTGACCTCGACCGGCCCGCCCGCGGGCCCCCGCTCCCCGGCCGCCAGCAGCGCGTCCAGCCCCGCCGGGGAGTACGACACCGTGCCGGCCCGGGCGGCCGCCAACCGCTCCCCCAGCTGCACGAGTTCGCCCCCGGCCGTCCGGTAGCTCCCCCGCGCGGCGATCTCCTCGTTCACCCGTGCCACTTCGTGCAGTCTGCTGCTCATGTCCGTGACGCTACGGGACTACCCTCAGCGCGCGCCACAGGTTATTCTCACTTCCAGAACAACACCTCGGGGGGCGAGCAGCAGCGAGGTGTGGGGGGGGTATCGGGGGATACCGGGGGAACACGAAGGGCCCGCTCCGGGGGACGGAGCGGGCCCTTCGTGTGTGGTTCAGTCAGCCGGCCGGCGGTCGATCACCGACCGGGCCGTACGACCTCGTCCGAGGTCAGTTCTTCCAGCGCGGCTTGCGGTCGTCGCGGTTGAAGCCACCACCGTTGAAGCCACCGCGGTCACGGTCGCCGAAGCCGCCGCGGTCACGGTTGAAGCCGCTGCCGCCGCCGGCCTGCGGACGGCCACCGGAGCGGTGGTCGTCACGGCGCGAGAACGGACGGCTGTTGCTGCCGCCGCGCTCGTCGCGGTCCCGGCCGAAGGACGGGCGGTCGCCGCCGAAGGAGCGGGCCGGACGGTCGCCGAAGCCACCGGAACGGCCACCGCGGTCATCGCGGTCACGGTTGAAGCCACCCGAGCGCTCGCGGTCACCGAAGCCACCGGAACGGCCGCCACGGTCGTCACGGTCACGGTTGAAGCCACCGGAACGGCCACCGCGGTCGTCACGGTCACGGTTGAAGCCACCCGAGCGGCCGCCGCGGTCGTCACGGTCACGGTCACGACCGAAGGCCGGACGCTCGCTGCGCGCCTCGCGGTACGCCGGGGTGCGCTCCTCGGCCTGCGGCGCGGCGGCCGGAGCCTCGGCAGCGGCCGGGGCGACCTCCTCGCCGGCCTCGGACGCGGCCGGGGCCTCCTCCTCGATGCCCAGGTCGGCCCGCTCGCGCGCCGCACGGGCGGCCAGGCGGTCGGCCTCCTCGCGCAGCTCGGTGGCGCGGCGCTGCGCGCGCTCCAGCTGGCGGGTCATGTCGGCGAGCTCGCGCTCGGCGGCACCGGCGATGTTGGCGGCGCTCTCGGCCTGGACCTCGGTCAGCGAACGGGCGCCGGTGATCTTGGCGACCTCGGCGTCGAAGGCGTGGTCCAGGATGTGGCGGCTGGCGTCGACGCCCGCGTCCTCCATCAGGCGGAAGACGCCGCGGCGCTGGTGCGGCAGCACCAGGGTGACGACGGCGCCGGAGCGGCCGGCGCGCGCGGTGCGGCCCGAGCGGTGCAGGTAGTCCTTGTGGTCGCCGGCCGGGTCCACGTTGAGGACCAGGTCGATGCCGTCGACGTGGATGCCGCGGGCGGCGACGTCGGTGGCGACGACGACGTTGACGTAGCCGTCCTTGAAGTCGCCGAGGACGCGGGTGCGGGCGCCCTGGGTCATGCCGCCGTGCAGCGCGTCGGCCTTGACGCCGGCCTCGATCAGCTGCTCGGCGACGCGGTCGGCGCCCATCTGGGTGCGGACGAAGATGATGGTGCGGCCCTTGCGGGCGGCGATCGCGTTGGTGATCGGCGCCTTGTCCTTGGGCTTCACCACGAGGATGTGGTGGGTCATGGTGGTGACGGCGCCGGCCGACGGGTCGACCTCGTGGGTGACCGGGTTCTTCAGGTAGCGCTTCACCAGGGTGTCGATCTCGTTCTCCAGGGTGGCGGAGAACAGCAGGCGCTGGCCGCCGGCCGGCACCTGGTCGAGGATCTCGGTGACCTCGGGCAGGAAGCCCATGTCGGCCATCTGGTCGGCCTCGTCGAGCACGACGGTCTGGACGTCGTCCAGCTTGGCCGAGCCGCGGTTCAGCAGGTCGCGCAGGCGGCCCGGGGTGGCGACCAGGACGTCGACGCCGCGCTCCAGCGCGTAGATCTGGTTCGACATCGAGGTACCGCCGCAGACGACCTTGAGGCGCAGGCCGAGCACCGAGCCGAAGGGCTCCAGGGCGTCGGCGACCTGCATGGCCAGCTCGCGGGTCGGGACCAGGATCAGGCCGCGCGGGTGCTTGGCGCGGGTGCGCTCGCCGTCGGCGAGGCGGGTGAGCAGCGGCAGACCGAAGCTGAGGGTCTTGCCGGAGCCGGTGCGGCCGCGGCCCAGCACGTCCTTGCCGGCCAGGGCGTCCGGGATGGTCGCGGCCTGGATCGGGAACGGGGTGGTGACGCCGCGCTTGGCGAGGGCACGGACGACGTCGTCGTGCAGGCCCAGGTCGCCGAAGGTGATGGTCGGCTCGGCGGGCTCGGCCGCCTCCTCGACGGTCTCGGCGGCGTCGGTGAGCTCGGTGACCTCGGCGGCGAGCTCCGCAGCCTCGGCGGTCAGCTCGGTGGTGTCGGTGGTGTCGGTGACATCGGCGGCAGCCTCGTTCGCGGGCATGGCGAAGCGGGCGTCGTCAACGAGAGACATGCAAAACCTTCCGGAAGTGGCACGCGCCAAAGTCCGGGGTTCTGTTTCACAACCGCCTCTATGCGGTCAGCCACGGATCGCCGGAACGCGCCAAGGGCGCCAGATGGGAATAGGGCGCCAATCAAATGAATCAAACGAACGATCTACCACCATAGAGGAACCTCGGGATCGGAGGCAAATGCCCTGGCCAGGCCGCTAATGCGCACCCGCACCCGGGCTCGGGGCCGAAGATCCGGAGCTGCCGGTCGAGGGCTGCGGGCCCGGCGGGACGGTCGCGGCCGGCGTGGTGTGCTCCGGGGCCGGGGTGTCGGACGGGTGGCCGCTCGGGGTGGCCGACGGGGTTCCGGCCGTGCCGCCGCCGGAACGGCCCTCCCCGGTGCCGGCGGTCCCGCCGGTGCCCGCCGAGCCGCCGGTCGAGGCACCGCCCGGGTGGGGCGCGGGGCTGGTGTTCGCGCCGCCCGACGCACCGCTGCCGCCCGGCGCGCCCTCGGGAGCGGCCGCCCCCGGCACCGGAACCACCCCGGCCACCGCGCCGTTCGCGCCGGGCGCGAGCTCACCCGGTGTGGCGCTCGTCGCCCCGGCCGGCGCGTTCTCGGCCTGCAAGCCCCCCTGGTGCTCCGAGCGCCCTGACGCACCCCCCGGGTGCCCGCTGCCGGCCGGCGTCGAGGGGCCGCCCGTCGCCCCCGGCCGGCCCGCCGGACCGGCCTGCCCGACCGGCGCCACGCCGTGCTTCTCCTCCGCCGCCGGACCGACCGACATGCACCCGGTCAGCCCCAGCCCGGCCACCGCCAGCACCGCCGCCGCCCGTACCACCGCGCCCGAACGCGCCGCCCGCACCGAAGCCACCGAGCTCCCTCTCCATCGCCCCACCCGGGCCGCCCACTGGCGCGCGGCCGCTTTCGGTGCCCAACGCGCGCCGGGCGCGGCGGGACACGGGTGGGTGGCGCGGTTCTCGGCGACCGCCCCCTCGGGAGCCCGCTCAGCCCCAGAGCGCCGAGGCCAGCTCCGCCCCCGCGTACACCGCGCCCAGCCCCGCCGCCAGGCTCCCGGCCACGTTCGCCACCGCGTACCGCCCGGCGCCGGACCCGGCCAGCCGCAGCGTCTCGTACGAGAAGGTCGAGTAGGTGGTCAGCGCCCCGCAGAAGCCCGTGCCGACCAGCAGTTGGACGTGCGAGGAGGCCGCGCCGGCCGCCACCGCCCCGGTCAGCAGGCCGAGCACCAGGCAGCCGCACACGTTCACCGTGAAGGTGCCCCACGGGAACACCGAGTCGTGCCGGGACTGCACCGCCCGGTCGGTCAGGTACCGCAGCGGGGCGCCGACCACCGCGCCCGCCACCACCAGCAGCCAGTTCACTCCCCCGACTCCCCCGCGACCGCACCCGGGCCCGCCTCCGTGCCCGTGCCCGCACCCGGGCCCGCGGCCCGCCCCGCGTACCGGACCACCTGGCAGCGGTCCAGCAACACCAGCCCCTCCGCCACCAGTTCCTCCAACTGGGGCAGGAACGCCCGCACCCGCTCCTCCTCGTCCACGATCACCACCGCCACCGGCAGGTCCTCGCTCAGTGACAGCAGCCGCGCCGTGTGCACCAGCGAGGAGGCCCCGAAGCCCTCGATCCCCCGGAACACGCTCGCCCCGGCCAGCCCGGCCGCCCGCGCCCGGTGCACGATCTCGCTGTACAGCGGCCGGTGGTGCCAGGTGTCGCTCTCGCCGACCAGGGCGGTCAGCCGCAGCGCCGGCCCGCCCAGCCGGCTCACCGGGCACCGCCGCGGTGGATCACGCGCCGGGTCAGCACCGCGGCCGCCCACACCGCGCCGAGCGCGCCCGCCAGGGTCAGCCCCAGGTACGCCAGCCCCGGCCCGAGCCGCCCGGCCTCCAGCAGCCGGCGGACGTCCACCGCGTACGTCGAGAAGGTGGTGAACCCGCCCAGCACCCCGGTGCCGAAGAACGGGCGCAGCAGCGGGTGCGCCGGCCGCCCTTCGGTGACCACCACCAGGAACACCCCGATCACCGCGCAGCCCACCACGTTGATCAGCAGCGTCGTCCAGGGGAAGGCCGACGGGCCGGTCCCCCAGCCCAGCCCGGCCCCGTACCGCGCCAGCGCCCCGATCGCCCCGCCCACCGCGACCACCGCCACGGCCGGCCCCTGCCCGCGCAGCACCGACGGACGCGGGAGCGTCGGTGTCGCCGCCGCGGTGTCGTCCAACGCGTCCTCCGAGGTCGTCACGGGCCCATCAAACACCGCTGTCCGCCGCCTGGCACACCGTCACCCCAGACCCGACAATGATCCGGTGGAGATGACCCGGGATGAGTTCGAGACGCTGGTCGCCGACGCCCTCGACCAGATCCCCCCGAAGCTCGCGGCGATGATGGACAACGTCGCGGTCTTCGTCGAGGACGAACCCGACCCGGCCGACCCGGAACTCCTCGGCCTCTACGAGGGCACCCCGCTCACCGAGCGCGGCGAGTGGTACGCCGGCGTCCTGCCCGACCGCATCCTGATCTACCGCGGCCCCACCCTGCGCCACTGCGAGACCCGCGAGCAGGTGGTCGAGGAGGTCCGCACCACCGTCATCCACGAGGTCGCCCACCACTTCGGCTTCGACGACCACGAGCTGGACGAACTCGGCTGGTCCTGACCCCGCCGCCGCGGGCCCCTCCGGACGCCCCGCCCCCACCCGGCCCAAACCCGTTTTGGCGATCCGCCCCGCATCCCATATGCTTCTCGACGTCCCCGGAACGCTGGAAACAGCCGAACGGACCACAAGCCCTCATCGTCTAGTGGCCCAGGACGCCGCCCTTTCAAGGCGGTAGCACGGGTTCGAATCCCGTTGGGGGCACGCAGTACCGTAGTAAAGTGCAGTGCCGCAAGACCTTGGTGGTCCGCCACCACAAGGTCCCGTGGAGCAGTTGGTTAGCTCGCCACCCTGTCAAGGTGGAGGTCGCGGGTTCAAGTCCCGTCGGGATCGCTCGTCTCGCAAGAGACGGTGCAGTACGGCCAGGTAGCTCAGTTGGTACGAGCGTCCGCCTGAAAAGCGGAAGGTCGCCGGTTCGACCCCGGCCCTGGCCACATCGCCTGACCAGGCACGATGCCCTCGAAGCAGACAGCTTCGGGGGCATTTTCGTGCCGTTCGACGCCAACGGCACAGCGGACGGTCGCTGCTCTGCTCCGGCCCGCCTTCACCGGCGGCTGGGCAAAGACCTCGATGGTGCACTTGGCCGCACCGCTGCGCTGGCGTGCGCTGCGTCCAGCAGTTCGGCGGCGGTGCGCTGGCCCGGCACAGTCACGGCAGACGGTTCGCCGCGCAGTCGGCGCAGGAGTTCGGCTCCCAGCTGAGGCTCATCCCCCAGCGCGAGGCGCAGCAGGAGGTCGTCCTTCTCCTTCTCGGGAAGTGCGGCGATCAGCGGCGCCAACTCCTTCTTGCCGGGCCTCTTCCGAGGTGCGGGGGCGGGCGGGCTGGCCTGGGCGGCGACCGCCAGCAGGTCGGTGTCGACACGCAGGAAGTCCGCGAGCGCCCGCTGCGGTGCGGTGAGCCGGTCGAGCCCGGCCGGGACCGGGGGCTCGACCGCTGCCTGGTAAGCCTCCTCGTCGTCGTCCTGGAGTGCCCAGGCGCCGATGGCGGACAGCCATGCAAGGTAGAGAGCGCGGTGATCCCCGGAGAGCAGCTCGGCCCGCACCCCGGCGATGGCACCGAGCGAGTCCTCGGCGACCTCCTCCCAGTCCCCGCCCTCGTCCTCGCTCCGCAGGTCCAGGACGAGGTGGGTCTTGGTCGTCCATGCCTCGACGCACTCGTCGAAGCAGTACGGCTCCACTGCCCGCAGGCCGAGCTGTCCCTTGGGCACGCGCAGGATCACCTGGTGAGTGCCCCAGTTGGTCAGGTAGAGGTGAGCGTCGTAGTACCGCTCCACCATCCGCCGAGGGTCTCCGCGGAAGTCACCCCAGTGATATTCGTTGGTGAAGCTGGTCGCGGTGATCCGGGCCCGGGTGGACAGCGACCGCAGCTGCTCCTGGTCCTCGCCGGTCAGCGGCCGGTCGATCGCCAGGAACTCGTAGTACTGGTACTCGCTCATCGCTGCGACCCTAGCGGGAATGCCGATCCCGATGATGAAATCCGCCAAGCCCAGGACGGACAGGAAGCGATGACGGACGCCGAGCGGCCACGAGCTGTCGAGCAGATCCGAGGTCTCGCCAGCTGGATCGGCTTGGGGTGCAAACTCACCCAGACGGGGAAGGTGACCCTCGCGGACGCGCGGGCCTTGGTCGGGCTCCTGGGTATCGGCGACACCATCGACCCGGCCATCGGTGGCAGGATCTTCAAGACCAAGTCCAGGTGCTGTAGCAGCCGCGAGGGGTAGTCGCCCACCCAGTGCCGATCGCAGACGGTGTCGACTCCGGGGAAGCCGCGTAAACCGGTGCCCGGCGAGACCCATTGGGTCTTGCCGGGCACCGAGCGGACTGATGCACAGAACGCGAGGCTATGAGACCTCCCGAGGCGGCTCAGGGCTGGCGTCGACGGCGGCGCGGTCGAGTTCGAGGCCGTGGGTGAAGAAGTGCGGGGGCAAGGTCGGCGGTGCGGGCGGCGGTGATCGGGGTCAACCCTGTTCGCCGCCATCGCCCTGGTCGTCTGGCTCTCCGCCCTCCTTGCGGTCAGCCCGGGCCGCACCTCGGGCTGAGGCCAGGCAGGCACCTTCGCCGTTCCCCTCCTCCGGGTGAGGGCGGCAGGCCTCGGGATGAGCGGGCAGAAGGCTGGTGCCGTACCACACCATCCCCATAGTGCTCATATCATCTGAGTGTCTGCATGGATGCTTAACGCCACACCAACGAAGTACCGTCGGACCGGTCCGTGCGCACACTCGTCATCTGATTCGGGGGGAATCACCATGGCCGACACAGTCACCGTTGATCCACAAGCGCTCACCGCCTCCTCAGGGGTGGCGAAGGACCTCGCCAAGGAGGTCGCCAAACCTGTTCAAGACGCGCTGACTTCAGCCACCACCGCCTCTGGTCGGCTCACCGGCTGGTCGATAGCCCCAGGGCTCGGGAAGCTCGGCAGCGACTGGGCAGCGCCGCTTGACGCGCTCCGGAAGCGACTCACCGACACCAGCGCCAACCTGCAGACCAACGCCAACGCCCACGCGCACAACGAGCAGGCAACCGCAGGCGCTTGGAGCCAGCAAAAGGCGACGCAGTGAGCAGTGTCTACGAACTGTTGGTCGCGTTCGACCCGCACGGGCTGCGCGACACCGCGAAGGCGTGGAAGGCGCTCGCCCACAGCATGGAGACCACGGCCACCCGGCACCGCAACCAGGTGAACGGCCCGCTGCGCCGGGGGTGGAAGGGCGCGGACGCCGAGGCTGCCTTCCCGTTCATGGACCTGACCGAGCAGCGGCTCGGCATCGTCCGGGTCGAGGCGGAGGCCGCCGCGCTGGCCCTGAACACGGTCGCGGACCGGATGTACCAGGCGCAGACCAACCTGATCAACGCCGTACACCGCGCCCAGGACGCCAAGCTGACGGTGTCCGCCGAGGGGATCGTCGACCTCCCGCCCGAGGGTCCAGGCGAGCACAACGACCCCGACGCGCAGGCCGCGCGCCGCAGCCTCGCGGATCTCAAAGCCGGTTTCCAGCAGCGGATCGACGCGGCCATCAAGGACGCCCAGACGGCCAGCGACCAGGGCAACAAGGCCCTCGGCCACCTTGGCGCCGACATCCTCGGCGACCAGCGGGGAAAGGGTGCCATGGCCGAGACCCGCACCGACGTCGCCGACGTCATGAAGGACCTCGGGCTGGCCGATCCGTACATCCCCGACGGCAAGGACCCGCAGAAGAACGCCGACTGGTGGAAGGGCCTCACGCCCGACCAGCAGGAGACCTACCTCGCCCTGAACGCGGCCCAGGTCGGAAACCTGGACGGCATTCCGGCGAGTGCCCGCGATGAGGCCAACCGCCTCGTCCTCGACCAGAAGCTCGACGCCCTCCAGGCCGGGACGCCCGCCTCCTTCGGCCTCGACCAGACCACGTACGACAAGCGCAAGGCCGCGCTGACGGAGATCAAGAAGAAGCTGGAGGAGAACGCCGACGCGAAGGACGAGGAACACCAGCTGTTCCTCCTCGCGATCGCCCCCGAGGCGTACGGGGGAGACGGACGCGCGATCGTTGCGACCGGCAACCCCGACAAGGCGAGCCACACCTCGGTGTTCGTGCCCGGGACGAACACCGACATCAACGGGGTGCCGGGCCAGATCGACCGCATCCGGCAGTTGCAGGGCTACGGCAAGCAGTACGCCAAGGCCGGCGAAACCGTCTCGGTCATCTCCTACCTCGGCTACGACGCCCCAGAGAGCCTCACAGGGGCGTCCAGCCCCATGCGCGGACTCGACGGCGCCGAGGACATGCGCCGTTTCTCCAACGGCCTCAGGGTGGCGCACGGCGAGCCGAGGACCCACCTCAGCTACATCGCGCACAGCTACGGCAGTTTCGCCGTGGGCGTCGCCGACAGCGGAGGAAGCCATGGCCTGGACGCCGACGACATCGTCACCCTCGGCAGCCCGGGCATGGGCGTGCTCACCGCCGAGCAGTTGAACGTCAACCCCGATCACCTCTGGATCGGCGAGGCGACCGACGACCCCACCCGCGCGGTCGGTGGCTTCTCGCTCGGCCCCAGCCCGCACATCGCGGGATTCGGTGGGAACAACATCCACATCGACACGTCCGGACACGGCGGCTACTGGGACGAGGGCTCGGACAGCCTGAAGAACCAGGGCAAGATCATCGCTGGAAAGCCGCCCCACACCGCATGGAAGGAGGATCCGATCTGGGGTTCGATACCCCACTGAACCGCCAGCCGGAAAGAGCCCCCATGCGCAACCTGACCACCCATCCGCCAGTCACCGGTACCCGGCTGAAGCGGCTCCTGGCGACGGCGCTGATGGCCACGACCCTCGGAGCCTGCATGTCCAGCCCCGGAACAGGGAAGAACGATCCCCTGCCCGTCAAATCCCGCCAGGAGACGCTCGACTGGGCGAAGCAGCTCACCGAGCACCTGGCCCAGACGGCCGGGATCCGGATCAACGACGAACCCGCCGACCCCGTCTTCACCTCGTGCATCGGCAAGAACGGCGAGACCGCGCCCGACGACCGCTACATCCTGATCTACGGCGTCCACAGCAACGTCCCCGACGCCCAGCACAACGACGTCGTCCGCAAGGTCCGCGACCGGCTCACGAGCGAGGGCCTCAAGATCACCGAGTATCAGGAGACCCAAGGCTCGGAACCGGACTCCACCGTCAGCGCACGCCACCCCAACAGCCGGTACGTCGTCGACGTCGCCAGCACCGCGGGAAACGACCGCATGGTCCTGAGCGTCACCACCCCGTGCCTGATGCCCCCGTCCGCATCGCCCGCCCCCGCCCCCTGATGGGTCCCGCCAGCTGCAACGCCCATCCGCAAGCACGTGCTTCCCGTCCCTCCGGTGCGGTGCGGCTGTGCGACTGCACAGCCGCACCCTGGAGGAATGAGCGACTTGAGTCGAGCGCCGGTTGACGCCGGCGCTGACGCCAACCGGCTCGGATGGCGGCGTCCAGGGTCAGCCGTCCACGGACGGCAGAATCACCCAAACTGGGGCATCCCACCGCCCCGGCGTGGCCTGAAAAGCGGAAGGTCGCCGGTTCGACCCCGGCCCTGGCCACAGCCAGTGGAGGCCCCGGAGAGTTCACTCTCCGGGGCCTCTCGCGTTTCCCGAACTCGCCCGCCCGGGAAGCCGGTTGAGCGTCAGGCCAGCCGGGTGGCGAGCCAGTCGGCGGTGGCCGGGAGCCAGTCGGGCAGGGCGGTGCCGAGCAGGTGGTTGCCGTGCGGGACGAGCAGCAGTTCGGCGTTCGGGGCGTGCTCGGCGAGGACGGTGGCGTTGGTGACGCCCGGGATGCGGTCCTCGCCGCCCTCGACCACCAGCAGCGGGAGGGTGATCGTCGGGGCGAGCGCGGTCAGGTCCAGCCGGTCGGCGAAGGCGCGGGCCGCCTCGGGGCTCCCGCAGCGCTGGACCAACGTCTCGGTGACGAACGGGGGCAGCTCCGCCCAGTCCAGCCGGTACGGTCCGCTGACCGTCGCGGCGGCGCGCAGCCGGGGCTCGTGGGCGGCGGCCCGCGCCGCGTAGTAGCCGCCCAGGCTGAGGCCGATCACGGCGGTGCGGGCGAGGTCCAGGCCCTCCTGGTCGGCGAGCGCGTCCAGGGCCCGGCCCACCACCCGGTGGTAGTCCGGCTCCGGCGCGCTGGTGGCCGCCAGCACCCCCTGGCCGGGCCCGTCCATCGCCAGCACGGCGACCCCCCGGGCCAGCAGGGCCTCGACCAGGGTGTGGAACTCCTCCTTCGAGGAGTCCATGCCCGGCACCACCAGCACCACCGGGGCCCCTCCCCGGACCGCCGCCGGCCGGCGCAGCCAGCCCGCGAAGCCCTCGCCCTCGACCCGCCGGGCGTCCGGCTCCAGCAGCGCCAACGACCGCCGCATCGCCTCGTCGGCCTCGGCGGCGAGCCGCGCGGCGGCGGCCCGGTCGGGGTGCGGCATCAGCCCGGCCGCGTGGAACCAGCGGGCGGCGCAGCGGTAGGCGGTGCCGGCGGTCACCGTCCGCCCCTCGGCCGCGGCCCGCTCGGCCTCGGCGACGTACCGGCGGCCGGTGCCGCCGAACGCGTCCGGCCACTCCTCCAGCGCGGCCAGCCCGGCGGTCACCCGGTCGTACTCGTACAGGTCGATACCGGCTCCGTGGGCCCGCGGGCGGGCGTCCGCCACGTACGCGGGCAGCAGGCCGGGGGTCTCGAAGAAGGACACGATGGGTTTTCTCCGTTCAGGTTTCAGGCGAGGGTCAGCACGGCCTTGCCGCGGATCCGGCGGTCGCGCAGGTCCGTGAGGGTGGTCGCGGTGTCGCCCCAGGGGGCGATCCGGCCGATCTCCGGGGTCAGCCGGCCGGCCGCCGCCAGGCGCACCAGGGTGGCCAGGTCCGGGCCGTACGGGACGTCGGAGTCGGCGTAGTGGAAGTGCCGCAGGGTGGCCGACTCCGGGCCCTTGAAGAAGTCGAAGAAGTCCAGGGTCACCGGCGTCCGCGAGGCCTGCCCGAACCAGACCAGGGTGCCCCGCCGGGCCAGCCGGGCCAGCGCCGCCGGCAGGTTCGCACCCCCCGTCGACTCCAGCACCAGGTCGTACGGCCCGCGCGCCGCCCCGACGTCGTGCACCACCTCGGCCGCCCCCAGCTCGGCCAGCCGACGACCGCGCTCCGGCGAGGCGGTGACCACCGTCAGCTCGGCCCCGGCCGCGGCGGCCAACTCGGTGACGTAGTGCCCGACCCCACCGGAAGCCCCGGTCATCAGCACCCGCCGCCCGGCCACCGCCCCCACCGCCCGCAGCAACCGCAGCGCGGTCAGGCCCGCCAACGGCAACGCGGCCGCCCGCACCGCGTCCAGACTGTCCGGCAACTCGGCCACCGACCCGACCGGCACGCACACGTACTCGGCCCACCCACCCGCCGGAGGATGGGCGACCACCCGCCGACACACCGCGGGCCCCGACCCGTCGGCCGCAGCCTGCACCACCAGCCCCGCGACGTCCTTCCCCGGCCGCCACCCCGGCTGAGGCGCCTCCAGCTGAAACGTCTCCCCCCGGTTCACCGAGAACGCCTCCACCTTCACCAGCACCTCCCCCGGCCCCGGCTGCGGCTGCGCCACCTCCGCGAACCGCACCGACTCCCCCGACTCCCCCGTCGCCACCAGCGCCTTCATCCCCGCACTCCCATCCACTCGGCAGACCCCCACCCCACCCCGCCCACCCCCACCCGGTCCAACAACCCCCCGCCCCCGCCCACAACCACCAGTTGTCACCCCACGAGCCCCCGCCCCCACCTCCACCACCCACCCACCTCCCCCTCACCCCTCACCCGACCAAGGCGAGAGGGACGCGCTGCGGGAGGGGGCGGTGGAGGGGGTGGGTGCGGAAGGGGGCGTGACGGGTGATTTTCAGACCGCCAACGGCGCCCAGCCCCCCTCGATGAGGGTCGGCGGTCGGAAAATCATCCAGCCCCCGGAGCGCCCACCCCCGGAACCGCCCCCGGCGTCACCCACCCTCCCGAAAGCCCACCCCGAACCCCAGCCCCCGCACAGCGGCCCCCCGTTAAGGTGCCGAGGTGGATCTGGATCTGGCACAGGTACGAGCCTTCACCGCGACCGCCGAAGAACTCCACTTCGGCCGCGCCGCCGCCCGCCTGGGCATCACCCAGCAGGGCCTGTCGAAGCGTGTGGCCCGCCTGGAGGCCGCCCTCGGCGTGCGCCTGCTGGAGCGGGACGCCCGTGGTGTGGCCCTGACCGCCGCCGGTTCACGGTTCCTGGAGCCGGCCCGGCGGCTGCTGTCGCAGGGCGAGCGGGCGGTGGCGACGGTGTCCGGCACCGGGGCCGGACGGCCCCTGCGGATCGACGTGTGGGGCCATCTGTACGCGCCGATGCGCACGCTCGCCCAGGCGGTGGACGCGGCGCCGGGGCTGGAGGTGGAGCCGGTGCCGGGCCGGGACCTGCCCTCGGTGGCGGCGGCGTTGCTGCGCGGCGAGTCGGATGCCGGGTTCGGCCGGGTGCACGCCCTGCCGGACGGCGCCGACGCCGGGTTGACGCACCGCCTGGTCCGACTCGAGCCGGTGGACGCGCTGTTGAGCGTCGACCATCCGCTGGCGGGCCGCGACACCCTGGCCCCGACGGACCTGCGCGGCAGCGTGCTGCGCTACCCGGCGGCGGTGGACCGCCTGGACTTCCTGACCCGTTTCGCCGCCCGGTTCGGCATCGACGGCCGGGTCGGTTCGACCAACCTCGGCCTGGAGCACTTCCTGGACCAGGTCGCCGCGGATCCGACGTGCTTCTCGCTCGTGCCGGCCGACGGCCCGCTGCCCGACCGCCCGGGCGTGCGGACCGTCCCGCTGGCCGGCCCTACCCCCCTCTACGCCTGGTCGCTGCTCTGGCGCTCCGGCCGGGAGGCCGACCGGGACGGCCAACTGGACTTCCTGCTAAGGGCGTTCACGGCGGAGGCGGCCCGCAGCCGGTGGCTGGAGTACGACCCGGCCCGGGACTGGCTCCCCGACGCCGACGAGGCCGCGCTCCAGCCGTGAGTCCCCCGGTCCGGTGCCGGGGGCCGGCTCACCACCAGGTCTTCTGGGTCTGCAGCACCGACCCGTCCGCGGCGTAGGAGACGACGGTGTTGTCGGTGGAGCCCGGTCTGCGGACGACGGCGTACCAACGGACCGCGGAGTCCCCGACCGCGACCGGCTCGGCCTCGACCGAGCCGCCGGTCCTCCAGTCGACCACGACCCTGGCGACCTCGGGCCGGACCGGGACGACCACCATGTCCGGGCTGCCGGCCGTCCCGACGACGCGGTTGAGCATGAGTCCGCCGATGACGCCGTCGGTGCCGGTCGGTTCCACCCCGCCCGGGGCGGGGACCGGATCCACGTAGTCGCCCGGTTGCCGTTTGCCGTCCACGACCAGGTAGACGTCGGCCCGGTCGGTGGCCGGGTTCCAGGCCTGGCCGGCGCCCTGCTGGGGGGTCGGCGGGAGGCGCGGGTCGGCGGCGAGCCGCTCCTCGCCGATCAGCCGGCCCTGCCGGAGGCCGTCCTCCGCGGTGGGGGCGGCCGGCCACAGGGCGACCCAGGCCTCCAGGGCGTGGCCCTTCGCCGTGCCCTCGCCGACCTTGACCCGGACCGGCGTGAACGGATCCCGGCCGGCCCGGGACGGAACGGCCGAGGCCACCGGGGAGACCGAAGCGGTCGGGGTGGCCGTCGGGATGCCCGCCGACGGCCCCGCAGCCCCCGCGGCCGCCGACCCCCCCGGGGCCCCTGGAGCCCCCGGAGCGACGACCTCCGGAGCACCCGCCCCCGGAGCCGCCGGGGAGACGGCCGCCGGCGGGACGGCCGCCACCGAGGCGCTGCCGGCGCCCCGCCCGTACCCGCCGAACACCGTGCCCGGGCCGCCGAGCAGCGTCCCCGCCCCGCCGAACGCCACGACCAGCCCGGCGACCGCCGCCCCGGTCAGCAGCCGGCGCCGCCGCAGCCGCCGCTGCCCGCCGGCCAGCAGCCGGTCGTACGGCACCGGCCCGGCCTCGACGCTCTCGGCCAGCTCGCCCAGCTCCCACGAGACCGCGGCCTCGGCCACCTCCACGTCCTCGTTCCCGGGCATGGACTCCGTGCTCATCTGCTGCTACCTCCGATGCTGGTCAGTCCGTTGAGTGAGGAGGACTCCCGCAGTTTGGCCAGCCCCCGGGCGGCCTGGCTCTTCACCGTGCCGACCGAGCAGTTCATCGCGGCCGCGGTCTGGGACTCGCTGAGGTCCTCCCAGTACCGCAGCACGACGGCCTCCCGCTGGCGCGGCGGCAGGGCGGCGAGGGCGGTGAGCAGCACGGCCCGGTCGTCCGGGTCGGGGCCGGCCGGGGCGGGCCGGTCGGGGAAGGCCTCGACCAGGTACTCGGCCGGTCTGCGCCGGTACCGCCGGGCGTGCTCGTTGATCAGGATGCGGCGCACGTAGGCGTTCGGGTCGTCGGCCGCCCGGACCTTGTTCCAGTGCACGTAGGCCCGTTCCAGCGCCTGCTGGACCAGGTCCTCGGCGCCGTGCCGGTCCCCCGCCAGCAGGTAGGCCGTCCGCAGCAGCCGTGACCACGCACTGCCGGTGAACGCCCGGAACTCGTCGTCCCGTGCGGTCTCGTGGGCTCCCATGAGCACCTCCTCTCCCTCCAGAGTCCGGAACCGCCGTAGATCGTTGCCTGGCCCGCCGGACGCGTTCCGCGCGGCCCGCGCCACCGGGGCGCCCGGCGTTCGCGATTCCGCACCGGCGGCTGTGACACTGGAGGGGCTCGAAAACCGAGGTGCGCTCCGCCGTGCCTCCTTGCGAACCTAGAGGGATGCCCGCAGTGAGTTCTCCCGCAGTCCAGTCCGCCTCCGTTCCCGCCGAGGGTCCCGGAATCGGTGAGCTGGCCGCCCGCCTGCCCGAGCTGACCCTGCGCGACGAGGTGCGGATCGGGCGCCGGCTGGAGGGGGCCCGCCGGGTCCGCAAGCCGGAGGCCCGTCAGCAGATCGCCGCCGAGATCGCCGCCGAGATCGACCGCGCCGAGCTGCTGGTCGAGCAGCGCCGGGCCGCCGTGCCGAAGATCACCTATCCCGCCGAGCTCCCGGTCAGCCAGAAGAAGGACGACATCCTGGCGGCGATCCGGGACCACCAGGTGGTGATCGTCGCCGGTGAGACCGGTTCCGGCAAGACCACCCAGATCCCGAAGATCTGCCTGGAGCTGGGCCGCGGCGTCCGCGGTCTGGTCGGCCACACCCAGCCGCGCCGGATCGCCGCCCGTACGGTGGCGGATCGCGTCGCGGAGGAGTTGGACACCCCGCTCGGCGAGGCGGTCGGCTGGAAGGTCCGGTTCACCGACCAGGTCGGCCGGGACACCCTGGTCAAGCTGATGACGGACGGCATCCTGCTGGCGGAGATCCAGACCGACCGGGACCTGCGCCAGTACGACACCCTGATCATCGACGAGGCGCACGAACGCAGCCTCAACATCGACTTCCTGCTCGGCTACCTCAAGCAGCTGCTCCCCCGCCGCCCCGACCTCAAGGTCGTGATCACCTCCGCGACCATCGACCCGGAGCGCTTCGCCCGGCACTTCGGCGACGCCCCGGTGATCGAGGTCTCCGGCCGCACCTACCCGGTCGAGGTCCGCTACCGCCCGGTCCTGGAGGACGGCGACGACGAGACCGACGAGGCGGACCGCGACCGCGACCAGATCCAGGCGATCTGCGAGGCCGCCCAGGAGCTGCAGGACGAGGGCCCGGGCGACATCCTGGTCTTCCTCTCCGGCGAGCGCGAGATCCGCGACACCGCCGACGCCCTCACCAAGCTGAAACTGCGCAACACCGAGGTCCTCCCGCTGTACGCCCGGCTCAGTTCGGCCGAGCAGCACCGGGTGTTCCAGCGCTCCAACAGCCGCCGGATCGTGCTGGCCACCAACGTGGCCGAGACCTCGCTGACCGTCCCCGGCATCAAGTACGTGATCGACCCGGGCACCGCCCGGATCTCCCGCTACAGCCACCGCACCAAGGTGCAGCGGCTGCCGATCGAGGCGATCAGCCAGGCCAGCGCCAACCAGCGCAAGGGCCGCTGCGGCCGCACCTCGGACGGCATCTGCATCCGGCTCTACTCGGAGGAGGACTTCCTCTCCCGCCCGGAGTTCACCGACGCCGAGATCCTGCGCACCAACCTGGCCTCGGTGATCCTGCAGATGACCGCGGCGGGTCTGGGCGACATCTCCGCCTTCCCGTTCCTGGACCCGCCGGACTCGCGCAACATCAAGGACGGCGTCCACCTGCTGCACGAACTGGGCGCGCTGGACCCGGAGGAGAAGGACCCGCGCAAGCGGCTGACCGCGCTCGGCCGCAAGCTGGCCCAGCTCCCGGTGGACCCGCGGATGGCCCGCATGGTGCTGGAGGCGGACCGGAACGGCTGTGTCCGGGACGTCATGGTGATCGCCGCCGCGCTGTCCATCCAGGACCCGCGCGAGCGCCCCGCCGAGAAGCGCCAGGCCGCCGACGAGCGGCACCGCCGGTTCCACTCGGAGACCTCCGACTTCCTGTCCTACCTGGCGATGTGGCGCTACGTCCGGGAGCAGCAGAAGGAGCTGTCCTCCTCGGCGTTCCGCCGGATGTGCAAGTCCGAGTTCCTCAACTACCTGCGGATACGGGAGTGGCAGGACGTCTACACCCAGCTGCGCACCGTCGCCAAGCAGTTGGGCGTGACGATCGAGGAGCCCCATCCCGACGCCGAGCCGGACGCGGACCGGATCCACCAGTCGCTACTGGCCGGGCTGCTCTCCCACATCGGCCTGTTCGACGTCGAGAAGCGCGAGTACGGCGGCGCCCGCGGCGCCCGTTTCGCGGTCTTCCCGGGCTCCGGCCTGTTCAAGAAGCCGCCGCGCTGGCTGATGTCGGCCGAGCTGGTGGAGACCTCCCGGCTGTGGGCCCGGATCAACGCGAAGATCGAGCCCGAGTGGGTCGAGCCGCTGGCCGCGCACCTGATCAAGCGCAGCTACAGCGAGCCGCACTGGGAGAAGAAGTCCGGTGCCGTGCTGGCCTACGAGAAGGTGACCCTCTACGGGGTGCCGATCGTCGCCCAGCGCAAGATCAACTACGGCCGGATCGACCCGGAGCTCTGTCGCGAGCTGTTCATCCGCAACGCGCTGGTCGAGGGCGACTGGGAGACCCACCACAAGTTCTTCGCCGAGAACCGCAAGCTGCTCGGCGAGGTCGAGGAGCTGGAGAACCGGGCCCGCCGCCGGGACATCCTGGTGGACGACCAGACCCTGTTCGACTTCTACGACGCCCGGCTGCCCGAGGACGTCGTCTCCACCCGGCACTTCGACTCCTGGTGGAAGAAGGCCCGGCACGACCAGCCGGACCTGCTGAACTTCGAGAAGTCGATGCTGATCAACGACGCCGCGGACGGCGTCACCGAGGCCGACTACCCGGACCACTGGCAGCAGGGCAAGCTGCGCTTCAAGCTGACCTACCAGTTCGAGCCGGGCAGCGACGCGGACGGCGTCACCGTCCACATCCCGCTGCCGGTGCTCAACCAGGTCACCGCGGAGGGCTTCGACTGGCAGATCCCCGGTCTGCGGGAGGAGCTGGTCACCGCGTACATCAAGTCGCTGCCGAAGGCGATCCGGCGCAACTTCGTGCCGGCCCCGGACTTCGCCCGGGCGGCGCTGCGCGCGGTGAAGGACCGCCAGGAGCCGCTGCTGCCGTCCCTGGAGCACGCCCTCAAGCGCCTGACGGCCGTCACGGTGCCCCCGGAGGCCTGGGACGACGAGCGGGTCCCGGACCACCTCAAGGTGACCTTCCGGGTGGTGGACGGGAAGCGCCGGCTCGCCGAGTCCAAGGACCTGGAGGAGCTGCGGATCGGGCTCAAGCCCAAGTTGAAGGAGACGCTCTCCTCGGCGGCCTCCGGCCGGGGCATCGAGCAGGGCGGGCTGACCGCCTGGCCGGCCGGGCTGCCGGTGCTCCAGCGCACCTTCGAGCAGCGCTCCCGCGGCCACTCGCTGCGCGCCTACCCGGCGCTGGTGGACGAGGGCGCCACGGTCGGCGTGAAGCTGTTCGACACCCCGCAGGCGCAGGCGCAGGCGATGTGGGAGGGCACCCGCCGACTGCTGATGCTGACCACCACCTCCCCGGCCAAGTCGATCCAGGGCCGGCTGGGCAACCAGGCGAAGCTGGCGCTCTCGCACAGCCCGCACGGCTCGATCGCGGCCCTGTTCGAGGACGTCGTGGCCGCCGCGACGGACCGGCTGATGACGCTGTCCGGCGGCCCGGCCTGGGACGAGGCGGCGTTCGGCAAGCTGCACGACAAGGTGCGGGCGGACCTGTACGACCTGTCCGCGGACACCACGCTCAAGACGGCGACCGCGCTGATCGCCTTCCACAAGGCCTCGACCCGGTTGAAGTCGGTGAGCAGCCCGGTGCTGCTGAACGCGGTGAACGACGTCCGGCTGCACCTGGCCTCGCTGGTCCACCCGGGCTTCGTGACGGCCACCGGCTGGCAGCGGCTGCCGGACCTCAAGCGCTACCTGCTGGCGGTGGACCGCCGGCTGGAGGCGCTGCCCAACCACCCGCAGCGGGACGCCCAGCAGCTGCTGAAGGTCCAGCAGGTGCAGCAGGCGTACGGGGAGCTGCTGGCCGCCGTGCCGGCCGGGCAGCAGCCCTCCGAGGAGGTGCGGGCGATCCGCTGGATGATCGAGGAGCTGCGGGTCAGCTTCTTCGCCCAGGGGCTGGGCACGCCGAGCCCGGTCTCGGAGAAGCGGATCACCAAGGCGATGGAGGCGGCCCGGGCCACGCTGTGACCCGGGCGGCACCGCTGAGCTGCGGGTGCGCCGTGGGGCCCTCAGGAGCCAGTTCGACCTGGGGGCCCACCATGGGCTACAGTCTGTCTTGTTCGCAGCGCAGCAAGCGAGTGAACGAGATCAGAAAACTCTGGTCCCGTGGAGCAGTTGGTTAGCTCGCCACCCTGTCAAGGTGGAGGTCGCGGGTTCAAGTCCCGTCGGGATCGCCGCAGTGCGAGAGGCCCGGAACCGTCAAGGTTCCGGGCCTTTCGCGTTTGGCCGTACGGCCCTTACTCCGCACTAGGTCTAGACCACAAGTGGTTGAACGCGTGACGGTCGTCACTCGCGCCCCCCGGAAACCGGCCCTGAAACGACCCGTTCCGGACTCCACTAATTTAATATGTAAAATTGCACTGTTATTCACTGTAAATCCCCCCCGCACCATGCGCACCGAATCGTTATCCGGAGTTCAGCATTCCGACCACCGGGGGGTCGTCGCCGGGTACGACAAAGGGGCTGCTTACCGGACCCGGCGGAGTCCGGTAAGCAGCCCCTTCGAAAGAGCCTTTGGCCTATCAGGCCTCAGTGCGCTGAGCGGGAATCCCCGCCAGCAGAGCGCGCACCTCCGCCTCACGGTAGCGGCGGTGACCACCGAGCGTGCGGATCGACGTGAGCTTGCCGGCCTTGGCCCAGCGGGTGACCGTCTTCGGGTCCACGCGGAACATGGTGGCAACCTCTGCCGGCGTCAGCAGCGGCTCAGCATCAGGGGTACGAGCGGTCATGAGCGGCCTCCTCGGGAGAACCGAACCAGGGCGGTTCTATCCTTCAAATTCTGCACCTTGGCCCGCGATGCCCGAAATGGCATAGACGGGCCGAGTCGGTTATAGGACGAACGGCTTGTCCTGGTGTCTACAACTACACCATCCGTCCAGCCCTATCGACCAAACCGCCAAAATTGACCCCTCACGGGTTCAAGGCCGACGGATGGCGATGGACCACCCCATAACGGACAGTCACGCGGCCGTGACATCCGGTTACGAGGGGACCAGACCCTCCGTTTCCCCGCAAAGCACGCATCGACTCCAGAACCACCCAAAAGTGGGCACGCTCACGTGAAGTTGGGCTGGTTGTCCCATTTTTGCACATAGGGGTAAGTTCGCGTCAACGGTGAGTAGTGTCACGTTCGACAGCTATTGACCCGAACCGGGACCTTGGTCGGCGCCGTTGTGGACCAAAGACCTCTGACAGTCATACACGGGCGGTCGGACCTCAGTTCGCGTGCCGCAGCGCCAGCACCCGCTGCCACCGCCCCGTCAGCTCCCCGTACGCCCGCAGCGCCTCGGCGGTGTCCCCCGCCCGCAGCGCGCGCAGCCCCTCCTCCAGCTCCCCCGCCGAACGGTCCGCCAACAACCGCTCCGGCCCCAGCAGATGCACCAGCCCCCCGTAGTCCAGTTCCACCAGCGAGCGCGGGTGGAACTCCTCCAGCCACCGCCCGACCCGCTCCGCCCCGCGCACCAGCTCCCCGTCCGGCACCGCCTCGCGCAGCGCCCGGTAGGCGCGCGCCACCCGGCGCCGGGCCTGGGCCATCGGCACCAGGTAGAACAGCGCCGCCGGCCTCCCCCGCTCCCCCTCCTCCGTGCCCGCTCCCCCCGGAACGAAGCACCGGTCCTCGTCCCCGAACGGCAGGAACCAGCGCACCGGGACCTCCCACCGGCTGGTGAGGATCCACGGCCGGGCGTCCGGGTGCCCGGCCAGCCAGCGCTCCCGGTCCGCCTCGGCGGCCGCCCGGGTCACCGGCGGCACCGCGGTGTCCACCAGCGCCACCGGGGCCCCCGCCCGCAGCTCCTCCAGGGCCTGCCAACTGCGCAGCCTGGTCGCCCACGGGCACACGTACAGTACGCCGTCCACGGTCCGCAGGTACGCCCGGCCGCTCTCCTGCTCCGGCAGCGCCCGGGGGGTGCGGGCGGCCAGCTCCACCAGGGCGGCCCGCTGCTCCTCCAGCACCGCCGCCGCGACCGACTGCTCGGCCGCCGCGGCGTCCGGCCCGTGCTCCGCGGCGTAGGCCTGCCAGTGCGCCCGCTCGGGCTCCGGGTAGGCCGCCAGCGGCTCGTAGACCCGCAGGTGGGCCGCGTAGGGCGGCAGTACGGAGGTGCGTACGACGGTCACGTCCTGCATGGTCGCACGCGCCGCCCGGCCCGGGGAGGGCGCGACCCCGAACCGTTCGCGCCCGCACTGACACACCCCCGGCGTCTCACTCCTCGGACAATGGGCACAAGCTCGGACAAGAGGGCTGATCAGGCCCGCGCGCGCGACTACGCTTTCGCCCCAGACGCCCGCACCACAGCAGCGGGCCCTCGATACTGGAGTCACCACAGTGACCGACGTACAGACCCCCGCCACGCACCCCGCACCCGGTGTGCTCAGCAGGATCTTCCGGACCGAGCAGGACGGCGCCCCCGGCGACGGCCACGAGCAGGTCGTCCTCTGCCACGACCGCAGCTCCGGCCTCAAGGCGATCATCGCCATCCACTCCACCGCGCTCGGCCCCGCCCTCGGCGGCACCCGCTTCTTCCCGTACGCCTCCGAGGAGGCGGCCCTGGAGGACGCGCTCAACCTGTCCCGCGGCATGTCCTACAAGAACGCGCTGGCCGGGCTCGACCTCGGCGGCGGCAAGGCCGTCATCATCGGCGACCCGAACAAGGACAAGAACGAGGCGATGCTGCGGGCCTACGGCCGCTTCGTCGAGTCGCTGCGCGGCCGCTACATCACCGCCTGCGACGTGGGCACCTACGTCCAGGACATGGACGTCGTCGCGCGCGAGACCGAGTTCGTGACCGGCCGCTCGCCGGAGCACGGCGGCGCCGGCGACTCCTCCATCCTGACCGCCTTCGGCGTCTTCCAGGGCATGCGCGCCAGCGCCCAGGCCCGCTGGGGCCAGCCGACCCTGCGCGGCAAGCGGGTCGGCGTCGCGGGCGTCGGCAAGGTCGGCCACTACCTGGTCGGCCACCTGGTCGCGGACGGCGCCACCGTCGTCGTCACCGACCCCTTCGAGGCGGCCGTCAACCGGGTGCGCGCCGCCCACCCGGAGGTGGAGGTGGTCGCCGACACCACCGCCCTGCTCCAGGCCGAACTGGACGTCTACGCCCCGTGCGCCCTCGGCGGCGCGCTGACCGACGACGTGGTCGCCGCGCTCGGCGGGTTCGGCACCTCGATCGTCTGCGGCGCGGCCAACAACCAGCTGTCCCACCCGGGCGTCGAGAAGGACCTGGCCGACCGCGGCATCCTCTACGCCCCCGACTACCTGGTGAACTCCGGCGGCGTGATCCAGGTCGCCGACGAGATCGACGGCTTCAACTTCGAGCGGGCCAAGAACAAGGCCACCAAGATCTTCGACACCACCCTGGAGATCTTCACCCGGGCCGCCTCCGACGGCATCCCGCCGGCCGTCGCCGCGGACCGCCTGGCCGAGAAGCGGATGCGCGAGATCAGCGCGCTGCGCACGGTCCTGCTGCCGGGCTCGCGCCGCGGCTGATCCGCCGGCCCGGTCCGGCTCCGCCCGGACCCCCTCCGGGCGGAGGACGCGCGGGGGGCCGACACCTTCGGCCCCCCGCGCATCACGATGTGGAACCGGATTCTCACTTCTCCGCCCGAACGGGTGATCCGAGGTCCCCCTAGGGGGGATAATCGGTCCTGGAACGACGGACCCCGAACACCTCCGGACAGCGCGAAGCACGCCGCAAAACCTCCCCTGACCTGGGAAGACCTGGTCTCGGGTGCAGTCGGTGCGCGCCACGTCACAACCACGACGTACCGTCCAGCGGCGGAAACAGGTACCGTTAATGCTCCAAGGGACGGTCCTCCCATTCGGGCAGGCCGGTCCTGATCATGAACACGTGTCAGACTCGGGGCCGTGAGCCCCATCGTTGAGGGGGTCGACCCATGGGGCGCGGCCGGGCCAAGGCCAAGCAGACGAAGGTCGCCCGCGAGCTGAAGTACAACAGCGGCGGGTTCGACGCTAACCGTCTGTCCAACGAGCTGGGCGTATCGCCGTCCACCGCTTCGATCGAGCCGGAGCCGATCGAGGAGGAGGAGGACGACGACCCGTACGCGGAGTACGCCGCCCGCTACGCCGACCTCGACGACGACGGCGACACCGAGCCGGGCACCGGGCCGTCGCAGGCCTCCCGCCGCTCGTAACCGCAGCTTCGCCTGACCGGTCCTGACGCCCCCGGGCGCCGGACCGGTCTTCGGCGTTCTCGCTGTTCGCCCGCTCGGCGCGGGCCGGGGCCGCCGGAACGTGCAGAGGGCCCCTCCGGTGCGCCGGAGGGGCCCTCTTCGCGTCCGACCGGCCGTCAGCCCGTCGTGAAGCCCTCGTAGGCGTTGTACAGGGCCGCGCCGGCCCCGTGCTCGTCGGTGCGCTCGACCACGTCACCGAGCAGCCAGGCCTCGACGCCGCGGTCCTCCAGGATCGACAGCACCACGTCCACCGAGTGCGGCGGGACGACGGCGACCATGCCGACGCCCATGTTGAGCGTCTTCTCGATCTCCAGGGTGGCCACCTTGCCGACCTCGGCGACGGTCCGGAAGACCGGCAGCGGGGTCCAGGTGCCGCGGTCCAGGCGGGCGTGCAGGCCGTCCGGGATCACCCGGGCCAGGTTGGCCGCCAGGCCGCCGCCGGTGACGTGCGAGAAGGCGTGCACCTCGGTGGCGCGGGTGAGCGCCAGGCAGTCCAGCGAGTAGATCCGGGTCGGCTCCAGCAGCTCCTCGCCGAGGGTGCGGCCGAACTCCTCGACCTTGCGGTCCAGCTTCCAGCCGGCCTCGTTCAGCAGCACGTGGCGCACCAGCGAGTAGCCGTTGGAGTGCAGGCCGGAGGCGGCCATCGCGATCACCACGTCGCCGGCCCGGACCCGCTCGGGGCCCAGCAGCGCGTCGGCCTCGACCACGCCGGTGCCGGCGCCCGCGACGTCGTACTCGTCCGGGCCGAGCAGGCCCGGGTGCTCGGCGGTCTCGCCGCCCACCAGGGCGCAGCCGGCCAGGGCGCAGCCCTCGGCGATGCCCTTGACGATCGAGGCGACCCGCTCCGGGACGACCTTGCCGACGCAGATGTAGTCGGTCATGAACAGCGGCTCGGCGCCGCACACCACGATGTCGTCCACGACCATGCCGACCAGGTCGTGGCCGATGGTGTCGTGCTTGTCCATGGCGGCCGCGATGGCCACCTTGGTCCCCACGCCGTCGGTGGCCGAGGCCAGCAGCGGCCGCTCGTAGTTCTTGAAGGCGGACACGTCGAAGAGGCCGGCGAAGCCGCCGAGACCGCCGACCACCTCGGGGCGGTTGGCCTTCCTCACCCACTGCTTCATGAGCTCGACGGCGCGGTCGCCCGCCTCGATGTCGACACCGGCGGCGGCGTAGGTGGCGCCGTTCTGGTTGCTGGTCACTGCGTGCGGCCCTTTCGGGTCAGGTGGGGGTGGTTCGGAAACAGCGGTGGGGCCCCGGTTCGCGGGACCCCACCGTGCGTTCGCTACGGGCGGCGCAGCGCGTCGGCCGCGCCCGCCCCGCCGAGCAGCGACTGGACGCCGTCCAGGTCGCTGCCGCTGGTCGGCTTGCCGCGGACGGCCGGCTGCTGCTGGCCGCCCTTGATCTCGGCCTCCAGCAGGAGCTTGCCGAGCAGCGCCGGGTCGGGCAGCTCCATCGGGTACTCGCCGTCGAAGCAGGCCCGGCAGAGCTTGTCCTTGGGCTGCTTGGTGGCCTCGATCATGCCGTCGATCGAGATGTACGCGAGCGAGTCGGCGCCGAGCGTGCGGCCGATCTCCTCGATGGTCATGCCGTTGGCGATCAGCTCCGCGCGGGTGGCGAAGTCGATGCCGAAGAAGCAGGGCCACTTCACCGGCGGCGAGGAGATCCGGATGTGCACCTCGGCGGCGCCCGCCTCGCGCAGCATCTTCACCAGCGCGCGCTGGGTGTTGCCGCGGACGATCGAGTCGTCCACGACCACCAGGCGCTTGCCGGCGATGACCTCGCGCAGCGGGTTCAGCTTGAGCCGGATGCCGAGCTGGCGGATCGTCTGGCTGGGCTGGATGAAGGTGCGGCCCACGTAGGCGTTCTTCACCAGGCCGGAGCCGTACGGGATGCCGCTGGCCTCGGCGTAGCCGATCGCGGCGGGGGTGCCGGACTCGGGCGTCGCTATCACCAGGTCGGCCTCGACCGGGGCCTCCACGGCGAGCCGACGGCCCATCTCCACCCGGGAGAGGTGCACGTTGCGGCCGGCGATGGAGGTGTCGGGGCGGGCCAGGTAGACGTACTCGAAGACGCAGCCCTTGGGCTTGGCCTCGGCGAAGCGCGAGGTGCGCATGCCGTTCTCGTCGATGGCGATGAGCTCGCCGGGCTCGACCTCGCGGATGAAGGAGGCGCCGCAGATGTCCAGCGCCGCCGTCTCGGAGGCGACCACCCAGCCGCGCTCCAGCCGGCCGAGCACCAGCGGGCGGATGCCCTGCGGGTCACGGGCGGCGTAGAGGGTGTGCTCGTCCATGAAGACGAGCGAGAAGGCGCCCTTGACCTTCGGCAGCACGACCTTGGCCGTCTCCTCGATGGAGAGGTCCGGGTGGCCGGCCAGCAGGGCGGTCACCAGGTCGGTGTCGTTGGTCGCGGCGGTCCGGCCGGAGCGCGAGACGTGCTCCTCGCCGGGCAGTTCGGCGACCATGGCCGCCAGTTCGGCGGTGTTCACCAGGTTTCCGTTGTGCCCGAGGGCCAGCGAACCGTGGACGGTCGCGCGGAAGGTCGGCTGGGCGTTCTCCCAGACCGAGGACCCGGTGGTCGAGTAGCGGGCGTGTCCGACGGCGATATGCCCGTGCAACGACCCCAGCGAGGCCTCGTCGAAGACCTGGGAGACGAGTCCCATGTCCTTGAAGACGAGAATCTGGGAGCCGTTGCTCACTGCGATGCCCGCGGATTCCTGACCGCGGTGCTGCAGGGCGTAAAGGCCGAAGAACGTGAGCTTGGCGACCTCCTCGCCGGGAGCCCAGACACCGAAGACGCCGCAAGCGTCCTGGGGGCCTTTCTCACCGGGAAGAAGATCGTGGTTGAGTCTTCCGTCACCACGTGGCACGCCTTCGAGTCTAGGGCAGTTGACCAGGGCTTCCGGTACCCGGGAGGTCCGCTCCGGGCGGCGATCGCGGAGTAACGCGCGTAGACAAAACCCCTTACGGAGCCGGGAATTCGGGTGGGGGAATTCCGGCGAGCGGCGGTTGGCCTTGCGGTTCGCGCCTGTTGGGGCTCTCCGTGTGCGCAGCGGTGGTCGCCGGGCGGCTCCGAACGTGAGCCTGCTCACCCGGGGTTCACCCGGAGGTCACGCGGCGGGCAGCAGCAGGCCCCAGGCGCCCGGGTGCACCGTCCAGGTCCGGGCCCGGACCGGGCCGACCGGATGGCCGTCCGCCTCGTAGCCGAAGCCGCGCCCGACCACCGAGACGCTGGCCGCCCGGACCCGCACCAGCGCGCCGGGCGCGCGGACCACCACCTCCAGCACGCCGACGCCGTCGGCGCCGGTGAGGGTGAGCTCCACCAGCCGGACCGGGCGGTGCACGTCGGCCAGCAGCCGGCCGTCCGCCTCGACCCGGACCCGGGGGCTGTGGTCGACCGCGTCGGAGGTGAGTGCGTTCGCCTGCTCGGCCGCAGCCAGTTTCGCCCATAGCGAACGCCAACCACCCGGACGGCCCCCGGAGCGACGGGCACCGCCGCCGGTGATCCGCACCCCGCCGAGCGCCACCCCGCCGCCGTCGTCCACCAGCAGGTCGAAGGTGCGCGGCGCCCCCGACAGCACCGCCCGAGCGGCCCGCACCGGCTCCTCCGGCACGCCCAGCGCGCGGGCCGCCGCGAGCTCCTCCGCCCGGCCCACCGGAACCATGCCCACCGGATCCGCGCCCAGCTCACGCTGGCGGTGCAGGGCCTGGAGCACCCGCTGCAGGGCGAGATCGGAACCGATCACCACCGGTCGCCGACGACCCCGGTGCGAAAGCATCCGGTCGAGTTCGGTCGGGTTGTCCGGATAGGCCACCTTGACGTCCGCACCCCCGCACAGCACGTCCTTCGCGATCCGCACCGACTCCCCGTCGGTCTGCCGGGCCACCGGGTCGAGCAGCAGCAGCAGGGGCTCGGGACCGCCGGTTCCAGGCGTGGACAGGGACGACACGACCGGTCCTTCCTCAGGTAATCTCTCGGTGCAAGAGCCCCTTGCGCCATTGCGCCAGGGGCTTCGTCTATCTCGGGGCAGACTGCGGCCTACGCAGGATGCCCCAACCGGAAGGGGTGTACGCCTGTGCCGGCACTCGTGCTCGTTGGCGCTCAGTGGGGGGACGAGGGCAAGGGGAAGGCCACCGACCTCCTCGGCGGCTCCGTCGACTACGTCGTCCGCTACCAGGGCGGCAACAACGCCGGTCACACGGTGGTCATCGGCGACCAGAAGTACGCCCTGCACCTGCTCCCCTCCGGCATCCTCAGCCCGAACGTGACCCCGGTCATCGGCAACGGCGTCGTCATCGACCCGGGCGTGCTGCTCTCCGAGCTGGCCGGCCTGAACGAGCGCGGCATCGACACCTCCAAGCTGCTGATCTCGGGCAACGCCCACCTGATCACCCCGTACCACCGGACCATCGACAAGGTCACCGAGCGCTTCCTCGGCAAGCGCCGGATCGGCACCACCGGCCGCGGCATCGGCCCGACCTACGCGGACAAGATCAACCGCGTCGGCATCCGCGTCCAGGACCTGTTCGACGAGTCGATCCTGCGCCAGAAGATCGAGGCGGCGCTGCACGACAAGAACCAGATCCTGGTCAAGCTCTACAACCGCCGCGCCATCCCGGCCGACCTGGTGGTCGAGGAGTACCTGGGCTACGCGGAGAAGATCAGGCCCTTCCTCGCCGACACCACCCTGGTCCTGGACGAGGCCCTCAAGGCCGACAAGGTCGTCCTGCTGGAGGGCGGCCAGGGCACCCTGCTCGATGTCGACCACGGCACGTACCCCTTCGTGACCTCGTCGAACCCGACCGCGGGCGGCGCCTGCACCGGCGCCGGCATCGGCCCCACCAAGATCGACCGGGTCATCGGCATCCTCAAGGCCTACACCACCCGCGTCGGCTCCGGCCCGTTCCCGACCGAGCTGCTCGACGAGGACGGCGAGGCGCTGCGCCGGATCGGCGGCGAGCGCGGTGTCACCACCGGCCGCGACCGCCGCTGCGGCTGGTTCGACGCCGTCATCGCGCGCTACGCGACCCGGGTCAACGGCCTCACCGACTTCTTCCTCACCAAGCTCGACGTGCTGACCGGCTGGGAGCAGATCCCGGTCTGCGTCGCGTACGAGATCGACGGCCGTCGGGTCGAGGAGCTCCCCTACAACCAGTCGGACTTCCACCACGCCAAGCCGATCTACGAGACGCTGCCGGGCTGGACCGAGGACATCAGCAAGGCGAAGACCTTCGCCGAGCTGCCGAAGAACGCCCAGGCCTACGTGAAGGCGCTGGAGGAGATGTCCGGCGCGCCGATCTCCGCCATCGGCGTCGGCCCGGGCCGGGACGAGACGATCCAGATCAACTCGTTCATCTGAGCCGGTTCCTCCGGAGGGCCCCGCGGGACGCACCGTCCCGCGGGGCCCTTCCCTTTGCCCTCCCCTCATTGCACTAGTACATAAATCCATTGCATCTAGTGCAGAGTCGCGCTACGTTCGGGGGCATGACCTCGAAGCCGCCCACCGCCACCACCCTCACCGGCCGCCACCTCCGCCTGGAGCCGCTGGGGCGCCACCACCTCGCCGGCCTCTGGGCCGCCGTCGGCCCCGACCCCGAGGTCTGGCGCTGGACCATGGACCTCCCGCCGGCCTCCGAGGAGGAGCTCGGCCGCATCCTCGACACCCGCATCGCCGGGGCCGAGCGGGGCGACTCGGTGTGGTTCGCCGCAGTCGACCTCGCGACCGGCACCGCCGTCGGCATCACCGGGTACCACGACATCAACCCCGCGGACGAGTCCGTCGAGATCGGCGGCACCCTGTACGGCCGCGCCGTCTGGCGCACCGCGGTCAACACCGAGGCCAAGCTGCTGCTGCTCACCCACGCCTTCGAGGACCTCGGCACCGGCCGCGTCTACTGGAAGACCGACGCCCTCAACGAGCGCTCCCGCAACGCCATCCTGCGCCTCGGCGCCCGGTTCGAGGGCGTCCTGCGCCGCCACCGCCTCCGCCCCACCGGCACCTGGCGCGACAGCGCCTACTTCTCGATGCTCGCCGACGAGTGGCCCCCCGCCAAGGCCCGCCTGACCGCCCGCCTCGCCCGCGGCTGACGGCGGGCCCCGGGCCGGGGGTTATTCGTGCTCGGCCGGGGTGGAATGGCGGGGGATCAACTCCCGTTTTGTCGCGCGGAGTTCCCGGGGTTGCATGTTGACCAGCCAGACCAGCCAGCCGACGAATAGGACGGCGAGGAGGAGGGCGGACAATCCGGCGACCAGAAGGGCATTCACCGGGGTGCGGAAATGCGCTGGGGGAGGTGGGCGCGGTGGGGGCGCAGGTGCGCAGGGCCGGGAGGGGGAGGAAGGGGCACGGCTGTCTCCGGTCGGTGATGCCGAACGCCCTGACCGTGCATCTGGGTGTATTTACGGCTGATTGGCAGGGCCGATAGGCGACTTGGCGACTGTTTAGGGGACAACAAGTCAGCGAGTGACACGGACGACCATAGGGTCAGGGTGCCAGAGTTGCTACCGAGGGACTGGACGTTCACTCCATCGTGGGGTATCCCCCAATTCGCTAGCTAGGGCCCGGTGTGCACGTCACACTTCACCGGAAGCATCGACCGAAGCCGCGATCCGGAGAAGAGAGTCATGCCACCCCGCTTGTCGCCGACCGTCCGCCAGCAGCGCCTGGGGATCGAGCTGCGCAAGATGCGCGAACGCGTGGGCGTGACGCCCAAGAGCCTGGCCGCCACGATCGGCACCGACCTGCCCAAGATCTCCCAGATGGAGAACGGGAAGTCGGGCATCAGCGCCGAACGGCTCCGGATCTGGGCGCGCACCTGCGGCTGCCCCGACGGACCGTACCTGGACGCGCTGCTCGCCATGACCCAGGACCGCCGCAAGTACTGGTGGGACGGCTACCGGGGCCGGATGCCCAGCGGGATCATCGACATCGCCGAGATGGAGCACCACGCCACGTCGCTCTCCATCCTCAACAGCACCTTCATCCCCGGGCTGCTGCAGACCCCGGACTACGCGGCCGCGGTGTTCGAGCGGCTCCCCGCCCAGCACCGCCAGGAGGCGCAGGTCCGGAGGGAATTCCGGATTCGACGCCAGCAGATCTTCGTCGACCGTCCGAAGCCGTACAGCGCGATCCTGCACGAATCCGCGCTGCGGATGCAGTTCGGCGGCCCCGCCGTGCTGCGCGACCAGTTGCGGAGCCTGCTGGCGAATTCCGAACGGCCCGGACTGGAGATCCGGGTGATCCCGTTCAGTGTGCCCACGTACACCGGCTCCTCGGAGAGCCCGTATCTCGCGCGCGGGCCCGTCCCGGAGCTCGACACCGTCCAGATCGAGCTCGTGCACGGGCCGAAGTTCGTGCACTCCGAGGCGGAATTGTCGTCCTACCGACAGATCAAGGAGAAGACCGCGGCGATCGCGCTCGGGGCAGACGACTCCCGGGACTTCATCCAGGTCATACTGAAAGATTTCGCATGAACGTGTGGCGCAAGGCGTCGGCCAGCGGCGAGAGCACCGACTGCGTGGAGGTCAGGGCGTCGGGCGGCATGGTGGAGATCCGCGAGTCGGACCTGCCCGAGGTGGTCGTGCGGACGACGCCGCGCAAGTGGGCGGCGTTCGTCCGCGGGGTCAAGGCCGGGGAGTTCGACCGGTACGCCGACTTCACCCGTCCGTGAGGCCGCGGCGCCCCCGTCACGGGCCCGGCGCCGGGACGGGCGGCGGTAGGCTGGGCAGCCCACAGTGGACCCCTGCGCCTGGCACCGCACTCCGGGTGGGGTGCGCGTGCGGGAGAAATCGGAGCATCCGAGGATGGCTCGGCACCTGATCACCAGCGCCCTTCCGTACATCAACGGGATCAAGCACCTGGGCAACATGGTCGGGTCGATGCTCCCGGCGGACGTCCACGCCCGCTACCTGCGCCAACGCGGGCACGAGGTGCTGTACATCTGCGCCACCGACGAGCACGGCACGCCCGCCGAACTGGCCGCGCAGGAGGCCGGGTTGCCGGTCGCCGAGTTCTGCGCCCGGGCGCACGACGCCCAGAAGGCGGTGTACGACGGCTTCGGACTGTCCTTCGACCACTTCGGCCGCAGCTCCTCGCCGCAGAACCGGGAGATCACCCAGGAGATCGCCCGCGAGCTGCAGCGCAACGGCTTCATCGAGGAGCGCTCGATCCGCCAGGTGTACTCCAACGCCGACGGCCGCTTCCTGCCGGACCGCTACATCGTCGGCACCTGCCCGCACTGCGGCTACGACAAGGCGCGCGGCGACCAGTGCGAGAACTGCACCCGGGTGCTGGACCCGACCGACCTGCTGGAGCCGCGCTCGGCGATCAGCGGCAGCGCCGACCTCGAAGTCCGGGAGACCAGGCACCTGTTCCTGCTCCAGTCGAAGCTGACCGAGGAGGTCGAGGCCTGGATCGCCGCGCACGGCGATGACTGGCCGGTGCTGGCCTCCTCGATCGCCCGCAAGTGGCTGACCGAGGGCCTCCAGGACCGCTCGATCACCCGCGACCTGGAGTGGGGCGTCCCGGTGCCGGCCGACGTGTGGCCCGAACTGGCCGCCGAGGGCAAGGTGTTCTACGTCTGGTTCGACGCCCCGATCGAGTACATCGGCGCCACCAAGGAGTGGGCGGACGCCGCCCCGGCCGGGCAGCCGCGGGACTGGAAGTCCTGGTGGTACGAGGCCGACGACACCGTCCGCTACACCGAGTTCATGGCCAAGGACAACGTCCCGTTCCACACCGTGATGTTCCCGGCCACGATCCTCGGCTCGCGCCGCCCGTGGAAGAAGGTCGACTACGTCAAGGCCTTCAACTGGCTGACGTACTACGGCGGGAAGTTCTCCACCAGCCAGAAGCGCGGCATCTTCACCGACGTCGCGCTGGAGCTGCTGCCCGCCGACTACTGGCGCTACTTCCTGATGGCGCACGCCCCCGAGTCGGACGACTCCAGCTTCACCTGGGACCTCTTCGCCTCGGTGGTCAACAAGGACCTCGCCGACACCCTCGGCAACTTCGTGAACCGGGTGCTCTCGTTCAGCCGCAAGCGCTTCGGCGACGACGTCCCGGCCGGGGCCGCGCCGGGCGGCGCCGAGGAGCGGCTCGGCGAGCAGACCGCCGGCCTGCTGGCCGAGTACGAGGCCCAGCTGGAGGCGCTCAACTTCCGCAAGGCCGCGCAGGCGCTGCGCGCGCTGTGGAGCGCCGGGAACGCCTACCTGGACGAGAAGGCGCCCTGGCTCCAGGTGAAGACCGACCCGGAGGCGGCGGCGCTGACCCTGCGGACGGCGATGAACCTGATCCACCTGTACGCGGTGGTGTCCGAGCCGTTCATCCCGACCGCGGCGGCCGCGATGCGCGGCGCCTTCGCGCTGGACGGGGACACCCGGACCTGGATCACCGCGGACCAGGCCCGGGCGCTGGACCTCGTCCCCGCCGGGACGCCGTTCACCGTGCCGCCGGTGCTGTTCGCAAAGATCACCGACGAGGACCTGGCGGCCTGGACGGCGCGCTTCGGCGGCTCCGAGGGCTGAGCCCCGGCGCAGGCTGAGCCCCGGCGCGGGCGGAACACCACGAGGGCGGAACCCCGCGAGGGCCCCGGCCGCCGGTCGGCGGTCGGGGCCCTCGTCGGTGGTGCCGGGCCCTTCGTGGGGGGCGGGCCCGGGGGTCGGCGGGCCCGGTGGGGCGGGCCCGGGGTGGGGGGCTACCAGCGGGTGGTCTCCGCGAAGAAGCCCGGGATCTCGGTCGCCCGGCCGGACGCCACCGCCTCGTCGTGCACCAGCGCGCCGACCGCCAGGTCGAGCACGCCGAGGCCGAAGGGCGAGAAGACCACCGGACGGTCGGTGCCGACGGCGACCTCGCCCTCGATCACCTGGGCCAGCGTGCCGGTGACGAACTCCCGGTTGCCGTAGAGCTGTTCGGCCAGGTGCGGAGAGGTGTTCGCCTTCATGCAGTGCTCGACATCGTCGAGCACGTTGTACGCGCCGCCGATGATCTCCGGCGCGAGGTCGCGCAGCGAGATGTTGAGCACCAGCTGCCCGGGGGCGAAGGTCTCCGGGTCGAGGATGTACGGCTCGCCCGCGGTGGTGGCCAGCACCACCACGTCGGCGCCCTTGAGCGCCTCGTCCAGGCTCTCCACCACCTTGGCCGGGTAGCCGAGTTCGGCGTCGGCGTGGTCGACCAGCGCCCGGGCGTACTCGGCCTTGCGGTCGTGCACCACCAGCTCGTCGATCTCCCACTGCTGGGCGCCGAAGAACTCCAGGATGTTGCGGGCGATGATGCCGGCGCCGATCACCGCCAGCCGGCCCGCCGTACGGCCGCCGCTGAGCACCTCGGCGGCGAGCACGGCGGAGGCCGCGGTGCGGGCCGCGCTGATCTGCGAGGCCTCCAGGACGGCGAACGGGTAGCCGGTCTCGTAGTCGTTCAGCAGCAGGGCGGCCGAGGCGCGCGGGAAGCCCCGCTCGATGTTGGCCGGGAAGCTGCTGATCCACTTGATCCCGGCCACTCCGACGCCGCCGCCGAGGTAGGCCGGCAGGGCGATGATCCGGGCGTCCGGCTTGGCCGGGAACCGCAGGAAGTAGCTGTCGGGGTTCACGGACTCGCCGGCGCCGTGGGTCAGGTAGGTCTCCCGGACCTCCTGGACGATCCGCGGGCGGGCTCCCGCGATGACCTCGCGGGCGGTGGTGCCGTCGATGACTCTGAACTCGAACACGGTGGTGGCTCCAGTCGGGTCCGCCCGGTGCGGGCGGGGATCGGGCGGTGCGGAGGGGCGGGCGGGGCCGGGTCAGCCGACGTAGGCGCTACCGGCCGGCTCGTGCTGGCCGGCGACGGGGTTCGCCCCGGCGGCGTGCGCGGCGCGGTTGGTCCGGCCGCCGCCCAGCCAGCGCGGCAGGTACCAGTTGCCGTCACCGAGCAGGGCCATCACCGCGGGCAGCAGCACCGCGCGGACCAGGGTGGCGTCCAGCAGGACCGCGACCGCCAGGCCGATGCCGAGCTGCTTGAAGTCCTGCATGCCCAGGGTGCCGAAGACCGCGAACACCGCGACCATGATCAGACCGGCGCTGGTGACCACCCCGGCGGTGTTGCGGATGCCGAGGCCGACCGCCTCCCGGCTGGACTTGCCCGAGAGGTACGCCTCGCGGATCCGGGAGACCACGAACACGTGGTAGTCCATCGAGAGGCCGAAGAGCACCACGAAGACGAACAGCGGCATCCAGGACTCGATCGCCCCCGGCGCCTTGGTGCCCACCAGCGAGGCGCCCCAGCCGTGCTGGAACACCGCGGTCATCACGCCGTAGGCGGCCGCCACCGAGAGCAGGTTGAGCAGGATCGAGGTGATCGAGATGGTCAGCGAGCGGAAGGAGAACAGCATCAGCAGGAAGGTGACGCCCATGACGAAGGCGAACACCGGGACGATGCTGCGGTCCAGCTGGTCGTTGTAGTCGACCGAGAAGGCGAGGTCACCGGCGACCAGCGCGGTGGTGCCCGGAACGGTCTTCAAGGTCTGCGGCACGATCTGCCCGCGCAGCGCCGACAGGGCCGCCTTGGAGGTGGCGTCGGTGCCGTTGCCCGCCAGCGGAACGCTGATCTGGGCGATGTTCTTGTCCTTCCAGTACCGCACGTCGATCTGGTTGCCGGTCTTCCCGGAGGCCAGGGCGGCCTGCTTGAAGTCCTCGATGCTCTTGGCGACCTGCGGCGAGTCGATGTTGTCGGCCTTGACCACCACGGTGGCGGGCGAGGGCGACCCCGGGAACTCGCGGTCGATCCGCTGCGAGACCGAGACCAGCGGGTTGTCCGAGGGCAGCAGCTTGTCCATGCCGAGCTTCTCGGTCTTCATGCCGAGCGCCGGCAGGGCCAGCACCAGCAGCACCGCGGCGGACAGCAGCGCGAAGATCCCCGGGCGGGCCAGCACACCGCGCAGCAGGGCGTTGGCGGGCTTCGGGCTCGCCGCGGCGGCCTGCCGGCGCTTGCTGATCCACGGGATCCGGCCGGCCGCGACCTTGTCGCCGAGCATCGACATCAGGGCCGGCAGCACGGTCATCGAACCGACCACCGCGACCGCGACGACCTCGATGGTGGCCATCGCGAAGCCCTCGAAGACGGTCAGCCCGGAGAGGAACATGCCGGCCATCGCGATCATCACGGTGAGGCCGGAGACCATCACCGAGTGGCCGGAGGTGTGGGCGGCGATCCGCAGCGCGGTCGCCTTGTCCCGGCCGGCCGCCCGCTCCTCGCGCTCGCGGCGCAGGTAGAACAGGCAGTAGTCGACGCCGACGGCGAGGCCCATCAGGAACATCACCGAGTTGGTCATGCCGTCCACCGGCACCGCCTGGCTGCTCAGCGCGAGCAGCCCGAGCGCGCCGATGCAGGCGGTGACCGCCAGGGCGACCGGCAGCACGGCCGCCACGAAGGCGCCGAAGACCACCAGCAGGATGCCCAACGCGACCGGCAGGGCGGTCAGTTCGGCGCGGGTGAAGTCGTCGCCGAGGCTGTCGTTGATGCCCTTGAGGGCGGTCGCGCCGCCGAACTCGCCAAGGGTCACCTGGGGGTGGGCCTTGGCGGTGTCCTGGACGGCGGTGATCACCGGGTCGATCCGGTCGGCCGCGGTGTCCGGGTCACCGATGACGGCGAACATGATCAGCGCCGAGTGCTTGTCGGCCGAGAAGGCCTGGGTGGTGTACGGGTCCCGCAGGTTCTCCGCGAGACCGGTCTTGTTGACCGCGTCGGCGGTGGCCTGGACGGCGCCGCGGAACTCCGCGGAGTCCGCGGTCAGCGCGTCGCTGTGGACCAGGATCAGCTCGTTGACCGGGTCGTTGATCCCGGCGTCCTTGAGGACCTGGGCGGCCCTGCCGGACTCCCCGGTCCCGTAGTCGGCCTGGGTCAGGCTCTTCTGGCCGACCATGCCACCGAGCACGGTGACCAGGACGACCAGGATGATCCAGCCGAAGACGGCGGTCTTGCGGTGCTGGGCACTCCACTCGCCCAGCCGGGCCGCGAAATTGCTTTGACGTGCCATTACCTCTCCTGCGATCGGCGGCAATGATCAAGCCGCGGTGGCGACAGACGGGTTGGATGTGTCCTCACCGGCTTGAGGGGGACCGGGGGAATACCCATGACCGTAGGCCCTCGCGAACGGCTGTGGAGCCCCTGGGAGTTGCAGCATCCTGCGGTGGCAAGCTGCTGCCAGCGGAGCCGGGCCGGAGCCCCTTACCGGCCCCGTTTCCCCGGTGCTACGGTCGGTCCTCGTTGAGGGACAACCATTCGAGCGGACCACATTCGAGTGACGCCGGGCCGATGATTCGGGAAAGTCGGCCGACCGCCCCGTGCGACCGACCGGTCGTCGAGTGCGCGAGTACCCGACCGGGCCCGAGGGCCGACTCCGAACGATTCCACTGAATTTCACGATTCCGCGCCGGAATGTGCTCCGGCGTCTGCTTTCCGAACGATCCACAGACCTCCGTGGAAGGGGGAATGAATGATGGACACCGCAATCAGGGCGACCGGACTCGGCAAGAGATACGGCGAGCACCACGCGCTCAGGGGCGTGGACCTTGAGGTCGCGGCCGGCACCGTGCTCGGCCTGCTCGGCCCCAACGGCGCCGGCAAGACCACCACCGTCCGGCTGCTGGCGACCCTGCTGGAACCGGACCAGGGGCGGGCCGAGGTGGCCGGCTTCGACGTCGTGCGCCAGCAGCGCCAGGTGCGCCGGCGGATCGGCCTGGCCGGTCAGTACGCCGCCGTCGACGGGCTGCTCACCGGTCGCGAGAACCTCGAACTCCTGGGCCGGCTCCTGCACCTGGGGCGCAAGGGCGCCCGGGAGCGGGCGGCCGAGCTGCTCGCCCGGTTCGAGCTGGAGGACGCCGCCGAGAAGCCGGCCCAGACCTACTCCGGCGGCATGCGCCGCCGGCTGGACCTGGCCGCCGCGCTGATCGGCCGGCCCGAGGTGCTGTTCCTGGACGAGCCGACCACCGGGCTGGACCCGGCGAGCCGGCTGGTGCTCTGGGAGATGGTCCGCGAACAGGTCGCCCAGGGGGTGACCGTGCTGCTCACCACCCAGTACCTGGAGGAGGCCGACTTCCTGGCCGACCGGATCCTGGTCATCGACAGCGGCACGGTGATCGCCGAGGGCACCCCGGACGAGCTCAAGCGCAAGGTCGGCGAGGAGTGGCTGGAGGTGGGCGTCGGCACCGACGCGGCCATCGCCCAGGCCCTGGCCGTGCTCGCCCCGGTGGCCGCCGCCCAGCCCGAAGTGGACCGCACCGGGCGCCGGATCACCGTCCAACTGGCCGACGGCATCGGCACCATCGCCGCCGCCGCGGTCGCCCTGGAGACGGCCCGGGTGCCGGTGACGGACTTCGCGCTGCGCCGTCCCTCGCTGGACGACGTGTTCTTCCACCTGACCGGGCGCGGCACCCAGGTCGGCCGGGCCCCCGAGGAGGCCGCGCCGGCGCTCGCACCGGGCGCACCGCAGCCGCGGGCCGGACAGGGCGAAGCGGGCGAGCAGGACGAACGGGAACCGGTGGCGGCCGCCGCCGGACGGACGGGAGACGAGCAGTGAGCGACATCGGCGCCTCGGCCGGCCTCGGCACGGCCCTCGGAGACACGGCCGCGCTGATCGGCCGCCACCTGCGGCACCTGCGGCGCACGCCGGAGAAGATCATCGCGATCACCCTGACCCCGGTGACCATGGTGGTCGTGCTCGGCTACCTGTTCGCCAGCGTGGTGACCGTGACCGGCTCCGGCGAGTACCACGACTACGTGATGGCCGGGGTGTTCGCCCAGGTCGGCCTGACCTGCGTCGGCGTGGCCGCGCTGGGCGTGGCCACCGACCTGCGCACCGGGCTGATCGACCGCTTCCGCTCGCTGCCGATGGGCCGCTCCGCCGTGCTGGTCAGCCACACCGCGGCCGACCTGCTGACCGCCGCGGCCGCCACCTTCGCGGTCACCCTGGCCGGCCTGGGCGTCGGCTGGCGGATCCACAAGGACGTCGGCTCGGCGGCGCTGGGCTTCGTCCTGGTGCTGGCCTTCGCCTACGCGATGCTCTGGCTGGGCGCGCTGGTCGGCATGCTGATGCGCAACGCCGAGGCGATCAACGGCATCTCGGCGCTGTTCCTGGTCGTGCTGTCATTCCTGTCCAACTCGTTCATGCCGCTGTCCGGGCTGCCCGCCTGGCTGCGCGCGGTGGCCGAGTGGAACCCGGTCAGCCTGGTGGCCTCGGCCTGCCGCGAGCTGTGGGGCAACGCCCCGACGGTGGTCGGCGGCAGCCTGCCGGACCGGCACCCGGTGCTGCTCGCGGTGATCGTGGTGGCGGCCCTGCTCGCGGTGCTGATCCCGGTCAACCTGCGGGTCTACCGCACCGCGGTGACGCGTTGACGCACCACCCGGCCGGGGGGGGGGGGGGGGGGGGGGGGGGGGGGGGGGGGGGGAAGGGGGGGGGGGGGGGGGGGGGGGGGGGGGGGGGGGGTGGGGTGCTTTCTCTTTTTTGTGTTGGCG
>NZ_JBVIWC010000025.1:106873-143355 GCF_055594965.1 Kitasatospora sp. NPDC040550 | reverse complement strand
GTCCAGGGCGACGACCCGGGTCTCCCCCTCCCCGTAGACCTTGTTCAGACCGGTGGCGCGGGCGGCCGCCAGGCCGGTACGGACGGCGGTTGCGGTCGGCGTGGTCACGGGGATGCTCCTTGGTGGTTCGCGGATTCGTCCCTCCATGCTCCGCTACGTGATCATGGTTTTGCGTCGCTCCCTCGAACGGTTGGCCCGACCACCGCTGGGCGTACGGGAGGTGCCGGACCCTCCTCCTGCGGTATGACGGGAACCCTGAGGACGGTGCGGTGGCCGGAATCACCGTGCTTCGTGGCCGAATCTCGAACTGTTCGTCAGATGGCAAGGAAACATGACAACTTCCCGGGCTGGGAACATGCGAAAGGGTGATCCGGGCGACTAGTCTCAGGGGTGGTTCGCAGGACGCCCGGATGGTGGAACGCAGACACGGGCAGCTTAAAACTGCTTGGCCGCGAGGCCGTGCCGGTTCGAGTCCGGCTCCGGGCACCGCAACGACCCGCGGGGGCGCCTCCGGCGTCCCCGCCGGGAGTCGTTCACCGGATCCTCCTCGCGGCGTATCCCGGAATTTTTGCCAAGCCATTACCCTGGTACCTGGGCGGTGCAGTGCCGCCACGGAGGGAATGAGCACATGAGAAGCAGCAACCCGGTCTTCTCGCGGGAGGGGTCCTTCACCCGCGAGCCCGGTTACGCGGGGTTCGGTGGCACCGCGCAGGCCGGGGGCCAGCACGGCAACCCGTACGCGGGGACGCAGTACGCCCAGCCGCAGGGGCAGGGCCCGCTGACGGACGAGCAGCTCTACCAGATGTACAACGGGCCGTCGGCCGGCCCGGCGGCCACCGGGCGGATGACGCTCGACGACGTGGTCGCCCGTACCGCCATCACGCTGCTGACCGTCGTCGCGGCCGGTGCGGTGGCCTGGTTCACGCTGCCGTTCGAGAACTTCGGCTTCGCGGTCGGCGCCTCGCTGGTCGCCTTCATCGTCGGCCTGGTCATCCAGTTCCGGCAGAAGATCAGCCCCGCGCTGATCCTCACCTACTCGGCGTTCCAGGGCTTCGCGCTCGGCGCGATCACGCACTTCCTCGACACCCTGATGCGGGGCATCGCGATCCAGGCGGTGCTCGGCACCGCGGTGGTGTTCGGGGCGACGCTTTACGTCTACAAGAGCGGCCGGCTCCGGCTCAGCCCGAAGTACCGCCGGATCGGCATCGCGATCGGCCTCGGCTTCTCGGGGCTGCTGCTGATCAACTGCGTCGCCTGGGCGTTCGGTGGCGGTCTGAACACCTGGGGCGGCCCGCTGGGCGTCGGGATCGGTCTGCTCGGCATCGCCATCGGCGCGTTCTACCTGACGCTGGACTTCAACGAGATCGAGGAGGCGATCGCCCAGGGCGCCCGGCAGGAGGAGTCCTGGCGCGCCGCCTTCGGGCTCACCTTCTCGCTGGTCTGGATCTACTTCGAGATGCTGCGCCTGATCGCCAGCCTGCGCGGCGACGACTGACGCACCCCCGGTCCTCGCCACCCACTGCCGCCGGGCCCCGGAGCGCTCACCGCTCCGGGGCCCGGCGGCGTTTGGTTAGGCTCCTGTGCATGCATGACGTACAGCCCCTGGTCGTAGCCGTCGACGGACTGGCGGATCGTTTCCGCTCGCTGCCGCAGAGCAAGTTGCTGGGCGCCGTGCCCGGGCACGCCTCGCGGGCGGCGGCCGTGCTGGCGCTGGCACGGCGGCTGGCCGCGCTGGCGCTGGCCGCGGAGGGCGGGCCGGCGCGGGAGTTCCCGGACGCCGGGGCCTTCGCGGCGGGGGACCAGCTGGCCGTCGCCGGGCACGACCTGGCGGCCGCGCTCGCGGCGCTGCCCGAGGGGGCCGAGGTGGCGCTGCCGGACGGGCCGGCGGCGGTGGGCGAGCTGCTGGCCGGGGCGGTGGCCGCGGTGCGGGAGACGGCCGCGCTCTGCGTCTGACCCCCGGAGCGGGCTCCCGGAGCGGGTTCCCGGGCACGTCCCCGGAGCCGGGCGCGCCGAAGGCCGCCCGGGTCGGTAATCCCGTGACCCGGGCGGCCTTCGGTCCTGCTGCGCGGCTGAGGCCTGGTCAGATGCTGGCGACCACCCGGTCGGCGAGCACGTAGACGGCCTCCTCGTCGGTGGAGAAGGTCAGCGAGTAGGAGCCGGAGAAGCGCGAGCCGCCGAGCAGTCGGACGTGCTCACCGGCACGGACCGCGTCGATCAGCCGGTAGGCGGCCTCCCGGTCGCCCGGGGCCACGCACAGCGTGGTGCCGTCGGCGAAGGCGTACACGTCCAGGGTGCCCAGCGGGCCCGGGCGGACGTCGATCAGGGCGACGGCCTCCTCGGCGAGGGCGGCGAGCCGGGTGTCGGTCCACTCCCGGGAGGGCGCCTGGCTCGGCACGAAGTCGGGGTGGGAGGGGTGGCGGCGCGGGTCGGGGGCGGCGACCGGGGCCTCCTCCACGAGCGGCTCGGCGTCCAGCAGCCCGGCCTCCAGGCCGGTGGCCAGCAGGTCGGCCTCGCGGCGGGCGCGGGCGTCCTTGGCGGTCTCGCCGACCGGGTGGCCGGGGCGCAGCGGGGTGCCGCCCTCGGTGCCCGGCTCGGCCGGGCCGGTGCCACCCTCCGTGATCAGGTCCTCCAGCGCGGAGCGCAGCGCCTCGCCGAACTCCGGGTCCATCGTCCCGGCGTTGTCGGCGGCGTCCTGCGGGCCGGTGGGGCGGGGGAAGAACAGCGGCCACTCGTCGGTGCCGGCCGGCGCCTCGGTGAAGGGCGCCCCGGCGAAGGGGGAGTCGAACAGCGGGGCGTCCTCGGCCGCGCGGGCCTCCTGCTCGGCCCAGAACGCCCGGGCCTCGGTGATCTCCCGCTCGCGGTCGGTGGCCAGCGCCTCGGCGACGGCCCGGCGTATCGCGGCCTCGTCCACCGGTGCGGGCCCGGCCTGGGCGGCTGCCTGTGCGTCCAGCCGCCGGGAGATGCCCCGGAGGCGCAGCAACACGGCGGTCGACACGGTGATCAGGATCAGCAGCAGGATGGTGTAGACGGCGCTCACGGAACGTACTCCTAGCGAGGAGCGGAACGGGGTTACGTGTCCACACTGCCCCATCCGGGGCTGTTACCGCAGTGGCGAATGTCTAATTCGTCCGGGACTTTCGCTCTTGTCCCCAAATTGTTAGGTAACACCGTTCTACGCAGTGGAGTTGATCCGCTCCGCAGTGTCGATTTCCGGACCGGAAACGACCGCGAAGAGGGCCGGATCGACCTCTCGGTGTGATCCGGCCCTCAATTACGCACGGTCACTCCAAATGGGTGGTCCAGACCCTTCGGAGCGTGGTGGGAACCTCAGCTGAGGCGCTCGATGACCATCGCCATGCCCTGGCCGCCGCCGACGCACATGGTCTCCAGGCCGAACTGCTTGTCGTGCCACTGCAGGGAGTTGATCAGCGTGGTGGTGATCCGGGCGCCGGTCATGCCGAAGGGGTGGCCGACGGCGATGGCGCCGCCGTTGACGTTCAGCTTGTCCAGGTCGACGCCGAGGTCGCGGTAGGACGGGATGACCTGGGCGGCGAAGGCCTCGTTGATCTCGACCAGGTCGATGTCGTCGATGGTCAGGCCGGCCCGCCGGAGCGCCTGCCGGGAGGCCTCGACCGGGCCGTAGCCCATGATCTCGGGGGAGAGGGCGCTGACACCGGTGGAGACCACCCGGGCGAGCGGGGTGATGCCGAGCTCGCGGGCCTTGGTGTCGGACATGATGACCAGCGCGGCCGCGCCGTCGTTCAGCGGGCAGCAGTTGCCGGCCGTGACGGTGCCGTCGGGGCGGAAGACCGGCTTGAGGCCGGAGACGCCCTCCAGGGTGACGCCGGCGCGCGGGCCGTCGTCGGTGCTGACCACGGTGCCGTCCGGCAGGGTGACCGGGGTGATCTCGCGCTCCCAGAAGCCGGACTTGATGGCGGCCTCGGCGAGGTTCTGCGAGCGGACGCCGAACTCGTCCTGGTCGGCGCGGGTGATGCCCTTGAGCGCGGCCAGGTTCTCGGCGGTCTGGCCCATCGCGATGTAGGCGTCCGGCAGCAGGCCGTCCTCGCGCGGGTCGTGCCACTCGCCGCCGCCCTCCTCGGCGCGCTTGGCGGTGCGGGCCTGAGCCTCGTCGAAGAGCGGGTTGGTGGTGCCGGGCATGCCGTCCGAGGTGCCCTTGACGCTGCGCGAGACGGTCTCGACGCCGGCCGAGATGAAGACGTCGCCCTCGCCGGCCTTGATCGCGTGCAGTGCCATCCGCGTGGTCTGCAGCGAGGAGGAGCAGTAGCGGGTGATGGTGGCGCCGGGCAGGTAGTCCATGCCCATCTGCACGGCCACGATGCGGGCCAGGTTGTGGCCCTGCTCGCCGCCCGGGAGGCCGCAGCCGAGCATCAGGTCGTCGATCTCGCGCGGGTCGAGCTGCGGGACCTTGGCCAGGGCGGTCCGGATGATGTGGGCGGTCAGGTCGTCCGGGCGGACGTCCTTGAGGGAGCCCTTGAAGGCCCGGCCGATCGGCGAACGGGCGGCGCTGACGATGACGGCTTCGGGCATTGCGGGCTCCTCGCTGGGTGACGGCGGACCTGGCGGTCCGGGAGGAAAGTTACCGCGTGGTAGCTCAGTCGTCACCGGCCCCGGCGTGTGAGCTGGCCGACGTGTTGCCGGGCACCGGGCCGGGCTCCCGGACCGCGTCCGGGCCGACCCGCAGCCGGTGGCGCAGCAGTGCCCAGCGCCGGCCCGGGCCCTCCGGGTCCACGGCCGCCACCTCGGTGCCCGCCCGGCCGGCCGCTGCCGCGGCGGCCACCGCGACCGGCAGCACCGTCTCGCCCGGCAGCACCGCCTCGCCGGGGCGGGCGGCGCTCGGGCGCTCCTCCTCCGGCCACAGGCCCAGCGCGGCGCAGACCGACGGCAGCACGGCCATCGCGGCGGTGGCGTAGCCCTGGGCCGAGGGGTGGTAGCGGTCGGCGGCGAACATCTCCGGGCGGGCGGCGAACTCCGGGCCGAGCAGCGAGCCCAGCGAGACGGTGCGTCCGCCCGCCTCCACCACCGCGATGGTCTGCGCGGCGGCCAGCTGGCGGCTCAGCCGCCGGGCCACCCAGCGCAGCGGCGGGCGCACCGGCTTGATCGTCCCGAGGTCCGGGCAGGTGCCCACCACCACCTCGCAGCCGTTGGCGCGCAGCGCGGCGACGGCCTCGCCGAGCTGGCGGACGGCGAGCTGGGCCGGGCTGTGCCGGGTCACGTCGTTGGCCCCGACGATGATCACGGCGACGTCCGGGCGGTGCCGCAGGGCCCGTTCCAGCTGGCCGGAGAGGTCGGCCGAGCGCCCGCCGGAGCGGGCCACGTTGACCAGCCGCACCGGGCGCTCGGCGACCGAGGCCAGGCCGGAGGCCAGCAGCGCGCCCGGGGTCTCGCGGCCGCGGGCCACGCCCAGGCCGGCGCCGGTGGAGTCGCCGAGGACGGCCAGCACGAGCGGCGGCCGCGGCGGCGCGCCGCGGTCGGCGAAGGCCTCGCCGTAGACGCCGTCGGCCTTGGGCGGGACGGTCTCCAGGACGCCGATGGCCTGGACGGCGAGTTTGCTCTCGGTCAGCAGCAGGCCCACCAGGCCCACGCCGAGCAGTCCGAGCCCGCCTCCGCCGTACGCCGCCGCGGTGGCGATCCGACGGGCCACCCGGGCCCGCGAGTCCTGTGCCCCTGGCATCCGGTGCCCCCTTCGCGTCCTCGTGCCGTCCCCTCCGGGGACACGGCCACGCCTGCACAGCGCTCTTACCCGCGCGGAGGGCGGGAGTACCGGGGGCGCGGGCGGGGGTGGGCCATTGGTGGAGCGCGGCGGCGGTGGGGGGAGTGCGGGAAGGGAGGGCTGGGGCACGTGGCACGCCCTAGGCTTTGCAGTACCGAATGCACTCGCATGCCCATAGACCGGGAGGACCCCCGTGCGGTACCACAACTCGATCATCGACCTGGTCGGCAACACGCCGCTGGTCAAGCTGAACAAGGTCACCGAGGGCATCACCGCGACAGTGCTGGCCAAGGTCGAGTACTTCAACCCCGGCGGCTCGGTGAAGGACCGCATCGCGATGCGCATGATCGAGGCCGCCGAGGCCTCGGGCGCCCTCAAGCCGGGCGGCACGATCGTGGAGCCGACCTCCGGCAACACGGGCGTCGGCCTGGCGATCGTGGCCCAGCAGAAGGGCTACAAGTGCATCTTCGTCTGTCCGGACAAGGTGTCCACCGACAAGATCAACACCCTGCGCGCGTACGGCGCCGAGGTCGTGGTCTGCCCGACCGCCGTCGCCCCGGAGCACCCGGACTCCTACTACAACGTCTCCGACCGCCTGGTCCGCGAGACCCCGAACGCCTGGAAGCCGGACCAGTACTCCAACCCGGACAACCCGGCCTCGCACTACTACTCCACCGGCCCGGAGCTGTGGGAGCAGACCGACGGGAAGATCACCCACTTCGTGGCGGGCGTCGGCACCGGCGGCACCATCTCCGGCACCGGCAACTACCTCAAGGAGGCGTCCGGCGGCAAGGTCAAGGTCGTCGGCGCCGACCCTGAGGGCTCGGTCTACTCGGGCGGCACCGGCCGTCCGTACCTGGTCGAGGGTGTCGGTGAGGACTTCTGGCCGACCGCCTACGACCGCGGCGTCGCGGACGAGATCGTCGCCGTCTCCGACAAGGACTCGTTCCAGATGACCCGCCGCCTCGCCAAGGAGGAGGGCCTGCTGGTCGGCGGCTCCTGCGGGATGGCCGTGGTGGCCGCGCTGGAGGTCGCCAAGAAGCTCGGGCCGGACGACGTCGTCGTGGTGCTGCTGCCGGACGGCGGCCGCGGCTACCTGTCGAAGATCTTCAACGACGACTGGATGGCCGACTACGGCTTCCTGCCCTCGGCCACCGACGAGGCCCACATCAGCGAGGTGCTGGTCCGCAAGGAGGGCATCGAGCAGGGCGGCGTCCCGCAGTTCGTCCACATGCACCCCAACGAGACGGTCGCCGAGGCGGTCCGGGTGCTGCGCGAGTACGGCGTCTCGCAGATGCCGGTGGTCTCCCCGGGCGCCGGGCACCCGGACATCATGGCCGGCGAGGTGATCGGCTCCGTGGTGGAGAAGCTGCTGCTGGAGGGCATCTTCGCCAAGGAGATCGAGCTGACCGACACGCTGGACAAGGTGATGTCCAAGCCGCTGCCGGTGGTCGGCTCGGGCGAGACCGTCACCAACCTGATGACCGTGCTGGAGAAGGCCGACGCGGCGGTCGTGCTGGTGGAGGGCAAGCCGCAGGGCATCGTCACCCGCCAGGACCTGCTGGGCTTCCTGACCACCCGTGGCGCGCACTGACGCCCGCTCACCCCGCCCGCCCGCGGCCGGATCCGCAGGATTCGTCCACGCGCGAAGTGGTACACCGGCGTCACCTGCCCGCAGCACGCGGTTAACACGGCTCCGGCATCGTGGTGGTCAACGGCAAGACGCCGAGCGAGACGGCAGTGGTCCACCGGGAGCGGCTCCCCGGCGGCCGCGGCCGGCTCCGGTCACGTCGGACGGTCCTGACCCGGCCGCCGTGTCCGCCCTCCCCGACCGTTGTTCGGAGGGAGGGGCCCCTCCGTGGGGGCGCCGTCGTCCCGACCCTGCCCGGCTCCGGCCGGTCGACAGGGTGCGGCGGCTCCCACGGGCGATCACCGCGCTGTCACGGCGCGGCTCCGCGGCTCCCGGGTGGGGGAGCCGGTTCGGAGCACGGCGGGGCCGGTCCTGTTTCGAAGGACCGGCCCCTTCCGTGTGTCCGGGCCTCCCGCCCGCGCCCCGGCTCCCCGCCGCCCCGCTCCCGCCCCGCTTCCGGGCCTGCCCGGGCACCCGCTCCGCCGGGCACCAGGGGCTTCCCGTGCACGCCGGGGTGCCTCCGTTCCCGTACGCTCGCTCGCATGACCAGCACTGAAACGACCGACGCCCCGCGCTACGTCAAGCTCAAGATCGAGCTCATCGCGGAGATCACCGACGAGGGCGCGCTCAAGGCCGCGGCCCTGCAGCAGGTCGCCGGGGACGAGTACCTCGACGACGAGGAGCGCGCCCAGTCCGTCGACGCCATCGAGGTGGACCCGTCGGGTTCGCTCGCCCACTTCATCGACCCGGTCGCGCTGCTCGGCGACGTCCCGGGCGTGGAGCTCGCCTCGGCGACCTGGGAGTCGGCGCAGACCGAGTTCGACCCCGAGAGCGACGAGTGGGACGAGTACTCCGTGGAGGAGTCCGCCGAGTAACGGCCGTCCGTGCCGTCACCACCCGTGAACACCCGGTCCGCCCCTGGCGGACCGGGTGTTTTGTCCATGCTCAGTGGGAAGTTGGGTCATCTCATACGATCGCTTACCCTTCGGTGATGGAACCGTGAGCGGCCGGATTGCGTTTCTGTATCCGTAATTGCCCGGGATGATCAGCAGGGAGACGCGACGTGACGGCACGGGACGGTCAGGGGCGGGTGGCCGCAGGCAACTGGAGCCGACGCGGAGTTCTCGCGGGCCTGATCGGTGCGCCGGTCCTGCTGCTCGCGGCCTGCAACGACAACAGCGGCGGCGGCAGCGGCAGCGCCGGGGGCGGCGCCGGCAGCGGCGGCGGCAGCAGCGCGCCGAGGACCTCGACGGCCGTGATCACCGTCACCCCCGCGGACGGCACCACCGGCGCCAGTTTCAGCGAGCCGGTCAAGGTCACCGTCGCGGGCGGCACCCTGAGCAACGTCAAGGTCACCGACTCCACCGGCAAGGAGCTGGCCGGCCAGCTCTCCAGCGACAACACCAGCTGGACCTCGGCCGCGGCCCCGGCCAGCGGTACCAAGTACTCCGTGACCGCCAGCGGCGTCGACAAGGACAAGCTGGAGGCGGACGCCAACGCCAGCTTCACCACGGCGACCCCGGCCAACACCTTCGTCGGCTACTTCACCCCCGAGGACGGTTCGACGGTCGGCGTTGGCATGCCGGTCTCGATCAACTTCAGCAAGCCGATCACGGACAAGAAGGCCGTCCAGTCGGCGATCACCGTGATAGCGGAGCCGGGCGTCGAGATCGTCGGGCACTGGTTCTCCAGCACCCGCCTCGACTTCCGGCCGCAGGAGTACTGGGCCAAGGGCACCAAGGTCACCCTCAAGCTCCGGCTCAAGGACGTCGAGGGCGCGAAGGGCGTCTACGGCACCCAGTCCAAGGACGTCGCCTTCACCATCGGCCGGGCCCAGACCAGCGTCGCCGACCTCGCCACCAAGAAGCTCACCGTCACCACGGACGGCCAGGTCAGCGCCGTCTACAAGATCTCCGGCGGCTCCTCCGAGCACACCACCTGGGGCGGCAAGATGGTGATCTCCGAGCAGTTCACCCAGACCCGGATGAACTCGCAGACCGTCAACCTGGGCAGCGAGTACGACATCGCCGACGTGCCGCACGCCCAGCGCCTCACCACCTCGGGCACCTTCATCCACGGCAACTACTGGTCGTCGCCGTCGATCTTCGGCGGGCAGAACACCAGCCACGGCTGCGTCGGCCTCCAGGACGCCAAGGGCGCCCAGGACAGCAGCACGGACGGCTTCAAGTTCTACAAGTCCTCGATGGTCGGCGACGTCGTCGAGGTCCGGAACTCGGGGGACAAGACCGTCGCGCCGGACAACGGCCTGAACGGCTGGAACCTGAGCTGGGCCGACTGGAAGGCCGGCAGCGCGGTCTGACCCGCTCCCGCCCGCCGTTCCCGCCCCGCCGTCCCGTCCTGTCCCGCCCGTTTCCGCCCCGCCCGCCCCTCGGCCCGCCCGAGGCGGCGGGCGGGGGCGTTCACCGCTTCGCGTAGTCCGCGAAGCCCTGCCAGTCCACGATCACGCACGGCTCGTCGCCCAGGATCCAGGCGTCGTGGCCGGGCGGGCAGATCATGAAGTCGCCCGGGCCGTAGTCGGCCTGCTCGCCGTCGTCCATGACGATCCGCATCCGGCCGGAGACCACGTACCCCAGGTGCGCCGCTTGGCAGCTGTCCGTCCCCGCGATCGGCTTCACGTGCTTGGACCACTGCCACCCCGGCTGGAACACGGCCCGGCCGACCGGGCCGCCGTCCAGGTTGACCAGCCGCAGCTCCCCCGAGCCGTCCTCGAACGGGCGGACCTCCTCGGGAGCCTCGAAACTCATGCGGACCAGACCGGACATGGCGCACTCCTCTCACGAGGAACGGCCCGGCCACCAGCAGGTGGCCGGGCCGCCCTTGCTGGCCCTTCCAGTCTGCGCCCGCTCCCGGGAACGGTCACCTCGGGTAGCGGGCGCCCGCACGGCCGGGCGGGCGCGGTCCGGCGGCGGTCCGGCGGCGGGTGGCCCGGCGGGCGGTCAGCCCTGGGTGCGGGCCACCCCGATCGGGCAGGAGGCGCCGGTGCCGCCGAGACCGCAGTAGCCGTTGGGGTTCTTGGCGTCCGACAGGTACTGCTGGTGGTACGGCTCGGCCGGGTAGAACGGGCCGGCCTCGGCGATCTCGGTGGTGATCGGGCCGTGACCGAGCGCGGTCAGGGCGGGCTGGAAGGCGTCCCGGGTGGCGGCCGCGGCGGCGGCCTGGGCGGGGGAGTGGGTGTACAGCGCCGAGCGGTACTGGGTGCCGACGTCGTTGCCCTGGCGGTTGCCCTGGGTCGGGTCGTGGGCCTCCCAGAAGGCCTTCAACAGCCGCTCGTAGGACACCACCGCGGGGTCGAACACCACCCGGACCGCCTCGGTGTGCCCGGTCAGCCCGCTGCACACCTCCTCGTACGTCGGGTTCGGCGTGTAGCCGCCCTGGTAGCCGACCAGCGTCGTCCAGACGCCGGGCAGCCGCCAGAACGTGCGCTCGGCGCCCCAGAAGCAGCCCAGCCCGAAGTCGGCCACCTCCAGCCCCTGCGGGTACGGGCCGGTCAGCGGGTTGCCGAGGACGGTGTGCGGCTCGGTCAGGGCGAAGGCCGGGGCCGGGCGCCCGGGCAGCGCCTGGTCGGCGGGGACGAGCGAGGTCTTGTGGCGGTTGAACAGCACGGCCTGCTCCATCGGGGTAGGGAGGGTTGCCCAGCATTCAACGCACCGGACGGCCCGCGGATTCCGGCCCGGCCCCCTTCCGGGATCCGGTCGGCCCGCTCCCGGGATCCGGCCGGGCGGGCCCGGGGCTCCGGTTCGGTGGACTCCGGTGGACCATGGCGGACTTCGGGGATCCGGTCCGGGAGGTCCGGGCATTCCGGCGGGCGCACGGCGGTACGGCCGTTAGGCTCGGAGCCATGACCGAGCACCAGCTTCCCCAGGGCTTCGAGACCCTCGCCATCCACGCGGGTCAGGAAGCAGACCCCCAGACCGGGGCCGTCGTCACGCCGATCTACCAGGTGTCCACCTACAAGCAGGACGGGGTGGGCGGCCTGCGGGGCGGCTACGAGTACAGCCGCAGCGCCAACCCCACCCGCACCGCGCTGGAGGAGTGCCTCGCGGCCCTCGAAGGCGGCGCCCGCGGCCTCGCCTTCGCCTCCGGCCTGGCGGCCGAGGACACCCTGCTGCGCACCATCCTCAAGCCGGGCGACCACATCGTGATCCCCAACGACGCCTACGGCGGCACCTTCCGGCTGTTCGCCAAGGTACTGACCCGCTGGGGCGTCGAGTTCTCCGTCGCCAACACCCAGAAGCTGGACGACGTCCGCGCCGCGCTGCGCCCCAACACCCGCGCGGTGTGGGTCGAGACGCCGTCCAACCCGCTGCTCGGCATCACCGACCTGGCCGGGCTGGCCGAGGTCGCGCACGGTGCCGGGGCGCTGCTGGTGGTCGACAACACCTTCGCCAGCCCGTACCTGCAGCAGCCGATCGCGCTCGGCGCGGACGCGGTCGTGCACTCCACCACCAAGTACATGGGCGGCCACTCGGACGTGGTCGGCGGTGCGCTGGTGCTCGCCGAGGCGGGCCTCGGCGAGGAGGTCGCGTACCACCAGAACGCGATGGGCGCCGTCTCCGGGCCGTTCGACGCCTGGCTGGTGCTGCGCGGCATCAAGACCCTGGGCGTCCGGATGGACCGGCACAGCTCCAACGCGGAGAAGGTCGCCGAACTGCTGGCGGGCCACCCCAAGGTCAGCCAGGTGCTCTACCCGGGCCTGCCCGAGCACCCCGGCCACGACATCGCCGCCAAGCAGATGAAGGCCTTCGGCGGCATGGTCTCGTTCCGGGTCGCCGGCGGCGAGGAGGCGGCCGTCGAGGTCTGCAACCGCGCGCAGCTGTTCACCCTGGGCGAGTCGCTGGGCGGCGTGGAGTCGCTGATCGAGCACCCGGGCCGGATGACCCACGCCTCGGCGGCCGGTTCGCCGCTGGAGGTGCCGGCCGATCTGGTGCGCGTCTCGGTCGGCATCGAGTCGATCGACGACCTGCTGGCCGACCTCACCCAGGCGCTGGGCTGAGGGAGTCACTGCCCCTGCTGGTCCGCCGTGTACGACTCCATCGCGAGGTTGAAGCGGGCCAGCAGGGCGCAGAACGCCTGCTGCTCCTCGGGCGGCCAGTCGGCCGTCAGGCGGCGGGTCAACTCGGCCCGTCCGTCCCGGACTTCGGCGAGCCGCCCGGTGCCGCAGGCGGTCAGCGCGAGCCGCACCGCGCGGCGGTCGGCCGGGTCCTGCACCCGGCCGACCAGCCCGGCCGCGACCAGCGGGGCGACCTGGCGGGTCACCGTGGAGGAGTCCACGCCGAGCGCGTCGGCCAGCGCCTTGACGTTGGCCGGCCCGTGCCGCTCCAGGCGGTCGAGCAGCAGGTAGGCGGCCCGGTCCAGTGCGGCCACGCCGCCGCCGGAGGTCCGGACCTGTTCCATCCGGCGGGCGAACACCGCCAGCTGGTACTGGAGTTGGGTGTGCACGGGCTCGGTTCGGTCGGTGGCCTGGGGCGAGGTCGTCGTCATCGCGGCTCACGATCGTCATGCGGTGAGAGAAGCTCAGAAGCAGCAGCGTACGCGGGCGGAGCGGGCCCGGGAACAGGCCCGACGTCCCGGGTTGGCCGTGGCGCCGCCCCTGGGGAGTGTCGTGCGGGTCCTCGGCGGCCCGATCCGACAGAACCCGTACGACACTCCCTAGGCTGGGATCATGCACAACTGGCCGATCACCCTCGACGACGTCCGCGGTGCCCAGAAGATGCTCGCCGGGGTCGCCCGGGTGACCCCGATGGAGGGGAGCCGGCACCTGTCCGGGCTGATCGGCGCGCCGGTCCACCTCAAGTGCGAGAACCTCCAGCGCACCGGCTCCTTCAAGCTGCGCGGGGCGTACGTGCGGATCGCGGGGCTCTCGCCGGTGCAGCGGGCCGGCGGGGTGGTCGCGGCGAGCGCCGGGAACCACGCCCAGGGGGTGGCCCTGGCGGCCTCGCTGCTGGGGGTGCGCTCGACCGTGTTCATGCCGGTCGCGGCGCCGCTGCCGAAGGTCGCCGCCACCCGGGAGTACGGCGCCGAGGTCCGGCTGCACGGGGCCACCGTGGACGAGGCGCTGCAGGCCGCGCAGCGGTACTCGGAGGCGACCGGCGCGGTGTTCATCCACCCCTTCGACCACTGGGACGTGGTCACCGGCCAGGCGACCGTCGGCCTGGAGATCCTGGAGCAGTGCCCCGAGGTGCGGACCATCCTGGTCGGGGTGGGCGGTGGCGGGCTGCTGGCCGGGATCGCGGCCGCGGTGAAGCCGCTGCGGCCGGACGTCCGGGTGGTCGGGGTGCAGGCGGCGGCCGCGGCCGCGTACCCGCCCTCGCTGGCGGCCGGGCGGCCGGTCTCGCTGGAGCACTTCGCCACGATGGCCGACGGGATCATGGTCGGGCGCCCCGGGGACATCCCGTTCGAGGTGGTCAACACGCTGGCGGACGGCATCCGCACGGTCTCCGAGGACGCGCTGTCACGAGCCCTGCTGCTAGGCCTGGAGCGGCTCAAGCTGGTGGTCGAACCGGCCGGGGCGGCCCCGATCGCGGCGCTGCTGGAGCAGCCGGACTCGTTCGAGGGCCCGGTGGTGGCGGTGCTCTCCGGCGGCAACATCGACCCGCAGCTGATGCAGCGGGTGCTGCGGCACGGGCTGGCGGCGGCCGGGCGCTACCTGTCGCTGCGGGTGCGGCTGGCGGACAAGCCGGGCTCGCTGGCGGACCTGCTGGGGGTGCTGACCAGGGTGGACGCCAACGTGCTGGACGTCGCGCACGTCCGGATCGACCCGCGCCTGGGGCTCACCGAGGTCGAGGTGGACCTGCACCTGGAGACCAAGGGGCCGGAGCACTGCGCGCTGGTGGTGGGGGAGCTGCGGGACGCGGGGTACGTGGTCTCCGACTGAGCGCCTGCGGGCGGTTCCGCGAATTCGCTTGACGCGATGTATCGCGAGTTGCCAGTATCGCGATACATCGCGTTCTGTGTCGGTGGCCGAGAACCGAGTCGCCCACGCGCCCGAACGGGGGGCAAAGTGGGACAGATCGCTCCAATCGTCCGAGGAGATGAGGCAGGCCATGGCGCCAGCCATCCAAGCCGAGAACCTGGTGAAGACCTTCGGCGACGTACGAGCCCTGGACGGCGTCAGCCTCGACGTCCCCGAGGGCACGGTGCTCGGGCTGCTCGGCCCGAACGGCGCCGGGAAGACCACCACCGTGCGCGTCCTCACCACCCTGCTCCGTCCCGACTCCGGCCGCGCGGTGGTCGCCGGGGTCGACGTCCTCAAGCACCCCAACAAGGTCCGCAGCCTGATCGGGCTGTCCGGCCAGTACGCGGCGGTCGACGAGTACCTGACCGGCTTCGAGAACCTCACCATGGTCGGCGAGCTCTACCAGATGAGCACCCGCAGCGCGAAGGCCCGCGCGCTGGAGCTGCTGGAGTGGTTCAACCTCACCGAGGCCAAGGACCGCACCGCCAAGACCTACTCCGGAGGCATGCGCCGCCGCCTCGACCTCGCCGCCGCGCTGGTCGTCCGGCCGCCGGTGATGTTCCTGGACGAGCCGACCACCGGGCTCGACCCGCGCAACCGGCTCGCGCTCTGGGAGGTCATCGAGACCCTGGTCGAGCAGGGCACCACACTGCTGCTCACCACCCAGTACCTGGAGGAGGCCGACCGGCTCGCCCACGACATCGCCGTGGTCGACCACGGCCGGGTGATCGCCCGCGGCACCGCCGACCAGCTCAAGGCGCAGATCGGCGGCGAGCGGATCGAGGTCGTGGTGCACGACCCGGGCCTGGTCACCGACGCGGTCGCGGCCCTGTCCGGGTACGCGTTGGGCGAGCCCGCGGTGGAGAAGAACACCCGGAGGATCACCGTGCCGGTCAGCGGCGGCGCCCGGGTGCTCGCCGACGTGATCCGCGAACTCGACGGCCGGGGCATCGAGATCGACGACATAGGCCTGCGCCGCCCGACCTTGGACGACGTCTTCCTCACCCTCACCGGCCACGTCGCCGAGTCGGCCGAGGAGGACGGCGGCGGCGCCAAGGGCCGCAGCCGGGGCGGTCGCGGCTCCTCGGGCGGCGGCGCGGACGGCGCGGACGGCGCCGACGGCAAGGGCCAGGGGCCCGACCAGCAGCAGGCCGTCGCGGCCGGAACGGAGCGCTGAGATGAGCACCGCCACCGAGCACGCCATCGGCGCGGCCATGCCGACGCCCCGCCGGGGCCTGTCCGCGACCCTGCACGACTCCTGGGTGGTCGCCAAGCGCAACCTGCGCAGGATGTCCCGGATCCCCGAGATCGTGGTGTTCGGGCTCATGCAGCCGGTCATGTTCGTGCTGCTGTTCTCGTACGTCATGGGCGGGGCGATCAAGATCCCCGGGACGAACTCCAGCTCCCACACGTACATCCAGTTCCTGATGGCCGGCATCTTCGCCCAGACCGTCACCTTCGCCGTCGCCGGCGCCTCGGCCGGTATCGCGGAGGACATGACCAAGGGCCTGGTGGACCGCTTCCGCTCGCTGCCGATGGCCCGCTCCGCCGTGCTGGTCGGCCGCACCCTCGCCGACCTGTGCCAGACCGCCTTCACGCTTGTCGTGCTGGCGCTGGTCGCGCTGCTGGTCGGCTGGCGGATCCACGACGGGGTGCTCAAGGCGCTCGGTGCCTTCGGGCTGCTGCTCCTGCTCGGCTACGCCTTCTCCTGGATCGGCGCGCTGATCGGCCTCTCGGTGCGCAGCCCCGAGGCGGCCACCTCGGCCGGGCTGATCTGGCTGTTCCCGCTGACCTTCATCTCCAACGCCTTCGTGCCGGTCAGCTCGATGCCGGGGTGGCTGCAGGGCGTCGCCTACTGGAACCCGTTCAGCGCGACCGTGCAGGCCTGCCGGGACCTCTTCGGCAACCAGGTCGGGCCGGTGGACAGTGCCTGGCCGATGCAGCACGCGGCGCTGGTGTCGGTGCTGTGGTCGGTGGTGATCACGGCGGTGTTCTCCTGGCTGTCGGTGCGCAAGTACCGCTCGGCGTCGGGCTGAGCGGCGCCGCTTCGGTCCTGGGCCCGGTCCCGGTTCCGGTCCCGGTCCGGCTTTCGCTCCGGCTCCGGCTCCGGCTCCGGCTCCGGCTCCGGTTTCCGCGTCCGTCGGCCCGAGACGGCTGAGGGCGGTTGCGCAGTCCGCTACGGACTCCGCAACCGCCCTCGGCGGTGCTGCTCGGGGCCGGGTCAGCCGGCGTGCGGCACGACCTTGACGATCTTCACCATGGCGGGCTTGCCGTTCGGCAGCTCGTAGGTGGCCTCGTCGCCGATCTTCTTGCCGTCGATCGCGCGGCCCAGCGGCGACTGCGGCGAGTAGACGTCCATGGCGTCGGAGCCCGCGACCTCGCGCGAGGCCAGCAGGAACTCCATCAGGTCGTCCTCGTCACCGTCGAACGCGACCGTGACGACCATGCCCGGGGCCACCACACCGGAGTCGGCCGGGGCCTCGCCGACCTTGGCGCGCTCCAGCAGCTGGGTCAGCTGGCGGATGCGCAGCTCGTACTTGCCCTGCTCCTCCTTGGCCGCGTGGTACCCGGCGTTCTCCTTGAGGTCACCCTCCTCGCGCGCCGCCTCGATCTTCTGGGCGATCTCGATGCGCCAGGGCCCGGTCAGGTGATCCAGCTCGGCCTTGAGCTGGTCGTAGCCGGCCTGAGTGAGCCAGGTCACGTTCTCGCTGGTCTGGGTCACGGGTGCTCCTCGTAGGTGCTGGGGCTGAGCTGAGGGTGTGAGTCGTCAGCAGGGTCGACGATGATATTGGTCGTAACTACAAAGCAACGCCCGCTCCCGTACCATCCGGTGCGGAAGGGGCGAAACCACGAGCCTAACAAGTCCTGCCGACAAGCGGGAGAGGCGCTGTCGCGGCATTGACGGTGGCGTTGCGCCACGGTGTACGGCAACCGGCTGCGGGACTTCCTACGGATGCCCGTTCCGGTGGGCGAATATGCCTCCGGGAGTGGTCCGGGCCCGCTCCGCCGGGTGTTCTTTGCGCTGCTCCGCCCGGTGTTCCGGTACTGCTCCGCCCGGTGTTCTCGGCGCTGCTCCGCCGGGTGTTCCGGTACTGCTGCGCCCGGTGTTCTCGGCGGCCTCCGCCGTTGTCACTTCGCCGGGGTGCAGCCGAGCAGCTCGGCGGTGGTGCCGCGGGCGGTGGTGCGCAGGGTGACGGTGGCCTCGTAGCTGGACCCGGCCGCCGGGACCGGGAAGTCGGCCACCCCGACCACCGCGTGGTCGTCGCTCTGCGAACGGACCGTGCAGGTGCCGGCCGTCCCGTCGCTCTTGCGCACGGTGAGGTGCAGCTGCACCTCGGAGTCGGAGAGCACCTGGAAGGTCGGCACCGAGCCGTTGATCTTCGACTCGCGCAGCAGGTAGGAGCCGCCCAGCCAGGCGATCAGCCCCAGGCCGAGCACACCGCAGACCGCGCCGACCACCTTGAGCCGACGGTCCGATTCGCCATCGCCCCTCCGGCCGTAGCGCCCCTCGGGCAGCTGCGTCGCGGTGCTCTGTGCAGTCATCGGACTCCGTCCTCTCCTCGGGAGGGGCCGCGCGGGTGGTGCGGGGGAATGCGACGGACCTCCAGTCCGTCACTATAGGAGGGGCACGCCCGCGGCCGGTCCGGCGGGGGCGGGGCCCGGCCGTGCCGGAGACCGGCCGCAGGCCGGCCTTGCGGCGACGCGGTCCCGAAACGAGCGGTTCGTACGGTGGGCAGACCGGACTTCGCGGAACGCCCGACGATGTGGAAGGAACGCAAGGCGTTGACTGAGCAGTTGCGACTGATGGCGGTGCACGCCCACCCGGACGACGAGTCCAGCAAGGGCGCGGCCACCATGGCCATGTACGTCGAGCACGGTGTGGACGTGCTCGTGGCCACCTGCACGGGGGGCGAGCGCGGGTCGGTCCTCAACCCCAAGCTGCAGGGGGACCCGTACATCGAGGAGAACATCCACGAGGTGCGCCGCAAGGAGATGGACGAGGCGCGGGCGATCCTCGGCGTCAAGCAGGCCTGGCTGGGCTTCGTGGACTCCGGCCTGCCGGAGGGCGACCCGCTGCCCCCGCTGCCCGAGGGCTGCTTCGCCCTGCAGGACGTCAAGGAGGCGGCCGAGCCGCTGGTTCGGCTGATCCGGGAGTTCAAGCCGCAGGTCATCACGACCTACGACGAGAACGGCGGCTACCCGCACCCGGACCACATCATGACCCACAAGATCACCATGCTGGCCTTCGACGCCGCCGGCGACCCGGACGCCTACCCCGAGGCCGGCGAGCCCTGGCAGCCGCTCAAGCTCTACTACAACCACGGTTTCCCGATGGGCCGCATCCGCGCCCTGCACCAGTACCTCACCGAGCACGGGCACGACTCCCCGTACGGCGAGTGGATCGCGGGCTGGGAGAAGAGCGGCCGCCAGGAGCGCGAGATCACCACCCGGGTGCGCTGCGGCGACTGGTTCGAGACCCGCGACCGCGCACTGATCGCCCACGCCACCCAGATCGACCCGGACGGCCCGTGGTTCCGCGTCCCGCTCGACGTCCAGCGCGAGGTCTGGCCCACCGAGGACTACGAGCTCGCCCGTACCCTGATCGACGTGGACCTCCCGGAGGACGACCTGTTCGCCGGACTGCGCACCCCCACCCTGGCGGCCGAGGCCGCCGACACGCGCGACTGACCCACCCCCGACGGCCCGGCTCGGCGTGAGCCGGGCCACCATAGAGATATGAGCGCCCCCGTGAACCTCGTCCACCTCGCCGCTGACCTCGCCGTCGACGACGCCAAGGTCACCCCCGGTCTCCTCGGCTTCGTCGTCTTCGCCGCCCTCGCCGTGGCGACGTGGTTCCTGGCCAAGTCCATGAACCGGCAGTTCAAGAAGGTCGACTTCACGGAGGAGCCGGAGGCCCCCAAGGAGTAGCCCCTCCCGCCCGGGGCCCCACGGCCCCGGGCGAGGGCGCGACGCCCGCCCGCCCGGCGGTCCGCCCCGCCCGACCGGCCGCGCCGGCCCGGCCTCGGGGAGCCGGTCCGACGGGGCGGCCTGACGCCCGCGGGGCCGGTCATGCGGGAGGATGGGCGGCATGCCGAACCGTCTCGCGGACGCGACCTCGCCGTACCTGCTGCAGCACGCCGACAACCCGGTCGACTGGTGGCCCTGGGGGCCGGAGGCCTTCGCGGAGGCCGAGCGGCGGGGGGTGCCGGTGCTGCTGAGCGTCGGGTACGCGGCTTGTCACTGGTGTCATGTGATGGCGCACGAGAGCTTCGAGGACGCGGAGCTCGCCGGGTACCTGAACGAGCGGTTCGTCGCGGTCAAGGTGGACCGGGAGGAGCGGCCGGACGTCGACGCGGTGTACATGGAGGCCGTGCAGGCGGCGACCGGGCAGGGCGGGTGGCCGATGACGGTCTTCCTCACGCCCGGCAAGGAGCCGTTCTACTTCGGGACCTACTTCCCGCCCGCCCCGCGGCACGGCATGCCGTCCTTCCGGCAGGTGCTGGAGGGTGTGGACGCGGCCTGGCGGGACCGGCGGGAGGAGGTCGGCGAGGTCGCCGCGCGGATCCGGGCCGACCTCGCCGAGCGCGCCGCCGTCTACTCGGCCGGCGCCCACCACCCGCCCGCCGACGCCGACCTGCACCAGGCGCTGGTCACCCTCAGCCGGGAGTTCGACCAGACCCGCGGCGGCTTCGGCGGGGCCCCCAAGTTCCCCCCGGCCATGGTGATCGAGTTCCTGCTCCGCCACCACGCCCGGACCGGCTCCGAGGCCGCCCTGGAGATGGCCGTCCGCACCGCCGAGACGATGGCCCGCGGCGGCATCCACGACCAGCTCGGCGGCGGCTTCGCCCGCTACGCCGTGGACGCCGGCTGGGTGGTGCCGCACTTCGAGAAGATGCTGTACGACAACGCCCTGCTGCTGCGCGCCTACCTGCACCTGTGGCGGGCCACCGGCTCCGCGCTCGCCCGCCGGGTCGCGCTGTCCACGGCCGACTTCCTGCTGCGCGAACTCCGTACCCCCGAAGGCGCGTTCGCGTCCGCGCTGGACGCCGACAGCCTCGACGAGGAGACCGGCTCCACCGCCGAGGGCGCCTACTACGTGTGGGAGCCCGGCCAGTTGGTCGACCTGCTCGGCCCGGCCGACGCGGCCACCGCCGCCCGGCTGTTCACCGTCACCGCCGACGGCACCTTCGAGCACGGCACCTCCGTGCTCCAACTCCTCACCGACCCGGCGGACTTCGCCGAGTACGAGGAGATCCGGCAGCGGATGCTCCAGGCCCGGGCGGCCCGGCCCGCACCCGCCCGCGACGACAAGGTGGTCGCCGCCTGGAACGGCCTCGCCATCGCCGCCCTCGCCGAGACCGGCGCCCTGCTGGAGCGCCCCGACCTCGTCGAGGCCGCCGAACGCGCCGCCGACCTGCTGCTCGCCGTCCACCTCACCTCCGACGGCCGGCTGCTGCGCACCTCCCGGGACGGCCGCCCCGGCAGCAACGCCGGCGTCCTGGAGGACTACGCCGACACCGCCGAGGGCTTCCTCGCCCTCTACGCCGTCACCGGCGAGGCGGAATGGCTCCAACTGGCGGGCGGCCTGCTCGACACCGTGCTCAAGCACTTCACCGACGAGGCCTCCGGCGCCCTCTACGACACCGCCGACGACGCCGAGGAACTCATCCGCCGCCCCCAGGACCCGACCGACAACGCCACCCCCTCCGGCTGGACCGCCGCCGCCGGGGCCCTCCTCGGCTACGCCGCGTACACCGGCTCCGAGCGCCATCGCACCGCCGCCGAGCGCGCCCTCGGCATCGTCGGCGCCCTGGCCGGCCGGGCCCCCCGGTTCATCGGCTGGGGCCTCGCCGTCGCCGAGGCCCTGCTCGACGGGCCCCGCGAGGTCGCCGTCGTCGGCCCGGCCGACCACCCGGCCACCGCGGCACTGCGCCGGGCCGCCCTGCTCGGGACCGCCCCCGGGGCGGTGGTGGCGGTGGGTACGCCGGGGCAGAGCGAGGTGCCGCTGCTGGCCGACCGCCCGCTGGTCGGCGGGGCGCCCGCGGCGTACGTCTGCCGGCACTTCGCCTGCGAGGTGCCCACCACCGATCCGGCCGTGCTCGGCGAACGGCTCGGCGCCGTTGCGATCGTGGGCGGATAACCGTTGGCGCGCGGGCGTCGAGCGGGGCGAGGATGGGCCATGACCTGGACGCTCAGCACCTCGCTCGACGACTTCCGCCGCCACGCGGGCGACTTCCTGGCCGCCCACCCGGCCGAGAACACCGTCCTGCTCACCATCGCCCACCGGCTCGCCGGATCCGGCCTCGACGCCTTCGGGGACCAGCCGCCGGTCTTCGGCTGGTGGCAGGCCGCACCGGGCGGACCGGTCGAAGGCGCCTTCCTGCAGACCCCGCCGTTCGCCCCCAGGCTCTCCGCCATGACCCCCGCCCGGGCCGCCGAGCTGGCGCTCCGACTGGCCGAGGCCGGCCCCGGGTTCACCGAGGTCGCCGGAGTCGGTGGCGGGGCCGAGCCGGTCCGCGCCTTCGCCGAAGCCTGGACGGCCGCCACCGGCACCGAACAGTCCGTCCGGGTCGAGGAGCGGCTCTACCGGCTCGGCCGGCTCACCGACCCGCCGCGCCCGCCCGCCGGCCGGCCCCGGCTCGCCGGACCGGCCGACCGGGAACTGGCCATCCGCTGGTACGAAGAGTTCCTGAACGAAGTCCAGACCACCCCTTCCGACGTGGCCCGGGCCGTGGACGACAAGCTGGCCTCCGGCGGCCTCCACCTCTGGGAGGACGCGGGCACCCCCGTCGCCCTGGCCGGCGCCAGCCCCGTGCTCGCCGGCATGTCCCGCATCGGCCCGGTCTACACCCCCGCCGACCGCCGCGGCCGCGGCTACGCCAGCGCGGTCACCGCGGCCGCCTCCGCCCACGTGCTCGGCCTGGGCGCGGAGGAGGTGCTGCTCTACACCGACCTCGCCAACCCGACCAGCAACTCGATCTACCAGCAGATCGGCTACCGGCCGGTGGAGGACTGCCTGGTGGTGGACTTCCGGACGCCGTAACGGGGTTACGCGTCACGTGGCGTGCGGAAGGCGGCATCCGGAATGCGTCACGCGTCCCGGGTCAGGTGGACGCCGGCCACCCCGAGCACCTTCGTCCCGAAGGGGTCGTGGGCCGCCGTCGCGGTCGGCGGCGGCAGGTGATCGGCGTTCTGATAGTCGTGCGCGCAGGTGATCAGGTGACCCCCGGCGGTCTTCATGTCGGCGGCGAGCCCGTCCAGCAACGTCTTCCACGCGCCGCCGCACCCCGTCAGCGCCGCCCCGCTCTGCCACCCGGCCAGGCTCCCGGCGGCCGTGGCGCTCGGCTCCGCGAGCTTCGCCGTCTCCTCGGGGACCTTGCCGGCGACCGTCAGCGCGTTGTTCCCGGCGGCGGTCAACTCGCCTGGTTTGACGGTGAATCCCGGGTCCTGTCCCATCGGTTCCCCCTGACATCCGTGTCGGCCGCGGACGTTATGGTAGCTGTGGGTGCTGTGGGGGGCACAGGGCGCAAAGGGGGTGCGGGGATGGACATCGCAAGCCTGCGGAACGCCAAACCGGCGGACCTGTACACGGCGGCGGGGGCGTACGACACGCTGTGCACGGCCATGGCGCAACACGCCACGGACTGGAAGAGCGGGACCGCCGACCGGGCCCACGGCTCCCAGTGGTCGGGACCGGCGGCCGACGCCGCGATGCCGGTGCTCGACGGCTTCACCGGCAAGATGCGTGCGGCGGTGACGGAGCTCGGCCTGATCGGCAAGGAGATCCGCGACTGCGCCGATGCCATGACAATGGCCCAAGGCAGGCTCGTCAAGGCGCTGTCGGACGCACAGGCGAAGGGCTTCACGGTCAGCGACGCCGGCGCCGTGAGCTGGCCCGCGTCGACCAACCCGTACCAGGCGCCGGACTGGGAGGCCAAGCAGAAGTCGGCCGCCGACGGGATCAGCAAGCAGATCGCCAAGGCGCTGGCCGACGCGGCCGAGGCCGACGACGCCCTGACCGCCGGGCTCAACAGGTTCGCCGGGCATGCCAAGGACAAGTCGGGCCTGGACGAGAAGACGGCCGGCGCCGACGCGTACATGGAACAGTTCGGCGATGCGTCCAACCCGGAGTGGCGGCGGAGCATGCCCCTCAAGGGCGCGCCCGCCACCGAGGTCAACTTCTGGTGGAAGGGGCTCGATCCGCAGGGCCAGCAGTGGTTCCTCAGCCACCACCCGGAGGTGCTCGGGAATCTGGACGGCATTCCGGCGGAGGTGCGGGACAGGGTGAACCGCGACCAACTGGACAACCTGATGAGGAACATCAGGGACAAGAAGCCGGGGGAACTGAACTCCAGCGAGAAGAAGTATCTCGCGCTCTACGGGCCCATCGACAAGCGCCTCTCGGAGCACACCGGGGAGCCGCCGATCTACTTGCTCGGTCTCGGAAGTGAGGGCCAAGGGCGGGCGATCCTCTCCTACGGCAACCCCGACACCGCCACCGACATCTCCGCCTACGTTCCGGGGATCACCACCACCATGGCGAGCCTCGGGCCCGGGGAGAACGACGGGACCAACGAGGCGGAGAACGGTCTGAACCTCTACCGCGCCGCGAGCGGCAAGGCCCCGGCCGGCCACTCCGTCGCCTCGGTGGTCTGGCTCGGTTACGACTCGCCGGGGATGGACCTCGGCGCCGCGTCGACGAAGGCGGGCAAGGACGGCGCCCCGGCGTACGCGAGCTTCCTGAGCGGGGTGCGGGCGAGCCACGAGGGCACCCAGCCCCCGCACGTCACCGCGGTCGGGCACAGCTACGGGTCCTACCTGGTCGGCCAGGCCACCAAGCTCGCCACCCAGCCGGGGTCGCACTACGCGCCGCCGGACGACGTGGTCTTCATCGGCAGCCCGGGTGTCGGCGTGGACAAGGCCGCTGACCTCAGGATGCCCGCCGGCCACGTCTGGGTCGGCGCTGCTGACAACGACGTCGTCACGCACGCCCCGTCGAAGTTCAGCCTCGACCCGGACGAGCGCTGGTACGGCAGGGATCCGTCCAGCAAGCACTTCGGTGCGAACCGCTTCACGGTCGACGACTGGAGCCGTGGCAACCCCATCGACGCGCACACCAAGTACCTGAACGGGCGGGGCGGGCCCTCGCTGGACAACATCGCGGCCGTCGTCACGGGCAGCGGGGGCGTCAAACTGCAGGGTCAACGCGGGTGAAGCGGCCGCGGCGCGTACTGGGCTGTTCCGTGGCGGCGACGGTCCTCCTGGCCACCGGGGTGGGGCTGTTCCACAACGGGTACGGTCCGATGGCCCTGATGGACCGGGGCGCCGACCTGCTGAGCCCGAGTGAGGCGAAGGCGCGACTCGACGAGACCCTGCGGGCGGCCATGACAGCGATCACCCCGCCGCTGTCCTACTCCGGCGGCTTCTACGTCGTGGACCGACGTCAGGAGCACGCCGACGGCGAGCCTAGCCTGCGCTCCGATGTCCACGAAGTGGCGTCGGTCCGGACGAAGGTGGCGCCTTCGAAGGTCCCGGTGCTGCTGGACGGGATGGCGCGGTTCTGGGGCGGGGAATGCCGGCGGTCCGACACCACCACGGGCAGCCAGGCGACGCAGTACGCCCAGCTCCACTGCTCCGGGCGCGGGGACACCCTGTTCACGATCTCGGTGACCACCGCGGCCGATTCGGCCGTGACGGTGGCCCTGAGCGCAGATGCCTTCGGGGTGCACTACCAGCCCGAGAAGGACTACGGTGCCCCTCCGATCGGCGAGCGACGGACCGGCCAGGCTCCCGCCCCCGACCTCGACGATGCGTACTGGTCGCACTGATCGCCTCCGCCTCACTCCCAGTCCCACCGGATGCCCAGGATGCACGGCCGGATCGCCGTGGCGACCAGGTGGACGCAGTGGTGGCCGTCGAGGGTGAGTTCCTCGGTCTCGTAGGGGGGTGTGCCGGGGGAGTGGAGGGCGATGCGGTGGCAGCGGACGGGGAGGGCGGCGGGGTGGAAGGTGATCTGGAGGACGTACTGGCCGGCGCCGGAGTTGAAGCCGCGGACGTATTCGCAGCTGGGGGTGGGGGAGGGGGCGTCGTCGAAGCCGTAGCCGAGGAGGTGGGTGTCGCCGGCGCGCAGGCGGCGGTCGAGGAGGAGTTCGGCGGCGAGGAGGTGGTGGGCCTGGTCGCGGCGGATGCGGCCGGGGCGGCAGTTCTCCTCGGCGCGGACGCCGACGAGGGCGGTGTCGCTGCCGGGGTCGCCCTGGTGGAGGGCGAGGTAGCGGTCGATGCCGTCGCGGTGGGCGCGCAGGGCGTGTTGGGAGTCGCGGCGGGTGAGTTGGCGGTCGGGGCCGACGCGGATGCGTTCGATGTGGGTGATGGTGTGCAGGCCGGTGTCGCGGGGGCCGGCGAGGGTGGCGAGCAGGCCGTCGACGGCGGTGGGTGGGGAGATCAGGTCGCGGTAGGGGCGGACGGGGGGTCCGGCGGCCGGGGCGGTGCGGCGGGGGCCGAGGAGCCGGGTGAGGGAGTGTTCGGGGAGGTCGAGGACGTTTTCGAGGGCGGCGACGGCGCGCAGTGATTCGGGGCGTTCGGGCCGGCGTCGTCCTTGTTGCCAGTAACTGAGGCTGGTGAGGCCGACGTTGACGCCGCGCAGGGCGAGGTGGCGGCGGATGCGGTGCAGGGCGAGGCCGCGGGTGGCGATGGCGGTGCGCAGGGCGAGGTGGAACGGGCCGGTGCGCAGGGCGGCGGCGAGGTCGGCTGGGTCGCTTCGGTGGATGGCGGCCTCCTGGCGGGCGCGGACCGGGTTTTGACCGTGAATATTCACATCCGTGCGGCGGTTTGTCACCGGTCCGGGCAGCTCGCGCCGGGGTTTTCCGGCTGCCGTTCACATCCGCGCGGGCCCGTTCACACCGCGGTCGGGGCCCGTCCGGGGCCGTTGACCGGGCCCGGAGTGCGGCGCGATGCTCGGGGCGCGATCCGGACCGCGCCCCCACACAGCACCTCGCTCCACTCGTGCAAGGAGGCATTCCCCCATGCCAGTTCCACGGATACGGCTGCGCCGCGCGGTCTCGCTGCTGGCCCTGGGCGTGTTGGGCCCGGCGCTGACCGCCGCGGTGAGCACCCCGGCGGCGGCCACCCCCACGGCCGCCCCCGCCCCCGCCCCTGCCCTCCAGCGGGCCGCGCACCAGGTCCGCCCGGCGGCGGCACCCGGCAGCACGGCCGATCTGGCCGGCACGTTCAAGAAGCTCAACATCACCATGCAGCAGCAACAGCAGACCAACTGGTGCTGGGCGGCGAGCGGGAACACCATCGCCACCTGGTTCGGCTACAACTACAGCCAGAACCAGTTCTGCAACGCCGCGTTCGGCCGCTCGGTCGACTCCAGCTGCCCGAACAGCCAGGCCTCGCTGGCCGACGTGCAGAACGGGCTGGACTGGGTCGGCATCAACCCGGGTTCGTACGTCACCGGGTACCTGCGCTACAACACCGTGCAGTCCGAGGTGGACGCCAACCGTCCGATCGAGACGCGCATCCAGTGGAGCTCGGGCGGCGGGCACATGCACGTCCTGTACGGGTACGACACGGGCAACAACTGGGTCTACTGGGGCGACCCGTGGCCGTCCAACTACCGCTACAACTGGGCGGACTACTGGTACTACGTGAACAACAACACGTTCTCCTGGACCCACTCCCTGTACCGGATCGGCGCGTGAGGACGACCATGACCGAGCTCAGTACGGCCCGCCGGGCCGCCGTCACCGTCCTGCTTGCCGCCGGCCTCGCGCTGGCGCTCGCCCCGGCCGCGCAGGCCGACGCACCGGGCGCACCCGGCGCCCCCGCACCGGGCGCACCCGGCGCCCCCGCACCGGTGCCCGCCGCCGACCTGGCCGGGGCGCGTAGCGCCGTCCAGGACCCCGCGGTGCTCGACAAGGTGGGCCACTTCTTCGCCCGCAAGGGCGTCCCGCCGACACAGCAACTGACCATCGGTGCCGCCGAGGAGGCGAAGGCGGCGAGCGACGCGGCGCCCCGCCTGGCCGGGGACACCGTGCCGGTCTACACCCTGGACGCCGGTTTCGTGTCCGGAACCCCGGGCGCACCGGTGGCGAAGGCCGAGTTCACGGCGAGCAAGGTGGTCGCGGCGGACGGGCAGACCGCCTCGGTCTGGACGGTCCGCCAGGGCGACTCCTGGCGGGTCGTCAACATCGCCTCCGGCGGCGACGAGAGCGACTACGCGGCGAAGGCGGCCGGCAGCGGCGGCGGTACGGCCTTCCGGGAGCCGCAGGTCAACGCCTGGTACGTGCTGCGGGACGGCCGGGTGCTGCCGCTGGACGACGAGGCCCGGCGCTCGGTGGGCGCGGGCGGGGTGTCGCTGGCCGGGTACCAGCAGCTGGTGCACCAGCGGTACGGGGACAAGCTGCCCGGTTCGGCGTACGACCGGGAGGGCAAGGGCGGCGGCTACGAGGTGAACGCCGCCGGGGCGGCTGCGTCCGAGGCCGCCCCGGCCGCGGCATCCGTGGCATCCGGGGAGGCCGGCGGCTCGGGGCTGCCGGCCGTGACGGCGGCCGCCGCGCTCGGCGCCACCGCGCTGGTGGGTGCCGGTGCGGTCCTGCGGCGCAGGCGGGGCAACCGCTGAGACCGCGACGGGGCCCGGCTCTTCACCGAGCCGGGCCCCGTCACCGTGCGCTCACACCCCGGCGAAGCCGCTCTCCAGCAGGGCGAAGGTGCGGTCGACCAGGTCGGCGATCTCCTCCCGGCCGTCCTGTGCGGCCCACTGGAGCACGGCCTCGACGGTGGCGGCGCCGATGGCGGCGGCCGTGACCCGCATCTCGTACGTGGGGTGCTCGACGCCCGCCCGCCGGGCGAGGACGGAGAGGTACAGCTCGTGCGGGCTGTTGCCGGTCCGGAACAGTCCGGCGCGCAGCGCGGGGACTTCGGTGACCAGCCGCATCCGGGTCAGCAGTTCCTGGCGCTCGTGCTGGAGCAGGGCGCGGATCAGGCCGATGAGGGCCTCCCGGCAGGACCGCAGGAAGGGTTCGTCGGCGGGCCGGGCGAGCAGGGCGGCGATGATCGCCGGGTCGTACTCGTCGGTCAGGACGAGGTCCTCCTTGGTGGCGAAGTACCGGAAGAGGGTGGAGGGGGAGATCTCGGCGGCGGCGGCGATCTGCTCGACCGTGGTGTTCTCGTAGCCCTGCTCGGCGAACAGGCGGTACGCCTCGCGGCGCACGGTCTGCCGGGTCTTCAACTTCTTCCGCTCGCGCAGCGACAGCGGCGCCTCCAGCAGGGCCTGGACCGGGTTGGTCGGGGCGTCCGGGAGGGCCGCGGTCGGCTGCTCGGTCTTCATGGCCCCGATTATCGGTGATCGCCGGTGGCGGTGGCGGTGGCGCTGGCGGCGGCGGGTTCGGACCGGTCGGCGGGGGTGCCCCGGGTGGATTCCCCGGACGGCATCCGGGCCGCGACCAGGACCGCCGAGAACGCCGCGACCAGCCCGGCGACCAGCAGTACGAGTCCCATCCCGTGCACGTACGCCACGTGTGCCGCGGCGCCGAGCGCCGGCCGCCCGGTCTCCCGGGCGACGGTGTCGGCGGCGACCACCGACGTCCCGGCCCGGTGCGCCGCCTCGGCGGGGAGTCCGCCGGTGTCCAGCGCGCCCCGGTAGGACCCGGCCAGCAGGCTGCCGAAGGCGGCGATCCCGATCGCGCCGCCGACCTGCCGCAGGGTCTGGAGCAGTCCGGAGCCGACGCCGGCCCGGGCGGGCGGCAGGGTGATCAGGGCGGAGCCCTGGGCGGTGATCAGGGCCAGGCCCATGCCGAGACCGAGGACGGTGAGCCAGAGCGCGGCCCGCCCGTACCCGTCGGCGCCGCCGGTGCGGCTGCCGAACAGCAGGGCGGCGGCGAGCAGGGCCAGGCCGAGGGTGATCACGGTGCGGGCGCCGAACCGCGTCACTAGCCGTTCGCTGAGCCGGGCGGCGACGAGCAGGCCGAGCATCATCGGCATCAACCGCAGTCCGGAGCCGAGGGCGTCGGTGCCGAGCACGCTCTGGAAGTAGAGCGGCAGGACGAAGAAGGCGCCGAACAGGACGAGCGAGATCAGGGTGGCGGCGACCGAGGACCAGCGGAAGGTCGGGTCGGCGAGCAGGGTGAGGTCGAGCATCGGGTCGGCGCGGTGGCGGCTGCGCAGCACCAGGGCGGTGAGCAGCACCACCGAGCCGGTCAGGGTGGTGAGCACCAGGAGGTCGGCCCAGCCGCGGTCGGAGCCCTCGATGATGCCGTAGGTGAGCGCGCCGAGCCCGGTGGCGGCGAGGACGGTGCCGGGCAGGTCGATCCGGGGTGCGGCGGGGTTGCGGGTCTCGGGCAGCAGCAGGAGGCAGGCGCCCATGCCGAGCAGGGTGAGCGGGATGTTGACGGCGAAGATCGAGCCCCACCAGAAGTGCTGGAGCAGCAGGCCGCCGATCAGCGGCCCGAGCGGGGCGCCGCCGGCGATCGCGGCGGAGAGGATCGCGGTGGCCCGGCGGCGTTCGCCGGTCGGGAAGATCCCGGGGATGACCGCCAGCGACATCGGCATGACGAGGGCGGCGGCCAGGCCCATCGCGGCGCGGGCGGCGATCAGGGTGCCGGGCGAGTCGGTGAGCATGCCGACGGCGGAGGCGAGTCCGAACAGGGCGAGGCCGACGGTGAGCGTGCGGCGGCGGCCGTATCGGTCGCCGAGCAGGCCGGCCGGGAGCATCACGGCGGCGAAGACCACGGTGTAGGCGTCGACGATCCACTGCTGCTGCCCGGTGGTGGCCCGTAACTGGGAGGCCAGGGTGGGCAGGGCGACGTTGAGGATCGTCATGTCGAAGCTGATCACCAGGACGCTCAGGGCGACGGCGACCAGGGCGAGCCAGCGGCGCGGGTCGGCGGGCACGGCGACCTCCAGGGGGTGCGATGCGAGAAAGCTTCTGTCAAATGACAGTAACTCTCAAAAGAAGTCGACCGTCAATTCGATAGTGCTGTGACGATTCGATGACTCTGTGTGGTGTGTCCTGGAAGTGCTGCTTCCGCACAAGGAATTGACGCAACGTTGATCTGTCGTTCGCCGCCTCGGGGCGGCTCCGGGTGACTGTCGGTAGATACCATGTGGCAATCGGTCAGTGCTGGCCGGACGCGTGCCGAGAGCGGAGAAGGGGTGGGGCGGCAGGAGCCGACCACGAGCCCGGCGCCGGGAAAGGGGAGCCGAAGTGGCCGACAGTGACGACAGGCAGGCGCGGGCCCAGGCGTGGGGCGCGGCCGTGGTGGTGGGTTCCGCGTTGGCCGTGGTCGCGGCCTACCTGGTCAGCGGGGCGCCACTGGTGCTCGTGGTCGCCGGGATCGAGACGCTGCTGGTCATGGTGTACGTCGGCCGCCGCTGGCAGGCGACGCACCGGCGGCCGTCCCGGGCCGGGCACCGGCCGCGGCGCGGCATCCCGGACGCCGCCCACTGCGAGCGCTGCCGCCGGGCCCGGGAGGCGCTGGACGAGCGGCAGACCCGCGGCCGGGCCGGGGCGGAGCTGCCGGAGTCCGTGGCGGCGGCGCGCTCCCCGCAGTCACGCTCGCGGGCAGAGCGGGCAGGGCGGGCGCAGCAGGAGCGGCAGGCGCAGTCGCAGCACTCGGTCGACCCGCGGCCGGAGTCGGAGGCGGAGCCGGGTGCCGCCGACCATCCGCCGTACCCGCGCCGCCCGCAGGGCCGGGCCGGGTACGAGCGGCCCTGGACGGCCGAACGGGCGGCCACCCGGTCCACGGACCGGACGACCGCCCGTCGGGGTGCGCCGGGTTCAGCCGGCCGCGCTGTACGCCACCAGTGAGACGCCGACGTACTGCACGATGAAGGCTCCGAGGGTGAAGGCGTGGAACACCTCGTGGAAGCCGAACCAGCGCGGTGAGGGGTTGGGCCGCTTGAGCCCGTACACCACGCCGCCGATGCTGTAGAGCACCCCGCCGACGATCATCAGCACCAGGACGGCGACCCCGCCGGTGCGCAGGAAGTCCGGCAGGAAGAAGGCGGCGGCCCAGCCCAGCGCGATGTACACGGGGGTGTACAGCCAGCGCGGCGCGCCGACCCAGAACACCCGGAAGGCGATCCCGGCGAGCGCCCCGCCCCAGGCGACCCAGAGCAGTATCTGCTGGTCGGCGCCGTTGAGCAGCAGGATCGTGAACGGCGTGTAGGTGCCCGCGATGATCAGGAAGATGTTCGCGTGGTCCAGTCGCCGGAGCACGGCGTCCCCGCGCGGGCCCCAGTCGAAGCGGTGGTAGACCGCGCTGACGCCGAACAGCAGCCAGGCGCTGACCGAGTAGACCGCGCAGGCGATCTTGGCCGGCGTGGAGTCGGCCAGGCAGATCAGCACGATCCCGGCGGCGACGGTGGCGGGGAACATCCCGGCGTGCAGCCAGCCGCGCCACTTCGGCTTGTCCTCCCGGCTCTCGGCCGGGCCCTCCCCAGTGCTCTCCGCGAGCGCAGCAGCAGTCATGGGCAGCATGCTACCTGCTACCTACGGCACCGTAGGTTACTGGCGCGTAAGGAAGTGGTGCTCATCACTCTTGGACGTTTTGGAGCAATCGGAGTGTGGCGCCGCGCACTCCGGCCCGGACGTGAACGGCTGGCTACTGGCCAGTAATCATACTTACTGTAGTAAAAGATGCGTCAATTTCGCCGCAGTGCCGCGTTGGAGGCCAGGAGCCGGGTCTACGCTGCAAGCACCCTCAGACCCCCGCTACGCCGTCTCCCCGCCGGGACGGCGTGAAACGGAGCGATCGTGTCGTACGAGATCTCTGCTCTCAGCGCATCCGCGCCCACCCGCCACAAGCAGCTGCTCGCTTGGGTGAGCGAGATCGCCGAGCTCACTCAGCCGGACCGCATCGAGTGGTGCGACGGTTCCGACGAGGAGTACCAGCGCCTCGCGGACCTGCTGGTGGCTCAGGGCACCTTCAAGAAGCTGAACGAGGAGAAGCGCCCCAACTCCTACTACGCCGCCTCGGACCCGTCCGACGTCGCGCGCGTGGAGGACCGCACCTTCATCTGTTCCGAGCAGGAGAAGGACGCCGGACCGACCAACCACTGGAAGGCCCCCGCCGAGATGCGCGAGGTCTTCCAGGGTGAGCAGGGCCTGTTCCGCGGCGCGATGAAGGGCCGCACGATGTACGTCGTGCCCTTCTCGATGGGCCCGGTCGGTTCCCCGCTGGCCGCGTACGGCGTCGAGATCACCGACTCCGCCTACGTCGCGGTGTCGATGCGCGTGATGACCCGCATGGGCAAGGCCGTGCTCGAGCAGCTCGGCGAGGACGGGGACTTCGTCAAGGCCGTGCACACCGTCGGTGCCCCGCTCGCCGAGGGCGAGGCGGACGTGCCGTGGCCGTGCAACAGCACCAAGTACATCTCGCACTTCCCGGAGACCAAGGAGATCTGGTCCTTCGGCTCGGGCTACGGCGGCAACGCCCTGCTCGGCAAGAAGTGCTACGCGCTGCGCATCGCCTCGACCATGGCCCGCGACGAGGGCTGGCTGGCCGAGCACATGCTCATCCTCAAGCTCACCCCGCCGTCCGGTGAGGTCAAGTACGTCGCGGCCGCCTTCCCGTCGGCCTGCGGCAAGACCAACCTGGCCATGCTCCAGCCGACCATCCCGGGCTGGAAGGTCGAGACCATCGGCGACGACATCGCCTGGATGCGCTTCGGCGCGGACGGCCGCCTCTACGCGATCAACCCCGAGGCCGGCTTCTTCGGCGTCGCCCCCGGCACCGGCGTGGACACCAACGCCAACGCCATCGACACCCTCTGGGGCAACACCGTCTTCACCAACGTCGCCCTCACCGACGACGGCGACGTGTGGTGGGAGGGCCTGACCGAGGAGCCCCCGGCGCACCTCACCGACTGGCGCGGCAACGACTGGACCCCCGAGTCCGGCACCCCCGCCGCCCACCCGAACGCCCGCTTCGCCGTGCCGGCCGCGCAGTGCCCGACCATCGCCCCCGAGTGGGAGGACCAGGCGGGCGTGCCGATCTCGGCGATCCTGTTCGGCGGCCGCCGGGCCACCGCCGTCCCGCTGGTCACCGAGTCCTTCGACTGGCAGCACGGCGTGTTCCTGGGCGCCAACATCGCCTCCGAGAAGACCGCCGCCGCCGAGGGCACCGTCGGCGAGCTGCGCCGCGACCCGTTCGCGATGCTGCCGTTCTGCGGCTACAACATGGGCGACTACTTCGCCCACTGGCTGAAGGTCGGCGCCCAGGCGGACGCCGCCAAGCTGCCGAAGATCTACTACGTCAACTGGTTCCGCAAGAACGCCGAGGGCAAGTTCGTCTGGCCCGGCTACGGCGAGAACAGCCGCGTGCTCAAGTGGATCGTCGAGCGCCTGGAGGGCACCGCCGACGGCGTCGAGACCCCGATCGGCGTGCTGCCGAAGGTCGAGGGCTTCGACCTGGGTGACCTCAAGCTGTCCGAGGAGGACCTCGACCTGCTCTTCACCGTGGACGCCGACATCTGGCGCCAGGAGGCCGCGCTGGTGCCGGCCCACCTGGAGCTGTTCGGCGACCACACCCCGAAGGAGCTGTGGGACGAGTACCGGAGCCTGGTCGCGCGCCTCGGCTGAGCCTGAGCCTCAGCCGAGCGAGAGGTCGGCGTGCGGCACGAACCGCGCGCCGACCGAGTGACGGGACGGCCGGAGTTCCGCCGGGTGGTCTTTCCCCGACCAAGGAGACCACCAGGGCCGGGACTCCGGCCGTAGTGTTTCGCCCGCGAAGGAGCGCCCCCCGGCCTTCCTCCCGCGAAGGAGCGCCCCTCCGGCGGGAGGGGTCAGGGCTGGGTGTAGCCGCTGAGGAAGTCGCCGATCCTGGTCACCGCGTCGGTGATCTCCTCCGGTCGCGGCAGCGTGACCAGCCGGAAGTGGTCCGGCTCGGGCCAGTTGAAGCCGGTGCCCTGGACCAGCAGGATGCGCTGGGACCGCAGCAGGTCCAGCACCATCTGGGCGTCGTCCTTGATCTTGTAGACCTTCGGGTCCAGCCGGGGGAAGGCGTACAGCGCGCCCTTCGGCTTGACGCAGCTCACGCCGGGGATCTGGTTGAGCAGCTCGTACGCGGCGTCGCGGGAGGCGAGCAGCCGGCCGCCGGGCAGCACCAGGTCCTTGATCGACTGCCGTCCGCCGAGCGCGGCGGCCACCGCGTGCTGGGCCGGCATGTTGGCGCACAGCCGCATCGAGGCGAGTACGGTCAGGCCCTCGACGTAGCTGTGGGCGCGCTGCCGGTCGCCGGAGAGCACCATCCAGCCGGAGCGGAAGCCCGCGACCCGGTACGCCTTGGACAGTCCGTTGAAGGTGACGCAGAAGAGGTCCGGGGCCAGGGTGGCCAGCGGGACGTGCTCGGCGTCGTCGTAGAGGATCTTGTCGTAGATCTCGTCCGCGTAGACCACCAGCTGGTGCCGGCGGGCGATCTCGGCGATGCCCTCCAGCACCTCGCGCGGGTAGACCGCGCCGGTCGGGTTGTTCGGGTTGATCACCACGATGGCCCTGGTCCGGTCGGTGACCTTGGCCTCGATGTCGGCGAGGTCCGGATACCACTCTGACTGCTCGTCGCAGCGGTAGTGCACCGCGGTGCCGCCGGCCAGTGAGACCGAGGCCGTCCACAGCGGGTAGTCCGGCGCGGGGACGAGCACCTCGTCGCCGTCGTCCAGCAGCGCGGTCATGGCGAGCTGGATCAGCTCGGAGACGCCGTTGCCGAGGAAGACGTCGTCCACCGAGAGCCCGTGCAGGCCGCGGTCCTCGTAGTGCATCACCACGGCGCGGCGGGCCGAGAGCAGGCCCTTGGAGTCGCCGTACCCGTGCGCGTTCGCGAGGTTGCGCAGGATGTCCTGGAGAATCTCCGGGGGCGCCTCGAAGCCGAAGGTGGCCGGGTTACCGGTGTTGAGCTTGAGGATGCGGTGGCCCTGTTCCTCCAGCCGCATCGCCTCGTCGAGCACCGGGCCGCGGATGTCGTAGCAGACGTTGGCGAGCTTGCTGGACTGGATGACCTGCATGCCTGCCTACTTTAGGGGCACGCCGGGGCCCGGTGCGGGGTGTCCGGGGAGACGGCTCGCCGAGCCCGGAAGGGCCTCCTTGGATCGCCAGGCGGGGGTCTCGAACGGCCTTCCAAATTGCTGCCCGGATGTCCGGAATGCTCGCGTATGCGAGGAACGCCGTCGATCTCTGCGGCGGATTCTCCACCGGAACGAGACGGACGGCACACCGGCCGTCCGTCCCGGGCGGGAAGATGGGGCCGGTCGGTCGACGGGAGAAGTCGACAGGGAGAAGCCGGCGGGGAGAAGTCAGCGGCAGACGCCGGTGGGAAGAAGTCGACAAGGACAAGGGGGAGTGCCGGTGGTGACGGTCGTGGCCGGGGCGGTGCTGGTCGCCCTCCTGCTGGCTCCCGCGTTGCGCGCGCTGGTCGCCCGCTTCGCCGTGCCCGAGGGCGAACCCTGGTGCGAGGCCTGCCCGTTGTGCGGGCGCCCGGTGGGGCGGCTGCTGCCGCCGACCGGGCGCTGCCCGGGCTGCCGGGGGCGGCTGGGAGCCGGCCCGGGGACGGTGGAGGCGGTCGCCGCGGCGGTCGCGGTCGCGGTCGGGTACGCGGCGGACGGCCCGCAGGCGGCGGCGCTCGCCTGGGCGGGCGCGTTCGGGGTGGCGCTCGGCTTCACCGACGCCCGGGTGCGCCGGCTGCCGTACCGGCTGACCGTGCCGCTGCTGGCCGGGGTGGCCGTGCTGCTGGCGGTGGCGGCGCTGGCCGAGGGGCGTCCGGGGGTGCTGCTGCGCTGCCTGCTGGTCGCGCTGGCGGTCGGCGCGCTGCTCGAAGTGGCCGTCCAGATCGGCGCCTTGGGCCCCGGGGACTCGCCGCTCGGGCTCGCCCTGGGCGGGCTGCTGGGCTGGTACGGCTGGTGGGTCGCGATCGGCGGGCTGGTCGCCGCGGTGGTGCTCGCCGGCCTGTGGGGCACCCTGCGGGTCGCCGCCCTGCTGGCTCGCCGGCGCCCGTGGCGCGGACTGGAGGTCCCGGTCGGCCCCTTCCTGCTGCTCGGGGCGCTCACCGCGGTGCTGGCGCGGTAGCGGGGGGGGGGGGGGGGGGGGGGGGGGGGGGGGGGGGGGGGGGGGAGGGGGGGGGGGAGGGGGGGGAAACGGAGAAGGTAAGGGG
>NZ_JBVIWC010000025.1:10836-106863 GCF_055594965.1 Kitasatospora sp. NPDC040550 | reverse complement strand
CCGTTCGCCCCCTCCCTGCTACTCGGGGCCCTCACTGTGGTGCTGGCCTGTTAGCGGCGGGGCCCGCCGTACCGATCCGGTACGGCGGGCCCCGCCGTCGGCGCGCCGGCCCCACCCTCAAGGAGTGGCGCGCCGTGGGGAGTTGGGCCTCGGGGCGGCTCAGGGCAGCTTGTGGACGAACGGGCCGACCGTGTTGGAGAAGGCGTTGCCGTTGTTGGCGTCCCAGTTGGTGGACCAGGTCATCGCGCCCCGGATGGTGGGCCACTTGGCCGGCGGCACGAAGCTACCGCAGTTGTTGCCGGTGGCCAGGCAGTTGAGCGCGTTGTTCACCACCGACGGGTCGACGTAGCCGCCGCCGGCCGCCTTGGCGGAGGCCGGGACGCCGATGCCGACCTGGTCGGGCCGCAGGCCGCCCTGGATGTGGGTGCAGACCTGCGAGGTGATGAAGTCGACCGTGCCCTGGTTGTAGACCTTGCCGTCGCAGCCGTTCATCCCGCCCGAGTTGTAGAACTGGGTGTTGACGACGGTCAGGATGTCCTTGGTGGCCAGCGCCAGCTGGAAGTAGGCGCCGGAGGTGCTGTACATCCCGATGGTCTCGGGGGCCATGGTCAGCACGAAGCCGGGGCCGACCTTGGCCTGCAGGGAGTGCAGCGCGGCCCCGAGCGGGCCGGCCTGGACGCCGTTCTCCAGGTCGACGTCGATGCCGTCGAAGCCGTAGTCCTTGATGATCGCGTAGGCGCTGTCGGCGAAGTTCGCCCCGGCGGTGGCGTCGCCGACGGTGATCGCGCCGTTCTGGCCGCCGATGGAGAGGATGACCTTCTTGCCGGCCGCCTGCTTGGCCTTGATGTCGGCGCGGAACTGGGCGTCGGTGTAGCCGCCGAGCGCCTTGGACAGGCCCGGGTCCAGGGTGAAGCTGATCGCGCCGGTCCGGGTCGGCACGGCGTCGGCGAAGGAGACCGCGATGATGTCGTACGCGCTCTGCACGTCGCCCAGGCGCTGCGGGGTCGAGCCGTTGTCGAAGTTCTGCCAGTAGCCGGTGACCGCGTGGGCCGGCAGGCCGGTGGCCGGCGGGGTGGTGCCGGTCGGGGTCGGCGTGGCCGTGGGGGTGGGCGACGCGGTCGGGGTCTGGGTCGGCGGCTGGGTCGGGGTCGCCGTGGCGGTCGGGGTGGCGGTGGCCGTCGGCGTCGGGGTCGGCGTCCCGGTGGGGGTGGCCGTCGGGGACGGCGTGGAGGTGCCGCCCGGGCCGACCAGCGCGACGTCGTCGGCGAGGTAGGCGCTCTGCCCGTACCAGCCGTGCAGGTAGACGGTGACGCTGGTGGCGTTCGCCCCGGTGGTGAAGGTGCTGGTCAGCTGGTTCCAGCTGTTCTGGTTCGACCAGGTGGACGGATCCGTCCCGCCGGTGCCGCGCGCGCCGAGGTAGACGTACGGGCCCTGGACCCAGGCGCTCAGGGTGTAGCTGGTGTTGGGCAGCACGCTGATGGTCCGGGTGCACTCGGCGGTGTCGCCCGCGCCCGGGGTGGCCTGCAGCGCACCGGTGCCGGAGTGGGTCGGCGAGGACACCGCGGCCGCGCCGCCGGTGCAGGACCAGCCGGCCAGTCCGTTCTCGAAGCCGCCGTTGCCGACCAGGTTGCCGTCCGCCGCGCTGGCGCCGCCGGCGAAGAGGGCGAGGCCGCCGCCGGCCAGGGCGAGGGCGGTGGCGCCGGCCGCGAGGGCGGGCAGGGGGCTGCGCCGGCGCCGGTGCGCGGGCTGCTGCGGGGTACGGGCCATGGGGTGACGCTCCTGGGGGAGGAGCGGCCGCCGCGGTGGGGGGCGCGGCGGCCGCGTGTGGGGGAGGGGAGGTCCGCGGGTGACTCCGGGGGCGGGATCGTCTCGTTCCGCCTCGGGACAAAAGCTGGACTAGACCATTGCCGGTCGTCAAGGACGCAACAACCGGCTTACGGCTCCCTTAAGGAATCGGAGACCGTTCCGTGTCCACCCCGGGCAGACCGCCCCGCGGGCCCTGACACACCCGTCGCGACAGACTTCGTACAGGACCGTGACCAGACCGCTACCTGCGGCTTTACCGCGTGCCTGCGCGCGGGAGTAGGCTGCGCCGGGGCGGTGACGCACCAGTCCGAACGAGTACGGAGGGGCCGGGAAACCATGGGTCTGCGCGATGTCGCCGAACGGACGCCGGGGCTGCGCACCCTGCTGGGCGGGATGTACGGGCTCTACGGCCGACGGGTCGAGGTCCACCTCGCGCGCACCCCGCACCACATCGGCGTGATCCTGGACGGCAACCGCCGCTGGGCCAAGGCCGCCGGCGGCTCCACCGCGTACGGCCACCAGCGCGGCGCCGACAAGATCAGCGAGTTCCTCGGCTGGTGCGACGAGACCCACGTCAAGGTCGTCACCCTGTGGATGCTCTCCACCGACAACCTGGACCGCCCCGCCGACGAGCTGGTCCCGCTGCTCGGCATCATCGAGGACGCCGTCACCGGCCTGGCCGCCGCCCGCCGCTGGCGGGTCAACCCGGTCGGCGCGCTGGACCTGCTCCCGCAGCACACCGCCGACGTGCTCAAGCGCGCCGCCGAGGAGACCGCCGGGATCGACGGCATCACCGTCAACGTCGCGGTCGGCTACGGTGGCCGGCACGAGATCGCCGACGCCGTCCGCTCGCTGCTCCAGGAGCACGCCGGGCGCGGCACCCCGATCGAGGAACTGGCCGAGATCCTGACCGTCGAGCACATCTCGGAGCACCTCTACACCGCCAACCAGCCCGACCCGGACCTGATCATCCGCACCTCGGGCGAGCAGCGACTGTCCGGATTCCTGCTCTGGCAGAGCGCCCACAGCGAGTTCTACTTCTGCGAGGCGTACTGGCCGGCCTTCCGCAAGGTCGACTTCCTGCGCGCGCTGCGCGCCTTCGAGCAGCGGCACCGGCGGCTCGGCCTCTGAACCGGCGCCAGCCGGACTCCCCGGTGGGCGCTCCCACGGGCTCGCCGGGGGCTCCCGGGCGACCGTTCCCGGGGCGGATCCGGGCCGCTCGGCCGCGCGTCCGGGTGGAATGACCGCCGTAGGCCTGGCCTACCCGGGCCGCGCGCGAGGCCAAACGTTCACCGGCAATGATCCGTCAGTTCGCCGGGGGCGCGAATGCACCGCTCCCCGCCTGGGAATACTCCAGTCAGTCCGGTCCCGAGGCCACCGGGGCAGCGGGGGCCGGCTTGCCGCGGATGACGCAGGGTCATCCGCTCTGGAGGCCTAGTGGTCAGTTCCAAGAGCCGCCGGACACCAGACCGGCGCACGTACGTTCTCGACACCAGCGTGCTCCTGGCGGACCCGCTCGCCATGACCCGCTTCGAGGAGCACGAGGTCGTCCTCCCGGTGGTGGTCGTCACCGAGCTGGAGGCCAAGCGCCACCACCCCGAGCTGGGCTACTTCGCCCGCCAGGCGCTGCGCCTGCTCGACGACTACCGCATCCGCCACGGCCGGCTCGACGAGCCGATCCCGGTGGGCGAGCTGGGCGGGACGATCCGGGTCGAGCTCAACCACTCGGACGTCTCGATACTGCCGGCCGGCTACCGGGCCGGCGGGGGCGAGGCGGACACCCGGATCCTGGCGGTCGCCCGCAACCTCCAGGCCGAGGGCTACGACGTCACCGTCGTCTCCAAGGACCTCCCGCTGCGGATCAAGGCCAGCTCGGTGGGCCTGCTCGCGGAGGAGTACCGGGCCGAGCTCGCGATCACCTCCGGCTGGACGGGCATGTCCGAGCTGCACGTCGCGGCCGACCAGGTCGACGCGCTGTTCGCGGCCGGCCACGACGCCGCGGTGGACATCGACGGGGTCGAGGAGCTCCCGGTGCACACCGGGCTGGTGCTCACCTCGGAGCGCGGCCGGGCGCTCGGCCGGGTCACCGGCGACGGGCGGGTCCGGTTGGTGCGCGGCGAGCGCGAGGCGTTCGGGCTGCGCGGGCGCAGCGCCGAGCAGCGGGTGGCGCTGGACCTGCTGCTCGACCCGGACATCGGCATCGTGTCGATGGGCGGCCGGGCCGGGACGGGCAAGTCGGCGCTGGCGCTGTGCGCCGGGCTGGAGGCGGTGCTGGAGCGGAGGCAGCACCGCAAGGTGATGGTCTTCCGGCCGCTGTACGCGGTCGGCGGCCAGGAGCTCGGCTACCTGCCCGGCAGCGAGGCGGAGAAGATGGGCCCCTGGGCCCAGGCCGTCTTCGACACCCTCTCGGCGGTCACCACCCCGGACGTGATCGAGGAGGTCATCGGCCGCGGGATGCTGGAGGTGCTGCCGCTGACCCACATCCGGGGGCGTTCGCTGCACGACGCCTTCGTGATCGTGGACGAGGCCCAGTCGCTGGAGCGGAACGTGCTGCTGACGGTGCTGTCCCGGATCGGCCAGGGCTCGCGGGTGGTGCTCACCCACGACGTGGCGCAGCGGGACAACCTCCGGGTCGGCCGGTACGACGGCGTGGTGGCGGTGGTGGAGAAGTTGAAGGGGCATCCGCTCTTCGCGCACATCACGCTCACCCGCTCGGAGCGGTCGCCGATCGCGGCGCTGGTCACGGAGATGCTGGAGGACATCCACCCGTGAACCGCCCCTGACCGGGGCATAGTCGGACAATAGGTTCAACTTGCTGTGCGGGGCCCGCTCCTGAGGGAGCGGGCCCCGTCCCTTTCATCACATCGAGTGCTTTCTGTCCGAAGAACTTCCGTACGGTGAATGTGACATGCGCCACGCGGGCGGGAATTGCGTCGACAGTGCCCGGTGCGGCATGGTGTGGGTTCTGTCAGGCCCCGCGTACGGCGCGGCAGGGATTCCGCTCGTCGGAGGCCCGGCCCCGGAAGGTCCGCCAACTCCGGTCGGTGGACACACAATTGAAGACCGTTGAGCCGTACGCCGCCCGATTCCAACGCCCGGTCGCCTCATTCCGACCGGACGCCGGGCCAGTACCTCCCGTGACCAGAGCACCTGCGGAGGTCCGTGCCAAGGGGCATGTTGCGTCCGCACGGTCACGCGTGGGCGATGCTGGAAGGAATCCATGTGACTCGGATCTCGGTCCGGGGAGTTGCTGTGGCCTCTGCCACCGCGGTCACCGCTGTCGGTGCCGTCGTGGGCATGGCCTCGGGCAGCGAGGTCAAGGCCACGCAGACGGTCGACGTCGCCGGCGCGACCCTGCTCGCCGAAGTCCCCTCTGGCTCCCAGGCACAGGCCGCAAGTGACAACATCGGCCAGCAGGCGACCGCCCAGCAGGCCTCCGCCGACGCCGCCGCCAAGGCTGCCGCCGAGCAGAAGGCCGCCGAGGAGGCCGCGCGCCAGAAGGCCGCCGCGGACGCCCAGGCGAAGGCCGACGCTCAGGCCAAGGCCGACGCGGACAAGGCCGCCAAGGCCGCCGCCGACCAGCGTGCCGCCGCCGACGCCGCCGCCAACCGCTCCAAGGCGCGGTCGGCGATGTCCGCGGTGGACGACAGCGCGCCCCCCGTCTCGGTCAGCCCCGGTTCCGTCCAGGACACGGCCCGGCAGATCGTCGGCAACGACGCCCAGTTCCAGTGCTTCAGCCAGATCGTGAAGCGCGAGAGCGGCTGGGACTACACCGCGACCAACAGCAGCTCCGGCGCCTACGGTCTGGTCCAGGCCCTGCCCGGCTCCAAGATGGCCTCGGCCGGTGCCGACTGGCGCACCAACCCGGCCACCCAGATCAAGTGGGGCCTCAGCTACATGAACAGCCGCTACGGCAGCCCCTGCGGCGCCTGGTCGTTCTGGCAGGCCCACAGCTGGTACTAGGAGGACCCGCCGCCCCCGGGCGGCGCGACTCCCCGCGGCCCCCGGCCGCTCGTCCCGTTCGACGAGCAGCCGGGGGCCGCGGCGTTCCCGGGCACGCCGGGCGGGGCGGCCGGGAAAGGGCGGGCCGCCCCGCCCGGGCTGCGCTGACCAAGGCGCCCACGGGCGGTGCGGTCCTGGTGCGGACGCGGGGCGCGGGGAGGGGTCCTGGTAGCTCCCCGCACCGGCCGGTCCGCCGGCGGTTGGCTCACCTGGGATGGATCGGGCATGGGATGGATCGGGTCGATCGGGACGACCGGCTCTGCGGCACCCGTCGGCCTGATGGGACGACTCGGCGTCCCGTTCGAAGTCCTCCCCCGTCGAGCCTGGGCGAAACCACCTGGAACCTGGCGTTTTGTCCTGTTTCGTGGAACGAAGTGACCGAAGCCGAACCCCACGGCGGGCGGACTCGCCCCGCCCCCGCCGGGTAGCGTCATCCCTGACGGCCGTGGTGCGACCCACGGCGTTGCCGCCGGGCTCGGCGGATCCGGCAGGGAATCGGTGGTAGCGAGGATGGCGCGGGGCGGAAAGGCCTTCAAGGCCGTGGCCAAGGGCATGGCCGTGGTGGCGAGCGCGGCCGCCGTGATCGAACGGCGCCGGCGCGCCGCGATGGCGGCCGACCCGCACGAGCTCCCCGTACCGGCGCTCGCCGAGGCGCCCGGCCCCGTCCCGGTGCCGCGCACCGACCCCGCGCCGGCGGCCGCGCCGCTCGCCGCCCGGGTGGCGCCCGCGGCCGAGGCCGACGCCGAGGCCGAGGCCGTCGCGGAGGCCCCGACCCCGACCCCGGCGCCCGCGACGGCCACGCCCCCCGCGCCCACCGGATTCGGCCGCGAGTACCACCCCGGCCGGCCCGCCACCCCCGCCGAGGCGGTGCCGTGGGGACTGCGGGTCGCCGCCGAGTCGACCTGGCGGCTGCTGCTGCTCGGGGCCGCGCTCTACGTCGTCTTCTACGTCGTCGACATGCTGCGGCTGGTCGCCTTCTCGGTGCTGGCCTCGCTGCTGATCACCGCGCTGCTGGAGCCCTCGGTCTCCTGGCTGCGCCGGCGCGGGGTGCCCCGCTCGCTCGCGGCCGGCGGGGTCTTCCTCAGCGGTCTGGCCGGGATCGGCCTGGTCGGCTGGTTCGTGGTCTGGCAGGTGTCCACCAACCTGCCCGACGTCACCAACCAGGTGAAGACCGGCGTCAACCAGCTCCGGGACTGGATGATCACCGGCCCGCTGCACCTGACCCAGCAGCAGATCACCGACTTCGCCAACCAGATCACCAAGGCCATCACCACCAACACCGACCAGCTCACCTCGGCCTCGATCACCGGCGCGCAGATCGCCGTCGAGGTCCTGACCGCGCTGCTGATGACCTTCTTCACCACCTTCTTCTTCCTCTACGACGGCTCCAGGATCTGGAACTGGGCGCTGCGCGGCCTGCCCCGGCAGTCCCGCTTCGCGATGGCCGGGGCCGGGCCCAAGGCCTGGACCACGCTCACCGCGTACGTGCGCGGCACCGTCTGCGTGGCCTTCATCGACGCGCTCTGCATCGGCATCGGCGTCGACCTGCTGGGCGTGCCGCTGGCCATGCCGCTGGCCGTGATCATCTTCTTGGGCGCCTTCGTCCCGCTGGTCGGCGCCCTCGTCACCGGCACGGTCGCCGTCCTGATCGCCCTGGTCACCCAGGGGCCGTGGACGGCGCTGATGGTGCTGGTCGTCCTGATCGCGGTGATGCAGGTGGAGAGCCACATCCTCCAGCCGCTCATCCTCGGCCGCGCCGTCCGGGTCCACCCGCTCGGCGTGGTCCTCGGCGTCGCCGCCGGCGGCATCATCGGCGGCATCGGCGGCGCGGTCGTCGCCGTCCCGCTGATCGCCGTCACCAACACCGTGGTCGGCCACCTGCGCCGCCGCAACGAGGCCGGCCAGGCCGTCTTCACCGCCCTCGAAGCCGCCCGCGAGGCCGCCGAACGCACGGCCGCCACCCGGCCGGCGGCGGCTCGGCCCGCCGCCGACTGACCGGGGGCTGCCGCGGGGCGCCGGGGCGGAGGTCAGTCATGACGTCCGGCCGCCGGGGTGATCAGGTCGGCGTGGCCGCTGACGATCCGTCCGATGTTGTCGACCGAGGTGCGGTCGTCGCCGGGGCCGTCGTCCCAGTAGGACGAGTGCGCGGTGAAGTCGGGGGACCCGCCGTCCACGGCGAAGCGGTGGGCGCCGAAGTCGACGCTCGCCGGATCCCTGGTGAACCAGCCCAGGTGCGAGATGTGGTCCCAGGAGGCGGCGCCGACGTAGGTGTGATCGGCGCCGACGGAGAACTCGGAGGCGTGGAAGGCGTCGGTGCCGGGACTGCCGACCAGGATGACGTCGTCGGCCGCGATCCCGGCCGGTTTCCTCGCGGCGAGGCCGACCAGGAGCGAACCGAAGCTGTGGCCCTCGGCCGTGACGTGGGCCGGTGCGCCCTGGTGGGTGACGCGCTGCCCCTCGAGGAACCTGCGGTAGGCGTCGACGCCGCCCCGCGCGCGGCTCAGGTCGCCGGCCTCCGGGAAGCTGAGCGGCGCGTCGTACCCCAGCCAGGCGATGGACGCGGTGGTGCGGGTCGGGTCCGCGCGCTGGGCCGCGTCGTACACGGCTTTCGCCCGGTCCGCGTCGCCGCCGCCGATGCGTTGGAGGTCGGTGCCCAGGCCGCCGACGAGGGAGGTGACGTCGTCGGCGGTGTCGGGGTCGCCGAACGACAGGATGCCGCGCCCCTGTCCTTCGTCGCCGATGCCGAGCAGGAACACCGGGGGCTCCTGCCCCGCCGAGTCCAGCAGCCGCTCGCCGATCCTCCGGAAGCCCTCGAGTTTCCGCCGGTGCTGCCCGGTGGCCGGGGATCCGTCCCGCGCGTACTCCTCGGTGTACCGCTGCAGCAGGATCCGGTTGGCCCGGTCGCGGGCGACGGCGGGGATGCCGTCGCGGTTGCCGACGAGCTCCGGGTGCTCGGCGACGATCCACTGCTGCCGGTCGGCGGGGAGCCCGTTCCACCAGGCGTTGACCTCGGCGGGCGGGGCGCCGGGTCCGGGGACGGCGCCGGACAGCAGGTCGAGCGGGGCCAGCGTCGGGTCGAGTCGATCCCGGCTCGCCACGGCCGGGTCGAGGCCGGTGCCGTCCCGGGCGCGGGTGGCATAGTGCCGGAGCCGGGCGGCGAGGGCCCGGTCGACGGTGTCGGCCTCGGTGAGGGCGGTGCCGATGCGGGCGGCGAGGACCCCGGCGGTCCGGTCGCGGGCCCTTCGGTGGTCGGGGTCGTGCCGGTCGGCGGTGGACGGGGCCCGCCAGGTGACCGCCCCGTGCTCGTCGACCGTCATGTCGGCGCTCCGTACGTCCTCCAGGGCCTTGCGGAGGGCCGACTGGGCGAGAAGGAGGGCGTCCGCCCCGGCCCGGAGGGTCTTGCCGATCCGGCCGAGCTCGGTCCGGGCGGCCGTCAACTCGCCGGTGGTGAGCCGGAGGGCCGGTGTCGCCGCGTCGGCGGTGGGGCCGGTCCATCCGGCGGCGGCGACGCGTCGGTCGACCCCGGTGCGCCAGTTCTCCAGGTGCTGCCCGAACTCGTCCTGCAGTCGGTCGTACGCGTCGGCGGTGCCGTGGAGCAGGCCGAAGTCGGTGTCGCGCAGTGTCGCGAGGTCCACGCCGGCGGCCCCTCTACCCGAAGTGCTGGACGAAGTCGTGCCGTTGTGCCGTCGTGGGGCCGAATCCGGTGGCGGCCCGGTGGTCGGTGTCCCGGTAGCCGCGGGCGGCCGTTTCGAGGTGTTGGCCGTGGCGGCTCATCGTGCGGTGCAGGTCGTTCAGGAGCGTGTGCCAGGCGCCGGTGCAGCTGTCGAGCGCGGCGGCGCACCGGAGTCCGGGCAGGCCGGCGACGGCCTGGTGGGACGCGTCGAGCACGGCCTCGGTCTGGCCCGGGATCAGGGCCGCCGTCTCGCCGGCCCTTCCGGCGGCCTGGTGGAGCAGCCCGGTGTCGAGCTGGAAGCCCCCGCAGTTCTCCGGGTGGTCGGACACCTCGGTTCCCCTCCGGACCGTAGGTTGTGCACGGATCGCCTTGCACTGTAGCCGAGTTGGGTCCGTCGGGGGCCGGAAACGCCGAGGGGCCCCTCCGTGCGGAGGGGCCCCTCGGGTGGTGCGGGTGGGTCAGGCGTTGACGGCGGCGAGGGCGGCCTCGGAGTCGAGGACGCCGGCCACGGCCTGGAGGACGGCGGCGATCTTCATCGAGGCCTGGATGACCTCACGGTCGACGCCGGCCTTGCGCAGCACGGCCTCGTGCGAGTCGAGGCACTGGCCGCAGCCGTTGATGGCCGAGACGGCGAAGCACCAGAGCTCGAAGTCGATCTTCTCGACGCCCGGGGTGCCGATGATGTTCATCCGCAGACCGGCCCGCATCGTGCTGTACTCCTTGTCGGAGAGCAGGTGCAGCGTCCGGTAGTAGACGTTGTTCATCCCCATGATCGCGGCCGCGCCCTTGGCGGCGGTGTACGCCTCCGGGGAGAGGTTGGCCTTGGCCTCGGGCTCCAGCTCGCGCAGCAGGCCGGGGCTGCGGGTGGCCATCGCGCAGGACAGCACGGTGCCCCAGAGCTGCTGGGCGGGGAGGTCGGAGTTGCCGATGACCGAGCCCAGGTTGAGCTTGAGGTCCTTGGCGTAGTCCGGAAGGGCGGCCTTCAGGTCGTCGAGGGCCATGGGTCAGCCCGCCAGGAGGGCCTGGGCGTCGAGGGTGTCCTCGCCCTTGTTCCAGTTGCACGGGCACAGCTCGTCGGTCTGCAGGGCGTCCAGCACCCGCAGGACCTCCTTGGGGTTGCGGCCGACGGAGCCGGCGGTGACCATGACGAACTGGATCTCGTTGTTCGGGTCGACGATGAACACGGCGCGCTGGGCGGTGCCGTCCTCGCCCTCGACGCCGCAGGCGCGCATCAGCTCGTGCTTGATGTCGGCCAGCATCGGGAAGGGCAGGTCGCGCAGGTCCTTGTGGTCCTTGCGCCAGGCGTGGTGCACGAACTCGGAGTCGCCGGAGACGCCGAGGATCTGGGCGTCACGGTCGGCGAACTCGTCGTTCAGCTTGCCGAACGCGGCGATCTCGGTCGGGCAGACGAAGGTGAAGTCCATCGGCCAGAAGAAGACGATCTTCCACTTGCCCTCGTAGGTCTTGTGGTCGATGTCGGCGAAGGCGCTCGCGGCATCCAGGTCGACACAGGCCTTGAGGTCGAACTCGGGGAACTTGTCACCGATCGTGAGCACGTTCGCTTCTCCTGAGGATGAGACTGCGGGGAGTTTTGTCCGGATTCCGGACAGCACCCACAATTCCACATCGTGGACTGATCAGGGAAATAGCTACACTTGATGTGTCTGATCGGAGATTGCTATCAGTACCGAACCACCCCCCTCTCGGCCCGCCCGGCGCGGGACCGCCGCCGCCAAACCCGAGGCGGCTGTGGGGAGCACCACAGTCCGCAGCCCGCGCACACCGACGGTCGCCCAGCTCAAGGCCTTCGTCGCGGTGGCGGAGCACCGGCACTTCCGGGAGGCCGCCGCCGCCACCGGGACGAGTCAGCCGGCGCTGTCCGGGGCGGTCGCCGCGCTGGAGGAGTCGCTGGGCGCGCAGCTGGTCGAGCGTACGACGCGCAAGGTGATCGTCACTCCCCTGGGGGAGCGTGTGCACGGGCACGCGCGCCGGGTGCTCGCCTCGTTGCAGGCCCTCACCGAGGAGGTCGACGCCGCCCGCCGTCCGTTCACCGGGCCGCTGCACCTCGGGGTGATCCCGACCGTCGCACCGTACCTGCTGCCCACCGTGCTGCGGCTGGTCCGCGACCGCTTCCCGGAGCTGGAGCTGCACGTCCACGAGGAGCGCACCCCCTCGCTGCTGGAGGGCCTGGCCGCCGGGCGGCTGGACGTCCTGCTGCTCGCGCTCCCGGCCGGCGGCTCCTCGCCGACCCGGGACATCCCGCTCTTCGACGAGGACTTCGTCCTGGTCACCCCGCCCGGGCACCCGCTCGCCGGGCGGATCGACGTGCCGCGCGACGTACTGCTCGACCTGGAGGTGCTGCTGCTGGAGGAGGGCCACTGCCTGCGCGACCAGGCCCTCGACATCTGCCGCGAGGTCGGCGCCGACCCGGCCGGCTCCACCACCCGCGCGGCGGGCCTGTCCACCCTGGTCCAACTCGTCGCCGGGGGGCTCGGGGTGACGCTGCTGCCGGCCACCGCGCTGGACGTCGAGGCCGGCCGCACCGACCGGCTGGCCGCCGTACGGTTCGCCGCCCCGGCGCCCGGCCGCCGGATCGGGCTGGCCGTCCGGCCGGGTTCGGCCCGCAGCGCCGAGTACGAGCGCTTCGGCGCGGCGCTGCGCGAGGTGCTGGCCGAGCTGCCGGTCCGGATCGTCGACACGCCCTGAGGCGTCAGTGCGCCGCCGGCGCGCCGAGGCAGAGGCCGACCGTGGTCGCCACCAGCAGGTCCAGCGCCGCCAGGGTCTCCGGGGCGGGGGGTTCGCCGGGCAGGCTCCGGATCAGGTGGCGGGCCGTCAGGCCGTCGAAGCCGGTGAGGAAGTGGGCGGCGATCCGGTCGGCGGGCAGCGCCAGGGTCAGCCCGTGGGCGCCGGCGAGGGCGGCGAGCATCTCGGTGGCGGTGCCCTCCATGGCGTGCTGCAGCCCGAGCATGATCTCCCGGACGTCCGGGTCGCGCATCGCCAGCGTCTCGAACTCGCTGAGCAGGACGCAGCGCCCGTCCTCGCCGGTGGCGGCCTCCCAGAGGGCGTGGACCAGGGTGCGGACCTGGTCGCCGAACGGGCCGTCGCCGGGTGAGGCGGCGCGCACCTGGTCGATGAACTGGGCGGCGACCTCCTCGACGACGGCCCGGTAGAGGTCCTTCTTGGTGCCGAAGGTGTAGTGCACCGTCGCCTGTGCCACGCCCAGCTCCGCCGCGATCGCGCGGGTGCTGCCGGCGGAGACCCCTTCCCGGGTCATCAGGTCGATCGCGGCCCGGACCAGCTGCGGTCGGCGTTCGGAGGCGGGGACATGAGCCATCCAGCCAGGGTAGCGCCATGGTCGGACAACTGTGTCGGTCGATTGGGTCGGTCAACTTTGTCACCTGACAAAGTTGGGTCTACCGTGGGAGGGGTTCGCCCGGGCAGCCGCCTGGGCACCCGCCCGTCCGCCGACCGCACCGCGAGGGGTCAGACCGTGGCCACGTACCTGTACCGACTGGGCCGTTACTGCTTCCGGAGAAGGCGCGCCGTGCTGGCCGTCTGGGTCGCGCTGCTGATCGCCGTGGGCGGGGCCGCGGGCGCCCTCGCGGGCAGCACCAGCGACGAGTTCAAGGTCCCCGGCACCGAGGCCCAGGCCACCCTGGACCGGATCAAGGACACCTTCCCCGAGCAGGGCCACGGCTCCGCCCAGGTGGTCTTCGCCGCCCCGGCGCCCGGCGGCATCGCCTCGCCCGAGGCGGGCAAGGCGGTCGGCGAGGCCGTCACCCGGATCGCCCACGTCCCCGGCGTGGCCGCGGTGCCCGACCCGTACGCCACCGGCGCGGTCTCCCCGGACGGCAGGGTCGCGATCGCGCTGGTCTCCTTCGACCACAAGCTCGCCGAGGTCACCGACCAGCAGCGGGACGCCGTCCGGGCCGCCGCCGAGCCGGCCCGCGCGGCCGGGCTGGAAGTGGCCTTCGGCGGCGACGCGTACAACAAGTTCGCCCAGATCGAGGGCGGCTCCGAGGCGATCGGCCTGGTGGTGGCCGGGCTGGTGCTGGTGATCACCCTCGGCACCCTGGTCGCGGCCGGGCTGCCGCTGCTGACCGCGCTGGTCGGCGTCGCCGTCGCGATGGCCGGACTGCTGGCGCTCACCGGCTCGGTCGAGATCATCACCACCGCGCCGGTGCTGGCCCTGATGGTCGGCCTCGCGGTCGGCATCGACTACGCCCTGTTCATCCTGTTCCGCCACCGCCGCCACCTGGCCGAGGGCCTGGAGCCCGAGGAGTCCGCCGCCCGGGCCACCGCGACCGCCGGCAGCGCCGTCGTCTTCGCCGGACTGACCGTGGTCGTGGCGCTCGCCGGACTGGCCGTCGCCGGTGTCCCGTTCCTCACCGTGATGGGCCTGTCCGCCTCCGGCGCCGTCGTGGTGGCCGTCCTGGTCGCGATCACCCTGCTGCCCGCGGTGCTCGGCTTCACCGGCCGCGCGATCGACCGGCTGCCGGTCTGGAAGCGGGCGCTGACCACCCACGGCAAGGTCACCGTCGGCGAGCGCTGGGCCCGCTTCGTGGTCCGCCGCCCGCTGCCCGTGCTGCTGGTCGGCCTGGCCGGGCTGGGCGCCATGGCGGTGCCCGCCGCGAGCCTGGACCTCGGCCTGCCGGGCGGCGGCTCACAGGCCGTCGGAACGGACGCCCGTAAGGCGTACGACCTGGTCAGCGACGGCTTCGGCCCGGGCTTCAACGCGCCGCTGGTGGTGGTCGTGGACGCCCACGGCGCACCGCGCCCCGAGCAGGCCGTCCAGGAGGTGGCGGGCCGGCTCCAGGGCTTGCAGGGCGTGCAGACCCTGCTGCCGCCGAAGGTCGACGCGGCCAGCGGCACCGCGCTGGTGCCGGTCATCCCGAAGACCGGCCCGGACCACCAGGACACCCGGGCCCTGGTCAACGAGATCCGCGACCAGCGCGACGGGATCCGGGCCGCGACCGGCGCGGGCATCGCCGTCACCGGCACCACCGCCGCCAACATCGACGTCTCCACCAAGCTCGGCCAGGCCCTGCCGCCGTTCGTCGCGGTGATCGTCGGCATCGCCCTGGTGCTGCTGGCGCTGGCCTTCCGCTCGGTGCTGGTGCCGCTCAAGGCGGTGCTGGGCTTCCTGCTCAGCATCCTGGCCTCGCTCGGCGCGGTGGTCGCGGTCTACCAGTGGGGCTGGCTGGACGGCCTGATCGACGTGCCCAAGGTCGGCCCGGTGGTCAGCTTCGTGCCGATCCTGCTGATCGGCGTGCTGTTCGGGCTGGCGATGGACTACGAGCTGTTCCTGGTCTCCGGGATGAAGGAGCAGTACGTCCACGGCAAGGCGCCGCGCGAGGCGGTCGTCGGCGGGGTGAAGGGCGGCGCCCGGGTGGTGACGGCGGCCGCGCTGATCATGATCTCGGTGTTCGGCGCCTTCGTGCTCGGGCACGACCCGATCGTCCAGCCGATCGGCTTCGCCCTCGCGGTGGGCGTGCTGGTGGACGCCTTCGTGGTGCGGATGGCCCTGGTGCCGGCCGCGATGGCGCTGTTCGGCAAGGCGGCCTGGTGGTTCCCGAAGCGGCTGGAGAAGGTCGTGCCGAAGGTCGACATGGAGGGCGAGCAGCTGATCGCCCGGCTGGAGCGGGAGCGCCGGTCGGCGAGGGAGTCCGTGGGGGTCTGACGGCCCGAAGGGCCCCGCGGGGGCTGACGGCTCGAAGCTCCCCGGTGGGTCCGACGCCTCGGAGGTGCCCGGTGGGATCCGCTCCCGCCGGGCACCGTCACGTCCCGGCGGGCAGCCGCTGCTCGAACCAGACCACCTTGCCGGTGCCCAGCCGGGTGGCGCCCCAGCGGTCCGCGCACCGGGCCACTATCTGCAGCCCGCGTCCGCGTTCGTCCTCCGGGCCGGTGCGGCGCGGCCGCGGCAGCAGCGGGCTGTCGTCGCCGACCTCGCAGCGCAGCCGGGTGGTGCGCACCAGGCTCAGGGTGACCGGGCGGGTCGCGTGCTGGACGGCGTTGGTCACCAGCTCGCTGACCATCAGCTCGGTCGCCTCGCTCAGCTCGTCCAGCCCCCAGCGGCGCAGCGTGTGCGCGGCCAGCCGGCGGGCCCGGCCCGGCGTCTCGTTGCGCGGCTGCAGGTACCAGTGGGCGACGTCCCCGGCCGGGATGCCGTCGAAGCAGGCGCCCAGCAGGGCGATGTCGTCGCCGCGGTCCCCGGGCGGCAGGATCCGCAGCGCCTCCTGGCACAGCTGCTCGGGGGACTGCCAGCGGGCGGCCGCGATCCGCGCGCGGAGCACCTCCAGGCCGTCGCTGAGCGGGCGGGTGCGGGTCTCCACCAGGCCGTCGGTGAACAGCAGCAGCGCCGATCCGGGCGGCGCGGGCAGCTCGACCGAGTTGAAGTCCACCCCGCCGACCCCGATCGGCGCCCCGGAGTCCAGCTCCACCAACTCGGCCGTGCCGTCCGGGCGGACCAGCACCGGCGGGACGTGCCCGGCGTTGGCCAGTACCACCCGGTTGGCGATCGGGTCGTAGACCGCGTACACGCAGGTGGCCAGGTGCTGCTCGCGGCCGAGCCGCTGGGCCTGTTCGTCCAGGTGGTAGAGCACCTCGTGCGGCGGCAGGTCGAGCGCGGCCAAGGTCTGCGCGCTGGTGCGGAGTTGACCCATGATGGCGGCCGAGGTGAGCGAGTGGCCCATCACGTCGCCGACGATCAGGGCGACCCGGTTGCCGGGCAGCGGCACCGCGTCGTACCAGTCGCCGCCGACCTGGGCACCGCGCTCACCGGGCAGGTAGCGCTGGGCGAGCCGGACGCCGTGCGACTGCGGCAGCCGCAACGGCAGCATGCTGCGCTGGAGTTCGTTGGCTATCTCCCACTCGCGGGCGTACCGCAGCGCGGTGTCCACCGCCAGCCCCGCCTGGGTCGCCAGGTGCGCGGCGGTCGCGGTGTCCGCCGCGTCGAAGGCCGGCCGGCCGGTGCGTTCAGGGGGCCGGCGGATCAGCACCAGCAGACCGAGGACGGCCTTGCGGCCGCGCAGCGGCAGGGCCACCACCGAGGTGCCGGCCGCCAGCCGGGCCAGCCCGCGCGGACCGTACACCTCGCGCAGCAGCGCCTCGGTGCGCTCGGCGGCGGGCGTGCCGAGCACGGCCGACTCGGCGGGGCGGCGGCTCAGCAGGATGTGCGCCAGCGCGCCGCCCCGGGTGACCGGGGTGGCCGGGCCGGTGTCCGCGGTCGAGCGGGAGCCGAAGCGCGAGCGGTGCCGGTCGTCCGCGCCGCTCTTGCGGCCGCGGCGGCCGATCCGGGTGCCGGTGCTGTGGTGGATCCGCAGCTCCTCCGGGAAGCCGGGCTCGCGCTCCACGTTGGGCAGCGGGTCGCGCAGATGGACGACGGCGGCATCGGCGACGGTCGGGACCAGCACCCGGCCGATGTTGCGCAAGGTCGCGGCCAGGTCGAGGGCGCTGTTGATCCGCCGGGTCGCCGCGTCGAGGTAGGCGAGGCGGTCCGCCAGCCCGTCCGCCGCCCCGGTGCGGTCCGGCCGCGCCGTCGGCGGCTTCGCCGGGGCCACGGCCCTGACCGGTTCGTCCGGCCGGGCCGGGATCCGGACGCGCTGACCCGGGACGGCGGGCGGCTGCTCCGCCTCGGTCTTGAGCTGGTCGCGCACGGCTGCCTGTCCTGGATTCGGTGTGGTCGGGAGGTCTGGACGGTGAGCTGTTCTGGTCCTCTGGTCGGTCAGCCGACGCGTCGACAGCACAGGAACAGCTGTTCCTCCGGCGGCAGCGTGGTACTGGCCGGCGCGTACGGATGCCCCGAGCACTCCTCGACGGCGAAACCGGCCTCGACCAGGACCCGCTCCAGATCCTCCCTCAGATACCCACTGATCCGCAGCTCTCTGCCAAGGAACGGAAGCGGAACGTGATCCAGGTCCGCCTCGACCATACCGAGCACCAGCAGTCCGCCCGGCCGCAGGAGTTCGCGCAACCGGCCGAGCACGGTCGGGATCTCGTCCTGCGGCAGCAGGATCAGCGAGAAGAACGCGGTGACGGCGGCGAAGGTGCCGCGGCCCGCCGACCCCAGCGCGGGCACGCCCCACACCCGGTCGGCGCGCTCGGTGGCCAGATCGTACAGGTCGATGCGGTGGAACTCGGCCGGGTGCGCTCCCTCGATCCGAGCCCGGCGGGCCAGCGTCAGCATCACGTCCGAGAGGTCTATCCCGGTCACCCGCAGCCCGCCGGCGGTCAGCTGGCCCACGGTCGGCTCACCGGTGCCGCAGCCCACGTCCAGCACCCGGGCGCCGGGTTCCAGCTCGGCGAGCAGCCGCCGCCCGCACTCCAACTGGCCGTCCTTGGCGGGGAAGGCCTCGCCGTACCCGGCACCGATGGTGTCGAAGGCGACCGCCTGCAGGGCCCGGGCCGCCCGGCGTCGCCGCACGTCGGGACCGTCGTCGCCGGCGTCCTCGCCGACCGGGAACGCGTCGGATATCTGTCCGGTCGTCACGTTGAGAGGCACCCTTCCACCCGTGGCCTCCGGTCGGCTCCTCCGCAGCCTCCTGGGCCGCTGCCGGTGGCGGTACGTCACGCTCCCCGCATCACACAGACGGCCTGCACCCCGACACGTTGCCGGCAGACACTCGTGTGCGTACTGGCATCTGAGAATATGCGTGATCACTGCGCCATGGGGTCCCTTTCCGGCCAACTCGTCATGCTTGGGCCGATGTGGGACGGGTCCGCGGAAGCACGGGGGTGCGGGCCGGGTGGTGCGACCGGCCCCGCACGCCGCACAGCGCGCCGGGGTGGAGGTCGCTGACCTGCGGTTTCACCGGTCCGCAGGCTGACAATCGGACGTTTATCGAACGTCAATCGGCGGGGTGCACAGTAATGACCAGCGCCGGGGAAGCGTTGAGGGCGCTCCCGCAGCCGGGGGGCTGCGGGAGCGCCGACGCGCGGATCGGGGGAGGTGCTCCGCAGGGGAGCGGAGGCCTCACGGCGCGGGGGGAGAAGAGAAGGGCTCGGTGTGCTGTCGGGAGATGAGGTCCGCCACGGGGGAGGCCTCCGGCACACCGAGCCGCGTGAAGATCGCGTGCGCCTCCTGCAGACAGGCCAGCCCACGGGCCGGCTGGGCGAGGGCGAGCAGCGCCTCGCCGAGCGCGGCGTTGGCGAGGCCCTGGCAGTAGTCGGAATCCATCTCCTGTCCTATTGCCAGTGACTCCCCTGCTGCCTCGGCCGCTTCGGCCGGCTGCTCGGCGGCGAGCAGCGCGGAGGCGAGGCGCGCCAGGGTGTAGCCCTCCCAGAGCGCGTTGCCCTGGGACTGGTAGAGCCGGTGGGCCTCGCGCAGGTGCGGGACGGCCTCGGCACTGGAGAGCACCACACCCAGCTGGTACAGCGTTTGGGCGAGCAGCGGGCCGTTCCTGGATGCCCGGGCGGCCGCGACACCATCCCCGGCTGAGCAGATCGCCGTGTCCGTCATGCCGAGTCGATGCTGGACCCGGGCGAGGTTGCTGACGATCCTTGCCTCACCGAACGCGGTTCCGACCTGCCGGTTGATGGCCAGGGCCTGTTCGAGGAACGGCAGTGCCTCAGCCGGACGGTTCCCCACGCTCAGGATCACGCCCAAGGTGTTGGCGGTGGCCAGCAGCAGGACTGACGGGTCCTCCGGCCCCTGCTGATCGAGGCTGCGACGCAGTGAGTGCTCCGCATTCTGGAAGTCACTGGTGACGGCTTTCAGAGCGCCGAGGGCGAAATGCAGCCGGGCAAGTGCGGCGGAGTCCCCCCGCTGCTCCGCCTCGCGGCTGAGAGACTCCAGGATCGGTCGCATCTGGGGGCCGTGCGTGGGGTCCGGGCCGAGACCGTACAGCAAGATCAGCAGGTCGATCGCCGCGTGCTGCGAACCGGTGCTCCCGTTCGCCGCCGCGGCCATGGCGTTGAGCAGCAGAGCGCTCTCGGTCCGGAGCCAGTCCTGAGCGGAGCTGCTGGTCGGCAGGCCCATCCCCGGAGCGGAGGGCGTGGTCAGCAGCTCCGGCTCGGCGTCATCCGGTTCAATGGTCCGGGCCGCGTTGCGCACGGTGGGGATCAATAGGTCGAGCAGCCGCATCACTGCCTGCTCCTGTTCCCTGGTGTCCCCCATCCGCTCGTTCTTCCGCTGGGCGTAGAGCCGGAGCAGGTCGTGGTACCGGTAGCGGCCAGGGGTGAAGCACTCCAGCATGTTCGCCTCGACGAGCCCCTCCGCGAGGTCCTCCGCGGTGTCCTCGTCCACGCCGAGCAGCGCTGCCGCGGCCGGCAGCGGGATGTCAGGGGAATCGATCAGGGCGAGCAGCCGAAAGGCGCGGGCCTCGTCCACGGACAGTTGTCCGTAGCCGAGCCCGATGGTGGTCTCCACGGCGAGGTTGCCGAGCTGGAGTTCGTCCAATCTCCGGCGTTGGTCGGCTAACCGACGGGCCAGGTCGGAGACGCTCCAGCGGGGGCGACTGGCCAGACGGGCCGCAGCGATGCGAACCGCCAGCGGCAGGAAGCCGCAGGCAGTGACGACCTTCATGGCCGCCTCCGGCTCGGCGATGACGCGGTGCTCGCCGACGATGGCCGAGAACAGTGCCAGGGCCTCCTCCGGGGTCAGCTCCTCGACGTCGAAGAGCTGGGCGCCGGGGATTCCGGCCAGCCGGGAGCGGCTGGTGGCGAGGACGGCGCAACCGGAGACGCCGGGGATCAGCGGTCGGATCTGCTCGGCGTCGCGCGCGTTGTCGAGCAGGATCAGCATCCGTCGGCTGGCGAGCAGCGAACGGTAGAGGGCGGCTCGCTGTTCGAGCGAGTCGGGGCTCTCGGTGACGCCCAGCGCGTGCAGGAAGTCACCCAGGACCACCACCGGGTCCGCGGGCGAGGTGCCGGTTCCGCGCAGGTCGACGTACAGCTGCCCGTCCGGGAACTCGGCGCGGACGCGGTGAGCGACGTGGACGGCGAGAGTGGTCTTCCCGACGCCGCCGATGCCTGCCAACGAGGTCACCAGCACGGCTTGGCCGGTGGCGTTCATCAGGACTGCCGAGAGGTCTCCCACCAGCTCGGAGCGTCCGCTGAAGTCCGAGACATCAGCGGGGAGTTGGGCTGGTGCCGGAGGTGCGGTCGGGCCGTCCTCGCGGGTGGCCAGGGCAGGAACGGCCGTGAGCGTGAGTGCGGGGTCGGCGGCGAGGATGCGGTTGTGCATCGACGACAGGCCGACGCCCGGTTCGACGCCGAGCTCCTCGATCAGCAGTTTGCGGGTGTCGGTGTAGACGCCGAGCGCCTCGGCCTGCCGGCCGCAGCGGTAGAGCGCCAGCATCAGCAGCTCGCGCAGCCGTTCGCGCAGCGGGTGCTCGGCCGTCAGGTTGTTGAGCTCGACGACGATCTCGGCGTGCAGGCCGATGTCGAGGGCGGCGGCGCACAGCTCCTCGGCGGCGGCGACCTGGCGTTCGGCCAGCCGGAGCCGCTGGGCGTCCGCGTACGGACCGGGGATGCCGGTCAGCGGACGGCCGCTGAACAGGTCGAGCGCCCGGGCCAGCAGTCGGTGCGCCTCGCGCTTGTCGCCCGAGGTGCGGGCGGTCGCGGCCTCGGCGGAGAGCCGCTCGAAGACCGAGAGGTCGAGGGCCTCGCCCGGGATGCGCAGGGCGTACCCGTCGGCGATGGAGACCAGCAGTTCGGCGGGGCGGCGTACTTCCCGTTGCGGCTCGATGACGGAGCGCAGACGCGAGACGTACGTGCGGAGCGCGGCCACGGCCTGGGTCGGGGGCCGGTCGCCCCAGAGGGCGTCGACCAGGTCCTGCGTCGTGACCGGGCGTCCGGAGTGCAGCAGGAGAGTCGTGAGAACGGCCTGCTGCTGGGGGGAGCCGAGGGAGAGGGGTTTGCCGTCGAGCCACGCCTGGACCGGACCGAGGACTTGGAAGCGCAGCGCAGGTGCCTGCGGCGTCTCCCGAAACTCCATGAAGTCCCCCGATGGCCTGTCGTGTTGATTCCGTGAAAGGGCGCTCGGCGGTCCGCCGTGGTGGTTCAGCTTAGGCGGACGCCCGACTCTGCCGGACGACACCACAGGCCGCACGATGTTTATCGGACATTTAATCAACCCTACGATACTGTCCCCGCGCCCGTGCCACGGAGGTCGGGCTGAACACATTTGATGACCGAAAGGCGGCCGCTCAATGGCCAACGACCCGAGCGCGACCCCGGCGCCGTCGACGCCCGACACTGGGACGAAGACCGAGGCTCCGGCCACCGCTGTGGAGGCGGGCAAGGCTGTCGAGGGTGCGGTTGCCGTGACCTCGCACCCGACCGACTATGCCGTACCGACCGACGCCGAGAAGGCGGCGATCGAGAACGACCTGTTCGGTGGCGAGGGCGCGGAGGACCCCGCCGCGCCAGCCACCGGCGAGCCGGGCAAGACGTACGAGCCGGAGAACATCATCATGGGCCACCCGTAAGCGGCCCTCGCCCAGTGCCCCCGCGTCCCCGTCCGGGCGCGGGGGCACTTCTGGTGCTGTGCGTGCCAATTCGTGTGCGGGTCCATCGGGTGGCCGATTCCCACCCTCGATGCACGCATGGTGACCGCCGTTATCCGTAACGTGCCCGGCGGCGGGCCCCGGGCGTTCCGGAATTCCGGATTCACCGGGGGGATTACCGGGGTCCGAATGCCATGGTTTGCGTGGATTTTGCCGCAATTACCGGGGCTGATCGCATTCAGCCGAATCGCGGGGCTCGGGGGCGGGCGAGACGTGGTTCGGTTCGGCGGTCCATTCGCGGCCGCCGTGCTCGGGGCGAAGGTAGTGCTCGCCGCCGATGGTTCCCATGTAGATGCCGGTGCGTCCGGTCCTCCGGTCGAGGACGAGGTCACCCACCTGTGGCCGGTAGGCCTTGGCGTTGCGCTGTCGGGTGCTCACCTCACCGCTCCTTCGCTCTGTCGCGACTGGCCAGCATCTCTAGAGAAGCTAATATCTCTAGAGATGTCAACGGTCGTATCTCCTTACCGGCGGCCGCGGGCGCGCCTAGGATTGTCCGAGGGAGAGGGAGCGCGATGACCGGCAGCAGTGGCGACAAACAGCCCAAGTACCAGCGGATCGCCGACTCCCTCAAGGCTGCCATCGACAACGGCCGCTACCGCGCGGGGGACCGGCTGCCCGGCGAGAACGACCTGATGGACGAGTACGGCGTGGCCCGGATGACGGCCCGTCAGGCGCTCGGCGTGCTGCAGAGCGAGGGCATCGCGGAGGCCCGCAAGGGGTCCGGGGTGTTCGTCCGGGACTTCCGGCCGCTGCGCCGGCGCGGCATCCAGCGGCTGGCGCAGGGGCAGTGGGGCTCCGGCCGGTCGATATGGTCCGCGGACATCGACAACCGCAGCCTGGTGGTCGACCAGGTGTCGGTCACCGAGCAGGGCGCGCCCGAGCACGTGGCCCGGGTGCTCGGGGTGGAGCCGGGCGTCCCGATGTGCGTGCGGCACCGCCGCTTCGTCCTGGACGGCAAGCCGGTGCTGCTCTCCACTTCCTACCTGCCGGCCGTCCTGGTCGCCGGTACCGCGATCACCCGCGAGGACACCGGCCCCGGCGGCACCTACGCCCGGCTGGCCGAGATCGGCGCCAAGCCCGTGCACTTCCGCGAGGAGGTCCGCTCCCGGATGCCCGCCGCCGAGGAGGCCGCCCGCCTCGAACTCTCCGCCGGCACCCCGGTGATCCTGATCTGCCGCACCGCCTTCGCCGACGAGGGCCAGGTCGTCGAACTCAACGAGATGATCCTCGACGCCGCCTCCTACGTCCTGGAGTACGACTTCGACGCGTGAGGCGGGCCGGGGCAGACCGGGACGGGGCGGGCTGCTGGTCGGCGGGTCGGACTACTGGTAGTGGTAGCGGGCCTTGAGGACCGCCCCGGGCGCGTGGGCGGCCGGGGCGGTTCGGGGGCGTGCGGGGGTGTTCCGCCGGGGGTTACTCCTTGGAGCGGATCCGCAGGTTGGTGATCAGCGGGCCCTCGGTGGTCTCGCGGAAGAAGTCGTTGCCCTTGTCGTCGACGACGATGAAGGCCGGGAAGTCCTCGACCTCGATGCGCCAGACGGCCTCCATGCCGAGCTCGGCGTACTCCAGCACCTCGACCTTCTTGATGCAGTCCTGGGCGAGGCGGGCGGCCGGGCCGCCGATGGAGCCGAGGTAGAAGCCGCCGTGGGTGGCGCAGGCGTCGGTGACCTGCTTGCTGCGGTTGCCCTTGGCGAGCATGACCATGGAGCCGCCGGCGGCCTGGAACTGGTCGACGTAGGAGTCCATCCGGCCGGCCGTGGTGGGGCCGAAGGAGCCGGAGGCGTAGCCCTCGGGGGTCTTGGCCGGGCCGGCGTAGTAGACCGGGTGGTCCTGGAGGTACTTGGGCATGCCCTCGCCGGCGGCCAGGCGCTCCTTGATCTTGGCGTGGGCGATGTCGCGGGCGACGACGAGCGTGCCGGTGAGCGAGAGCCGGGTCTTGACCGGGTACTTCGACAGCTCGGCGCGGATCGCGGACATCGGCTGGTCGAGGTCGACGCGCACCACGTCGTCGTCGAGGTGCTCGTCGGTGGTGTCCGGCAGGTACTTGGCCGGGTCGGTCTCCAGCTGCTCCAGGAAGACGCCCTCGGCGGTGATCTTGCCGAGTGCCTGGCGGTCGGCGGAGCAGGAGACGGCCATCGCGACGGGCAGCGAGGCGCCGTGGCGGGGGAGCCGGACCACACGGACGTCGTGGCAGAAGTACTTGCCGCCGAACTGGGCGCCGATGCCGATCTTCTGGGTCAGCTCGGTGACCTTGGCCTCCAGCTCCAGGTCGCGGAAGCCGTGCCCGGTCCGGGCGTTGCCCTCGGTCGGCAGGTTGTCCAGGTAGTGCGCCGAGGCGTACTTGGCGGTCTTGAGCGCGAACTCGGCGCTGGTGCCGCCGATCACGATGGCCAGGTGGTACGGCGGGCAGGCGGCGGTGCCGAGGGAGCGGATCTTCTGCTCCAGGAACGAGAGCATGCTGGCCTCGTTCAGGATGGCCTTGGTCTCCTGGTACAGGTACGACTTGTTGGCCGAGCCGCCGCCCTTGGCCATGAAGAGGAACTTGTACGCGTCGCCGTCGGTGGCGTACAGCTCGATCTGGGCCGGCAGGTTGCTGCCGGTGTTCTTCTCGTCCCACATGGTGACCGGGGCCATCTGGGAGTAGCGCAGGTTGAGCTTGGTGTACGCGTCGTACACGCCGCGCGCGATGGCGGACTCGTCGGCGCCGGAGGTGAGCACGTTCTGGCCGCGCTTGCCCATGACGATGGCGGTGCCGGTGTCCTGGCACATCGGCAGGATGCCGCCGGCCGAGATGTTGACGTTCTTGAGCAGGTCGAGCGCGACGAAGCGGTCGTTGGGACTGGCCTCCGGGTCGTCCAGGATGCGGCGCAGCTGGGCGAGGTGGGCGGGGCGCAGGTAGTGCGAGATGTCGTGCATCGCCTCGGCGGTGAGCAGGCGCAGCGCCTCGGGCTCGACCTGGAGGAAGGTGCGGCCGCCGGCCTCGAAGGTGGAGACACCCTCGGAGGTGAGCTTGCGGTACGGGGTCGGGTCAGCGCCCAGGGGGAGCAGGTCGCTGTACTCGAAGTCTGGCGTGGGAGCCATCGGGGCGGTCCTTAGGGGTCCAGTGGTCCGGCTGCGTCGGCGAAGCACCATCCAGGGTAGGACCCGGTCGCGGGACGCATGCGGACAGGTCAGCCTTGCGTGACGGGGCTCACTCGGGCAGGAGTGCTACCGACTAGGCTTGGCCCGTGAACTACACGCCGGACAACACGCCGGAGAACTCGCCGTCGCAGGACGATCCGGGGCAGCCGCCGGTGTCGGCGCCCGTTCCCCTGACCAAGCCCGAACCCGAGCCGCTGCCCGCACCGGTGGCCGCCCCGCGGACGTCGAACGCCCCGGTGGCGGAGGCGGAGATGCGGGTCTCGGACGCCGACCGCGAGCGGATCGCGGAGCTGCTGCGGGACGCCTACGCCGAGGGGCGGTTGGACGCGGAGGAGCACGCCGAGCGGATCGGGGCCGCGTACGCCGCCAAGACCTTCGGCGACCTGGTCCCGCTGACCAGGGACCTGCCCGCGCACCGCTCGGTGTCCTTCGACAAGCCGCCGCTGGGCGCCGCGTCGCCGCCCCCCGCGCCCGCCAGGCCGCTGCCGCCGGCGCGGCACGAGGCGCCGTCGGTGGTGGCGATCTTCGGCGGTGCCTCCCGCAAGGGCCGCTGGCGGGTGGGCTCGCACCTGACGGCCTTCACCGCGTTCGGCGGGGTGGAGATCGACCTGACCGACGCCGTCTTCGAGTCCCCCGAGGTGGAGATCACGGTGACGGCGGTCTTCGGCGGGGTCGACATCCGGGTGCCGGAGAACGTGACCCTGCTCGGTTCCGGGGTGGGCATCTTCGGCGGTTTCGACGTCCGGGAGCAGACCGCGGCGGATCCGTACGCTCCGGTCGTGCGGGTCAAGGGCCTTGCCCTGTTCGGCGGTTGCGAGGCCAAGCCGCGCCGGGGCAAGAAGCTCAAGGAGTGGGTGCGCAAGCAACTCGGGACGGATTAGCCCGAATCGACCTCCTGAGTGCCCGGCCGGGGATCAACTCCCGGTCGGGCACTCGGCGTTGCGTCCGGTGCACTCCGTAGTCGATTGCGTGCAGTGTGCATGAATCGCGGCCGGACGGGGTAGTTCCTTCCGCACATCGCTTCTTGTACGGCTGTGCACCGGAGGCGGCCCAGCGGCCGCCCCGGGCGTTGGACAGCGGGGGCTCGCAGCCGGCAGGGGAGCGAGGTTCCCCGTGTCCGAGAGCCTCGTCAGGAGTACGGCCGTGCTGCATCCGATCGAGTCCCGCACCACCTCGCCAGTCGCCGCCGCCCAGTTGCTGGAGCGCCGTCCGGCCGTCCCCCCGCAGCCGCAGCCCCCGGGCGGCACGGCGGGTCAGGCCGCGGGTGAGGACAATCCGTGGCACACCGGTGCGGCCTGTCGGCGGGACGAGGTCGGGCTGTTCTTCGCGCCCTCGAAGGAGCCGACGGCGGCCCGGTTGTCACGGGAGGAGCAGGCCAAGCAGGTGTGCGCCCGCTGCCCGGTGCTGCTGGAGTGCCGCGAGCACGCGCTGGCCCAGCCGGAGCCGTACGGGGTCTGGGGCGGGTTGACGGCCGCCGAGCGGCGGGTGGTGCTGGCCCGGCGCCGCCGCCGGGACGCGGAGCTGCGCGAGGCGGCCCGGGTGGCCACGGCCGGGCGCCGGATAGCGGGTTGACGGCGGGCCGAAGACCCGCGGCCGCGACCATCGCGGCGACCGGGACGGATACGCCGCGCGGCCCCGGCGGAGGGGGATCCCGCCGGGGCCGCGCGTCCGGACAACTGCTTCCGGTCCGGGTCAGTTGGCCCGGTCGAAGTCGATCGCGCTGTAGGCCCGCAGCTTCGACAGCTTGTGGACCGAGTTGATCTCGCGGATGGTGCCGCTCTTGGAGCGCATCACCAGCGAGCTGGTGGTGGCGGTCTCCGAGCGGTAGTGCACGCCGCGCAGCAGCTCGCCGTCGGTGATGCCGGTGGCGACGAAGAACACGTTCTCGCCGCTGACCAGGTCGTTGGTGGTGAGCACCCGGTCCAGGTCGTGCCCGGCGTCGAGGGCCTTCTGCCGCTCGGCGTCGTCCTTCGGCCACAGCCGGCCCTGGATGACGCCGCCCATGCACTTCATCGCGCAGGCCGCGATGATGCCCTCGGGGGTGCCGCCGACGCCCAGCAGCAGGTCCACGCCGGTGCCCTCGCGGGCGGTCATGATGGCGCCGGCCACGTCGCCGTCGGTGATGAACTTGATCCGGGCGCCCGCCTCGCGGATCTCCCGGACCAGGCCGTCGTGGCGCGGACGGTCGAGCACCATCACGGTGACGTCCTCGACGGCGCTGCCCTTGGCCTTGGCGACCCGGCGGATGTTGACGGCCGCCGGGGCGGTGATGTCGACGTAGTCGGCGGCCTCGGGGCCGCAGACCAGCTTGTCCATGTAGAACACGGCGCTGGGGTCGAACATGGTGCCGCGGTCGGCGACGGCCAGCACGGCGACGGCGTTGGCCATGCCCTTGGCGGTCAGCGTGGTGCCGTCCACCGGGTCGACCGCGACGTCGCACTCGGCGCCGGTGCCGTCGCCGACCCGCTCGCCGTTGTAGAGCATCGGGGCTTCGTCCTTCTCGCCCTCGCCGATGACGACGACGCCGTTCATCGAGACGGTCGAGACGAGGGTGCGCATGGCCTTCACGGCGGCGCCGTCGGCCCCGTTCTTGTCGCCACGGCCGACCCACCGGCCGGCGGCCATCGCGGCCGCCTCGGTGACCCGGACGAGCTCGAGCGCGAGGTTCCGGTCCGGAGCTTCGGGCGCGACCTCCAGGGCACTGGGAAGGTGGTGCGGGTACTGCGTGGTCATCGTCGTTACCTCTCTGTACGCGACGGCCAGTGAGCGCCCGACTACTGCCAGGTCGAACGCCGTGGTGAGGGTGATGCGATCGTATCTGCCCACGAGATGACTGTCTGTGGCGCGGGTCGCCACCCCGGGGGAAAGACCCCGGTTCGTCCCGGTTCACCCGTACGTGCACACCCCGGGTGGCCGGGCCGGTGTGTGGATGAGTCACCATGGGTGGGTGGCTGCAGAGAGCAAGGGCATGAGGGGTCGGCAGACCGTACGGGACATGGTCCTGTCGATGCTGGCGGTCGGTTTCGTCGTCTGGATCGGTTACCTGTTCCTCCCGCACGACGCGAACGGCGATCCGGTGCACGTGGTCGCCTACAAGGTCGAGGCGGCCTCGGCGAAGCGCGCCGCACCGTACCCGCTGCTGTCCCCGGAGGGGCTGTCCGACAAGTGGCGGGCCACCTCGGTCAGCTACACCCCGGCCGGCATCAACAACGGCAAGGGCAACGCCTGGCACCTGGGCTTCGTGACGCCCTCCGGCCAGTACGCGGCGGTCGAGCAGGCCGACGTCCCGCGCGAGAAGCTGCTCGCCGACAAGGTCGCGGGCGCCCAGCCGGACGGCACCGCGGACACCGCCGGGCGCACCTGGGACCGGGTGCAGGGCGACAAGGCCCGCGCGCTGACCGTCCAGACCGGTTCGGCCACCACCATGATCACCGGCACCGCCTCCTACGAGGAGATGGCCGAGCTGGCCCAGGCGCTCAAGTAGCGCCGGGCCCCGCCCGGGCGCGGAGCCCCCGGCGCCCCACTCGGGTGCGGAACCCTCGGCGCCCCGGACATGCGGAAGGGCCCGCACCGGTACGAACCGGTGCGGGCCCTTCGTCGTCGCGGGGTGCGATCAGACCGTGGTGACGACCTGGTCGTACTCCAGGCGCGGGGAGCGCGGGAACCAGGCGTCGTCGCCCGGCTTGCCGATGTTGACCACGGCCAGCACCGAGTGCTCGCCGTCGCCGAAGAACTCCTTGTTGAGGCCCTCGGCGTCGAAGCCGGTCATCGGGCCGGCGGCCAGGCCGGCGGCGCGCACGCCGATGATGAAGTACGCGGCCTGCAGGGCGCCGTTCAGCGCGGCGGAGCGCTCACGGACGGCGCGCTCGGAGAAGAACACGTCCTTGGCCTGCGGGAAGTGCGGGAACTGGGTCGGCAGCTCCTCGTGGAACTCGTTGTCCGCGGCCAGGATGGCGACCAGCGGGGCGGTGGAGGTCTTGGCCTTGTTGCCGTCCGCCAGGTGCTGGACGAGGCGCTCGCGACCCTCGGCGGAGCGGACCAGGACGACGCGCAGCGGCTGCTGGTTGAAGGCGGTCGGGCCGAACTTGACCAGGTCGTAGATGGCCTGGACCTGCTCCTCGCTGACCGGCTCGTCGGTGAAGGTGTTCGCGGTGCGGGCCTCGCGGAACAGCAGGTCCTGAGCGGCGGCGTCGAGTACCAGGGCGTCGGTGGTCATGCTTCTGCACCTCATGCGGGAGGGGGTTCGTCGGTGTGACCGGCGGGGCCGATCGGTTCCTCCAACATAGGTGAAGATTCAACGATTCCCCAAGCCCCTGTGACCTGCCTCACAGGGTGGGGCCGGTGGTCGGGGTCGCGTGGCCGGGGTCGTGTACCCGGAGCCGGCTCACTCCCCGCCCGGGCCCGCGCCCTCCTCGGCGGCCAGCGCGGCGTCCAGTCGGGCCCGGGCGCCGTCCAGCCAGCGCTGGCAGACCTTCGCCAGCTGCTCGCCACGCTCCCACAGTGCCAGCGACTCCTCAAGGGAGGTGCCGCCGTTCTCCAGCTGCCGGACCACGTCCAGCAGCGCGTCCCGGGCGTGCTCGTAGCCCAGCGCGTCGTCCGGGGTCGGCGCCGCCGCGTCCTGCTGTTCCTGCTGCTCTGCCATGCGTGCCAGCGTAGGGGCTGGCACCGACAGGGGCGGGCTCCCCGGGCCGAAACCCGGGTGCGGCCGGGCGGCCGGCGGCGCTAGCCTCCGCCGCATGATCGAAGTCCGCCCCGCCGCCCCCGCCGACGCGCCCGAGCTGGTCCGGCTGCGCAACCTGATGCTGCTGGCGATGCCCGGCATGGCCGCGCCGGCCGGCCCCGCCCCCTGGCAGGCCGCCGCCGAGCGGATGCTGCGCGAACGACTGGCCGCCCCGGCCGGGGAGTCGACGATGTCCGCCTTCGTGGTCGACGACCCGGAGCACCCCGGCCGGCTCGCCGCCTGTGCCGTCGGCACCCTGGAGCGCCGGCTGCCCTCGCCCGGCAACCCGGACGGCCTGTTCGGCTCCGTCTTCAACATCTGCACCGACCCCGACCGGCGGCGGCGCGGCTACGCCCGGGCCTGCACCGAGGCGCTGCTGGACTGGTTCGACGGCCGCCGGGTCGGCCGGGTCGACCTGCACGCCAGCAGCGGCGGCGAGGCGCTCTACCGCAGCCTGGGCTTCGCCGAGTACTCGACGCCGCTGTCCCGGCAGCGCTCCTACTGAGGATCCGCCGGGGGCTCGGCCTGCGGGTCCGCCGTCCCGGCCGCCACGGTGACGTCGAAGCCGCCGCCCGCGACCCTGGCGTGCAGCCCCTCCCCGGCCGTGAGCAGCGCCGGGTCCGTCACCACCGTGCCGTCGGCCCGCTGCAGCACCGCGTAGCCGCGCTCCAGGGTGGCCGCCGGGGAGAGCGCGACCACCCGGGCCAGGGTGTGCCCGAGGTCGCTCTGGGCGTGGTCCAGCCGGTGCCGCAGGGTGCGCCGGGACCGCTCCAGCAGGCCCTCCACCTCCTGGCCGCGCCCGTCCAGCATCCGGTGCGGGGCGGCCAGCGCCGGGCGGCTGCGCAGCCCGTCCAGCCCGTGCTGCTCGCGCTCGACCCGGGCCTGCACGTGCCGGCGGGCCCGGTCGCGTAGCTGGCGGACCTTGGCCAGCTCCTCACCGACGTCCGGAACCACCCGTTTGGCGGCATCGGTCGGAGTGGAGGCGCGCAGGTCGGCGACGAAGTCCAGCAGCGGCTGGTCCGGCTCGTGCCCGATCGCGCTGACCACCGGCGTACGGGCGGCCGCGACCAGCCGCACCAGCCCCTCGTCCGAGAACGGCAGCAGGTCCTCCACGCTGCCGCCGCCCCGGGCCACGATGATCACGTCCACCTCGGGGTGCTCGTCCAGCTCCCGCACCGCCGCGCTCACCCGCTCCACCGCGCTGACCCCCTGCACGGGGACGTTGCGCACCTCGAAGCGGACGGCCGGCCAGCGCCGCCGGGCGTTCTCCAGCACGTCCCGCTCGGCCGCCGAGCCGCGCCCGGTGACCAGCCCGACGCACTGCGGCAGGAACGGCAGCGGCCGCTTGCGCTCCACCGCGAACAGGCCCTCCCCGGCCAGGCGCCGCTTGAGCTGCTCCAGCCGGGCCAGCAGCTCGCCCAGGCCCACCGGACGGATCTCCGAGGCCCGCAGCGACAGCTGCCCGCGCGCCGCGTACCACTCCGGCTTGGCGTGCACGACGACCCGCGAGCCCTCCTGCACCACGTCCGCGACCTGCTCGAACACCGAACGGAAGCAGGTCACCGTGAGCGACACGTCGGCCTGCGGGTCGCGCAGGGTCAGGAACACCACACCGGCGCCGGGGCGGCGGCTGAGCTGGGTGATCTGCCCCTCGACCCACACCGCGCCGAGCCGGTCGATCCAGCCGCCGATCAGCGCGGAGACCTTGCCGACCGGGAGTGGGGCTTCGGGGGAGCTGGGGTTGGCCATGCGTACGAGGCTAGCGGCGCCCGCCGACACCGTCCCCGGCGACGCCCGCCGACACCGTCGCTAGCGGCGCCCGCCGACACCGTGCGCCGTACTGCCCTGCACGCCGAGCACCACCAGGCCGACCGCCAGCCAGACCAGTCCGACCAGCTGCGCCGTGGTCGAGGCCTCGTAGACCACCGCGCCGATCACCGCGATCCCCAGCAGCGGGACGACCAGGTGCCGGAGCCGGTCGGGCGAGCCGTGCCGGACGGTGTACCAGCCGATCACCGAGGCGTGCAGCAGCGCGAAGGCGGTCAGCGCGCCCACGTTCACCACCGAGGTGAGCTGGTCCAGCCCGTCGTCCCGCTCGGCCGCCCAGACCGCCGCCGCCATGGTGACCACCGCGGCCGCCAGCAGCGCCCGGCGCGGCACCGCGCTGCCCGGGTCGACCGAGCCGAGCAGCCGCGGCAGCCGCCCGTCCCGGGCCATCGCGAAGACCAGCCGGCCGGCCGCCGCCTGCCCGGCGAGCGCGGCGAAGGCCGCGCCGATCGCCTTGCTGCTCGCCACCAACACGTGCAGCCAGTGGCCGATGCCGCCCTCCACGGTGTCGTAGAAGGCGGAGCCCTGGGCGGCCGGGTCGGCGGCCAGCTGCTGCGGGGTGCTGGACTCCAGCACCGCCGCCAGGTAGGTCTGGGCGACGAACAGCAGCCCGGCCAGCGCCAGGCACCACAGCACCGCCCGGGCCACCGCGGCGGAGGCGCCGACCGCCTCCTCGACGAAGGTCGCGATCGCGTCGAAGCCCAGGTAGGAGAGCACGGCGACGGACACCGCCGAGATCACCGCGGTGAGCGAGAAGCCCCCGACGGCGGTGAAGGGCGTGTCCCAGCCGCGCCGCGCGCCGTCCCGGACCAGCACCACCACGGCCGCGACCACGAACACCGCCAGCACTGCGATCTCCAGCGCGAGCACCGCGAAGCCGACCGCGGCCGCCGTCCGCACCCCGACCAGGTTGAGCGCGGTGGTCACCAGCACGGCGACCGCCGTCCACACCCAGCGCGAGACCCCGGGCACCAGCGAGTTCAGCGCGATCCCGGAGAACAGGTAGGCCACCGCGGGGATCAGCAGGTAGTCCAGCATCGCCATCCACCCGGCGATGAACCCCGGCCCCTCGCCCAGCCCGGCCCGCGCGTAGGCGAACACCGAGCCGGTCTGCGGCACCGCGCGGACCATCTGGGCGTACGAGAAGGCGGTGAAGCCCATCGCGACCGTCGCCGCCAGGTAGACGGCCGCCACGGCGCCGTGGCTCCGGGCGTCCAGCACGCCGAAGACGCCGACCGGGGCCATCGGGGCGATGAACAGCAGCCCGTAGACCATCAGATCGCGGACGCCCAGGGTGCGGCGCAGGCCGCTCGGCGTCGGCTGCTCGTGCACAGCGCTCATGGAGACCAGATTTGAGCAACTTCCGACCCGGTGCGACCGGAAAGCGTCCGGCCCGGGCGGGGCGGCCCGCCCGGCGCGGCGGGGCTCCCGGTCGCCCGTACGATGGGGGCATGTCCAACACCGCGCAGCGCCGTGTCCTGCTCGCCGCCCCCCGGGGCTACTGCGCGGGTGTCGACCGCGCCGTGATCGCCGTGGAGAAGGCCCTGGAGCAGTACGGGGCGCCCATCTACGTCCGCAAGCAGATCGTCCACAACAAGTACGTGGTGCAGACCCTGGAGAAGAAGGGCGCGATCTTCGTCGACGAGACGGAGGAGGTGCCCGAGGGCTCGATCGTCGTGTTCTCCGCGCACGGCGTCGCCCCGGCCGTCCACGACGAGGCGCGGGCCGGCAAGCTCGCCACCGTCGACGCCACCTGCCCGCTGGTCACCAAGGTGCACAAGGAGGCCGTGCGCTTCGCCGACGAGGGCTACGACATCCTGCTGGTGGGCCACGAGGGCCACGAGGAGGTCATCGGCACCATGGGCGAGGCCCCGGACCGGATCCACCTGGTGGACGGTGCCGAGGACGTCGCCAACGTCCAGGTGCGGGACGAGTCCAAGATCGTCTGGCTCTCCCAGACCACGCTCTCGGTGGACGAGACCATGGCCACCGTCGGTGAGTTGAAGAAGCGCTTCCCGGCGCTGGTCAGCCCGCCCAGCGACGACATCTGCTACGCGACCCAGAACCGCCAGGTCGCGGTCAAGCAGCTGGCCCCGGAGACCGACCTGCTGATCGTGGTCGGCTCGAAGAACTCCTCCAACTCGGTCCGCCTGGTCGAGGTCGGCCTGGAGTACGGCGCCAAGGCCGCCCACCTGGTCGACTTCGCCGAGGAGATCCAGGAGTCCTGGCTGGAGGGCGTCACCACGGTCGGCCTGACCAGCGGCGCCTCGGTGCCGGAGATCCTGGTCGACGGCGTGCTGGAGTTCCTGGCCGCGCGCGGCTACGACACGGTGGAGACGGTCAAGACCGCCGAGGAGCACCTGACCTTCTCGCTGCCCAAGGAGCTGCGCCGCGACCTGCGCGCCGAGGCGGCCGGCAAGCTTTAGGGCCCGTCTTCAAACCCCCGCCTGCGGGGCGGCGTTGGGGCACGCACCTCGCCGCGTTGTCGTCGGTCGCCAATGCTCCGCAGTGGCTCCCTCCTCCGCCTTGCGATGCACGCACCCCAACGCCGCCCCGCCCGCCCTCCGGGCGGACGACGGGGGTTTGAAGACGGGCCCTGGGCCCGCCACGACGGACCCGGCGCCCCGATGCGGGGCACCGGGTCCGTCGCGCTGTGCGGGCCCGTCGATTGCGGTGCGCCCCCGCCCGGGCTCTCGTAGCTTTGTGCACAGGCTGTGGACAAGCCGGTCGGCGGCCGAACGGCGGAAGGCGGAACGATGACGGCGGTATTCGGCGTGGACATCGGCGGCTCGGGCATCAAGGGCGCCCCGGTCGACCTCGCCCGGGGAGCACTCGCCCAGGAGCGGCACAAGGTGCTCACCCCGCAGCCGTCCGAGCCCGCGGCCGTGGTCGCCGCCGTGTGCGAGGTGGTCCGCCACTTCGACCACCAGGGGCCGGTCGGGCTGACCTTCCCCGGGGTGGTGGTCGGCGGCCGCACCCGGACCGCGGCCAATGTGGACAAGGGCTGGATCGGCCTGGACGCCGAGGGCCTCTTCCGCGACGCGCTGGGCCTGCCCGCGACCGTGCTCAACGACGCGGACGCGGCCGGCCTCGCCGAGACCGAGCACGGCGCCGGGCGGGGCGAGTCGGGCGTGGTCCTGGTGCTCACCTTCGGCACCGGCATCGGCAGCGCGCTCTTCGTGGACGGCACGCTGGTGCCCAACACCGAACTCGGTCACCTGGAGCTGCGCGGCAAGGACGCCGAGCGCCGGGCCTCCTCCGCCGCCAAGGAGCGGCACGACCTGACCTGGGAGCAGTGGGCCGGGCGGGTCGACGAGTACCTGGACCTGGTGGAGATGCTGTTCTCCCCGCAACTGATCGTGATCGGCGGCGGGGTGAGCCGCAAGCACGAGAAGTTCCTGCCGCTGCTGCGGGACCGCGGGGCGCGGGTGGTGCCGGCGGAGCTGCGCAACGACGCGGGCATCGTCGGGGCCGCCATGGCGGCGGCCCGGGCGGCGGGCTGACGGCCCGCGCGCCGGGCCGTCAGCGGGAGCGGTGGATCCGGCGCTGGGCGACGAAGCGGGCGAGCACGATCAGCGCGGCCAGCCCGGTGCCGGAGAACAGCCAGCCGGCCCGCAGCGCCAGCCCGGTCGCCAGCGCCACCACCTGGGCGGTGATGCCGGAGGAGCTGACCGGGGCGAGCGCCAGCAGCGCCACGGCGAAGGCGATCGGCCCGCTGATCGGGGCGGCCAGCAGGTCGGCGTAGCGGACCCGGACGGCCAGCTGGAAGCAGACCACCAGGTAGCCGAGGCCGAACAGCCAGCCGAGGTCGTCGAAGAGCAACCGGTCCAGACCGGCCACCGCCACCGTCGCCAGCACGGCGACCACGCCGGTGCCGATCGCGGTCAGCCGGGTCGGCCGGCCGGTCCGGCGCCGTCCGTACACGCGCAGCCGGCGCTGCGGGGACGGGCGCGCGGCGGGCCGGTCGGCCACCGGGCGCAGCCGGGACGGGGGAGCCGCGGGGGCTCCGGCGCTCTCGGGCGCCCGGCCGGGACCGGGGACGGCGGCCGGGGCCGCGCCGCTCGGCGGACGGCGTCTGGGCCCTGGCGGCTGGGTACGGATGCTCTGCTCCACCCGCCCAACGTACGGTCCGATCATCGCCACACTGTGTAATGGACCGTTCAGGTCTTGTCCCGTGTCCCCGAATGGCGTACTCCTGTGATCGTCGCTCAAGGGGCTGACCTGCTCGGCCGAGTCGACACATCGTGATCATCCGATGACCGTACGGGGGACTGCCGCGTGACCGCCGACTTCACCTTCGAGCGCCTCGACCACGTCCAGCTCGACATCCCGGCCGGTGCCGAGGACGAGTGCCGCGCCTTCTGGTCCGGCGTGCTCGGGATGACCGAACTCCCCAAGCCCCCGGTGCTGGCGGCGCGCGGCGGCTGCTGGTTCCGCGGCGGCGGGGTCGAGGTGCACCTCGGCGTCACCCCGGACTTCCGCCCGGCCCGCAAGGGGCACCCCGGCATCCTGGTGACCTCGCTGGACGCCCTGGCCGAGCGGCTCGCCGCGCACGGCCACGAGGTCATCTGGGACGACCACCACCCCGGCCACCGCCGCTTCTACTCCGCCGACCGGCTGGGCAACCGGCTGGAGTTCCTGGAGCCGCTGCCCGCGCCGACCGAGGCGTGAGCCCCGGCAGGCGCTGCCCGTAGACTTGGGGGTCGGCCCGTACGGTGCCGACCCACATCCTCCAAGCCCACGGGACTGCGCTTCATGTCGCTCACGATCGGAATCGTCGGCCTGCCGAACGTCGGCAAGTCGACCCTGTTCAACGCCCTGACCAAGAACGACGTGCTGGCGGCCAACTACCCGTTCGCCACCATCGAGCCGAACGTCGGCGTCGTCGGCGTCCCGGACGCGCGGCTGGCCAAGCTCGCCGAGATCTTCGGCTCCCAGCGCATCCTCCCGGCCACCGTCGACTTCGTCGACATCGCGGGCATCGTGCGCGGCGCCAGCGAGGGCGAGGGCCTGGGCAACAAGTTCCTCGCCAACATCCGCGAGTCGGACGCGATCTGCCAGGTCGTGCGCGCCTTCACCGACCCGGACGTGGTGCACGTGGACGGCAAGGTGTCGCCCAAGGACGACATCGAGACCATCCACACCGAGCTGATCCTGGCCGACCTCCAGACCATCGAGAAGGTCCTGCCCCGGCTCCAGAAGGAGGCGCGCCTCAAGAAGGACACCGCCCCCGTGCTGGCCGCCGCCGAGGCCGCCCAGGCGGTCCTGGAGACCGGCAAGACCCTCTTCGAGGCCGGCTTCGACACCGCCCCGATCCGCGAGCTGCACCTGCTGACCGCCAAGCCCTTCCTCTACGTCTTCAACGTGGACGAGGACGAGCTGGCCGACGAGGACTTCAAGAACGCCCAGCGCGCGCTGGTCGCCCCGGCCGAGGCGATCTTCCTCAGCGCCAAGATCGAGTCCGAGCTGATCGAGCTCGACGACGCCGAGGCCCTCGAACTCCTCCAGTCCATGGGCCAGGAGGAGCCCGGCCTCGCCACCCTCGCCCGGGTCGGCTTCGACACCCTCGGCCTGCAGACCTACCTCACGGCCGGCCCGAAGGAGACCCGCGCCTGGACCATCAAGAAGGGCGCCACCGCCCCCGAGGCCGCCGGAGTCATCCACACCGACTTCCAGAAGGGCTTCATCAAGGCCGAGGTGATCTCCTTCGACGACCTGGTCGAGACCGGCTCCATCGCCGAGGCCCGCTCCAAGGGCAAGGCCCGCATCGAGGGCAAGGAATACATCATGCAGGACGGCGACGTCGTGGAGTTCCGCTTCAATGTGTAGTCGTACGCTTGCCGCACGTTAGGCATTGAGTCGAACGCGCAGCACGGAAGGGGTCGGACTCCATTGAGTCCGACCCCTTCGTCGTCACCGTGCTGGATGGGTGCCGGCTATTCTGACGCGGGGTCAGCGGCGGTCAAGTGTCGTAAACGGTGGACCGGTGCCCCACATGGACGACCCACACCACGAGTTCCCCGTTGTCGATCGTGTAGACGACGCGGTAGTCACCGACGCGCAGGCGGCGACGTTCCGGCCGGGACACGAGTGCGGTGGTGTTGAAGCCGAGAGGGTCGGTCTCCAACTCGGTCAGCTTGGCCAGGATGCGCAGGGCCATGTCGCGAGGGATCTTCCGGAGTTCGGCTTGTGCCTCAGGGCGGAAGACGGTTCGGTACTCACTCACTGCGCGCCAGCGTCTCCCTCATGATGTCCTCGATCGGGATGCCAGGTGTCGGATTGGCCAGGCGCTCATCGATGATCCGGTTGATCTCGCGCTCTTCCCACTCCTGGTACTTGCGCAGTACGTCGATGGAGACGACCGCGGCCACTTCCTTGCCGCGGCGCGTGATCACCGTGGGTACGTCGTCGCGGTCAGCGCGTTCCACGACCTCCGCCAGATGTGCACGCACGTCGCGGATGGACTCTATGGGCATTGGCTGCGTCATGCGCTCAAGCGTACCGAGTGTCCCGCGTGTACACAATGTGCTGCGGAGGGCGGAACTCCTCGCCGTGGCCGTGCGTGCTGGATGTGTTGGACGAATCCGCACCGTGCTGGATCGGTGCTGGGCGTGGGCTGCGAGAGCAGTGTTTTCGCAGGTGGGAGCGGTTCGCTGAGCGTTCCGCTGCAACATCTGACCGACCGCCGCACCCGAAGTGGGAGGAAAGCCAAAAGAGGGCAAACCACCCAGGGGGGGGGGGGGGGGGGGGGGGGGAGAAAAACCACCCCCCACCACCACCCCCCGAACCCCCCCCCCCCCCCCCCCACCCCCCCCCCCCCCTCCCCCCCTCCCCCCCCCCCCCCCCCCCCCACTTCGGGTGCGGGGGTCAGGGGTGGACGGTGAGGGTGAGGGTGCCGTCGGGGTCGGCGGTGACGGTGACGGCGGTGAGGGTGGGGGCGAGGGCGTCCGGGTGGTGGGCGGCGGCGCGGGGGCCGATGCCGATGACGCGCAGGCCGGCGGCGCGGGCGGCGGCGATGCCGGCGCCGGAGTCCTCGAAGGCCACGCAGTCGGCGGGGGCGAACCCGAGGGCGGCGGCGCCCTTGAGGAAGCCCTCGGGGTCGGGCTTGCTGGCGCCGACGGACTCGGCGGTGACCAGGACGGGCGGCATCGGCAGGCCGGCGGCATCCATCCGGACCCGGGCGAGCGGCAGGTCGGCGGAGGTGACCAGGGCGTGCGGCAGGCCGGCCAGGGAGGCGAGGAAGGCGTCGGCGCCGGGGACCTGGACGACGCCCTCGGTGTCGGCCCGCTCCTCGGCGAGCATCCGCTCGTTCTCGGCGAGGTTCTCCTCGACCGGGCGGTGTGGCAGCAGTTCGGCCATGGTGGCATGGCCCTGGCGGCCGTGGACGACGGTGAGCGCCGCGACCGGGTCGAGGCCGTGCCGCTCGGCCCAGCGGGTCCAGCAGCGCTCGACCACGGCGTCGGAGTTGACCAGGGTGCCGTCCATGTCGAGGAGGAGGGCGCGGGTGGTGAACCGGACGGGGGCGGCGGTCATGGGGCGGCTCCTGGAGGCGGGGAGGAGAAGTGAGCTCTTTGTTTCTTAATGATACAAAAGATTACGGGAGCAGGTGGGCGTTGACCGCCCGGGCCTCCTCGGCCAGCTCCGACAGCTCCACCACCTCGACCCCGGCCGCCTCCAGCAGCGCGGTGCCCTGGCAGTCGGTGACGAAGAGGTCCGGCTCGCGCCAGGCGACCACCACCCGGGGCACGCCCGCCGCGACGAGCAGCCGGGCGCACGGCACCGGGCGGGAGGCGCGCTGCCCGCAGGGCTCCAGGCTGCTGTAGACGGTCGCCCCGCGCAGTCGGGGGTCGCCCGCCGGGAGCTTGGCCAGGGCCGCCTCCTCGGCGTGGTCGTGCGCGTCCGCCTCCCGGCTGTAGCCCTCCGCCAGCACCTCGCCGTCGGCGCCGACGACCACCGCGCCGACCGAGAAGGCCGTCGCGGAGGGCGGGCAGCGGCGGGAGAGTTCGACGGCCCGGCGCAGGTGGTCGAGGTCGGTGGCGGTGGGGCGGTTCACGGCGCGGGCTCCTTCGGGGCGTACCTGAGCAGGACGACGTCGCCCACCGTACGTGCCTCCAGCAGCCGCATCCGCCGGGTCGGGCCGCCGGGGAACGCGGCCGGGCCGACGAACCGCGGCGCCCCGGGCTGGCCGACCAGCAGCGGGGCGACGGCCAGCTGGAGCTCGTCCGCCAGGCCCTGGGCGAGGAACTGGGTGTGCACCCCGCTGCCGCCCTCGACCATCAGCCGGCGCACCCCGCGCGCGCCCAGGTCGTCCAGCACCGCGCCGAGGTCGACCGAGTCGCCGAGCGCGACCACCTCGGCCAGCCCGTCCAGCCGGGGCCGCAGCACCGCCGCCCCGGCCCCGGTGGTGTAGGCGAGCTTCGCGCCGCCGGTGTGCCAGAACCGCAGGTCGGCGCCGAGGGCGCCGCTCGCGCTGAGCGTCACCTTCAACGGGTGCTCCGGCCGCCCGGCCGCCGCCCGGGCGGCCCGTCGCGCGGGGTCGTTGACCAGCAGGCGCGGGTTGTCGGCGCGCAGGGTGTTGCCGCCGACCAGGATCGCGTCGGCGGCCGCCCGCTCCTGGTCGACCCGGTCGAAGTCGGCGGCGCCGGAGAGCAGCAGGCGGTCGGGGGAGGCGTCGTCGAGGTGGCCGTCGAGGGAGACGGCGGCGCTCAGCAGGACGAAGGGGCGCTGGCCGGGGCCGGGCATGGGCGGACCGTTCTCTCGGGACCGTTCGGGGCTGTTCGGGACCGTTCGGGGCTGTCAGGGCTGCTCAGGGCTGTTCGGGACCGCTCGGGACCGCTCGGGGTCGTTCGGTCGGGCGCCTCCACGGTACGGCCGCCGGTGTCGGCGGAGCCGCCCACTGATCGCCATCTGAGACGGTTCTTCTCGCCATGCGGGATGGGGCGTAGCGTCGGGGTATCGCGGAAACGGAAACACCGACCACGTCTCAGGGGGATCCCATGCCCGGACCGCAGCCTGCCGCCGCCTACACCCACGGCCACCAGGAGGCCGTGCTGCGCTCGCACCGCTCCCGCACCGCCGCCGACTCGGCCGGCTACCTGCTGGCCGAACTGCGGCCCGGCCAGGCGCTGTTGGACGTCGGCTGCGGCCCGGGCACGATCACCGCCGATCTGGCCGAGCTGGTCGGCCCCACCGGGCGGGTGGTGGCCGTGGACGCCTCCGCCGAGGTGCTGGAGCAGGCCGCCGGGTACGTCGCCGGGCGCGGCCTGGCCAATGTCGTCTTCGAACTGGCCGACGTGCACCGACTGCCCTACCGGGACGGCGAGTTCGACGTGGTGCACGCCCACCAGGTGCTGCAGCACGTGGCCGATCCGGTGGCCGCGCTGCGCGAGATGGGCCGGGTGACGGCGCCCGGCGGGCTGGTCGCCGCCCGGGACGTCGACTACGCCACGATGACCTGGTTCCCGCAGGCGCCCGCGCTGGACCGCTGGCTGGAGCTCTACCGGCGGACCGCCCGGGCCAACGGCGGCGAACCGGACGCCGGGCGGCGGCTGCTGTCCTGGGCCCGGGCGGCCGGTCTGACCGACGTCACCGCGAGCACCGGCACCTGGACGTTCGCGACGCCCGAACGGCGCGAGTGGTGGGCCGGGATGTGGGCGGACCGGGTGACCGGGACGGCCTTCGGCCGGACGGCGGTGGAGCGGGGCTTCGCGGAGCCCGCCGAGCTGGAGCGGATCGCGGCCGGCTGGCGGGAGTGGAGCGCCGCCGGGGACGGCTGGTTCTCGATGATCCACGGCGAGATCCTGGCCCGGGTCGGGGCGGAGCGGCCGGGGCGGTGACGGCGGGGCGGCCGTTCGGAAAGATCGGGTAAAGTCGCGCGACCGTTCAGCTCGGGCCCGTCCGGCCCGGGCGGCGGTGTCGAGAGCCGAAACGCCGAGTCGAGGCCCGCCCCGGCGGGCCGGGGGAGTCCACGTGTCCGAGCCTGAGTCCGCGCCGCCCGCCGCTCCGGGGCCGGACCCGCGGGTGGACTTCCGCAAGGACCCGGGGCAGGCCGAAGAGCCGGGGCAGGCGCAGGCCGCGCGGCAGCCGGGCCCGGCGGAGGCCGGACCGGCCGACCCCGACCCCTGGGCCCCGCCGGCCGAGGCCGGACCCCCGTCCCCGCAGGCCCCGCCCCAGCCCCCGCCCCCGCCGCTGCCCGCCGGCGGCTGGGCCTCGGCGCCGCCCTCCGCCGGGCCCGGCCCCCGGCCGGGCCCGCACGCGCAGCCGTACCCGCACCCCTACCCGCCGTACGTCCTCGCCCCGTACGCCCCCCGGCCCGAGCCGCGCACCAACGGCTTCGCCGTCGGCTCGCTGGCGACCGCGCTGAGCCTGCTCTCGCCGGTCGCCCTGGTGTTCGGGATCCTCGCGCTGGTCCAGATCAAGCGCACCGGCCAGCGTGGCCGCGGCATGGCGGTGACCGGTCTGGTGCTCGGGACGGCGGGGACCCTGCTGCTGTCGCTCGCGCTGGGCGCGGGGGACTTCGGCCCGGCGCGGAACGGGCGGGGCGACCGCTACGCCGACCGGCCGCCGGCCGGGTCGGTCCGCTGGTCGGCGTTGAAGGTGGGGGACTGCTACCTCTCCTCCGGAACGAGCGGGCAGTCGGACGAGAACGGCGACGGGACGGTGTACTGGGTGCGCCGGGTGGCCTGCGCGGAGCGGCACAACGGCGAGGTGGCCGGCACCGCGAAGATCCCGGAGAGCAGCGGCGCCTACCCGGGCGCGACGGTCGTCCGCGAGCGGGCCGCCACCCTGTGCCGCAGGGTGCTCGACGACTACGCGCTGGACCAGTGGGCCGTCCCGGACGGCATGGACGACGTCTACCTCTACCCGAGCGCGGGCAACTGGGCGGCCGGTGAGCGGTACGTCACCTGCGCCTTCGAGGACCCGGACGACCAGCACCTGGGGACGGTCCGCACCGACCGCCGCAGCCTGACCTCCGTCCAGCTGGCCTACCTGGAGGCCGTCCGGGGCTTCAACGCGGCCTACCTGGACACCCCGAAGCAGGACGTGGCGGTCGCCGAGGCCGAGTACCGGTCCTGGGCCCGCCGGATGGCCGCCGCCTCCCGGGCCGAGGCCGCCGCGCTGCGCAAGCCGACGGCGGAGTGGCCGACCGACGTCCAGCCGAAGATGGAGAAGCTGGCCGAGACCCAGTCCCAGGCGGCCGTCGCCTGGGACGCCGCGGCCTCCGGCGGCGACGTGGCGGGCGACCTGCGCCGGGCCCGGGCGCTGGTCGCCAGGACGGTGCCGATCAGCGTGGACATCCGGCGCGCGCTCGGCCTGTCCACCGGTGAGCAGGTGCCCGACCTCCGGGTCTGAGCCCGCCCGCGCCGGGCCCGCCCGGGCCGGGCGCGCCTCAGGGCCGGGCCGGTCGCCGGGTTACTCGGCGTTAACCCCGCCCGTACCTGCCGGTAGCGCGGGAGCCGTAGGGTCACCCGGGTGTCCCCGGCCCGACCCCCACGCCGGCCGGGGACACCACGCCGGGTCCGGCGCCGAACCCGGGCGCCACCCGGAGCCGCGGCCGGGCCCCACCCGCTGGCCTCCCGGCATGGGCACCTTTCGGGTGATGCGGCAGGACGACAGCGGCAACCGCTTCCTCGTTGCCGACAACCTGGCCGAGGCCGGGGCGCACCGCCTGGCCGCCGAGTTCGAGGCGCGCGGCCACAAGCAGCCGTACTGGGTCGAGGCCCGGGACCCGGACCGGGCCCCGTAGGGTCGGGGGCATGGAACAGGCCGCTGAGACCACTGTCGGAACCCCGCCGCGGATCGTCGTCGGCGGGGTGCTGATCCGCGGTGGCCGGGTGCTCGCCGCCCGCCGCAGCGCGCCCGCGCCGGTCGCCGGCCGCTGGGAGTTCCCCGGCGGCAAGGCCGAGCCCGGCGAGACCGAGGCGCAGGCGCTGGAGCGCGAGCTGCTGGAGGAGCTGGGCGTACGGGTGCGGGCGCTGCGGCGGCTGTCCGGCGGGTGGGCCGTGCGGCCGGGCATGGAGCTGCGCTTCTGGGCCGCCGAGCTGCTGTCCGGCGAGCCGAGCGCGCTGGAGGACCACGACGAGCTGCGCTGGCTGGGCCCGGCCGAGCTGGACTCGGTGGACTGGATCGGGCACGACCGCGAGGTCCTGCCGCAGGTCGCCGAGCTGCTCGCGGCGGCGGGCGACGCGCAAGCCGCCGGATAGGTCAGGCGGGCGACGCGCAAGCCGCCGGATAGGTCAGGCGGGCGACGCGCAAGCCGCCGGATAGGTCAATCGGACAAGACGACCCGGCAGCCGGGATAGCCTGGGTTCTGCTGGGTATGTCGCCTTTCGGCACCATTCGTCACCATCGGTGAGCCGCCCCAGCCGGCGCCGCCGATCCCGACCAGAGCCGGAGGCCCCGTCGGTGTCGACAACCGGGAACGGCGGCGGGGGAGCGCGCCGGGCAGGCACCTCGGGAGGCGCCGCCGCCCGCGCGCGGTTGCGCCGCGCCGCCCCCGCGGCCGCCGCGCAGCCGCCGTCGTCCGGCCGGCGCCGCGGCGGGCCCGACGTCCCGGGCAGTGCCCAGTCGGTCCAGCCGGCCCCGACCCTGGCCGTCCCCGAGCCCGGCGTCCGGCCCGCCCTGCGCAGCCGCCCCGGCCGGCCGTTCCCGGGCGGTCCGGCGGACGCCCGGCAGGGCCTGGGCGCGCCGCCCGGGGGCAGCCTGCTGGACATGCTCAAGGTCGCCATCGCGATCCTGGACACCGCGGGCCGGGTGGTGCTGTGGAGCCCGGCCGCCGAGGAACTGCTCGGTTGGCCGAGCGAACTGCTGGTCGGCCGCCGGATCGACGAGCTGATCCCGGACCAGGAGCAGGTCGCCCGGATCCGGGCCGCCGTCCAGGACACCCTGCGGCACGGCCGCTGGGCGGGCAACGCCGAACTGCGCGACCGGGACGGCGGGCCGGTCGCCGTGGACGCCCGGATCTCCCTGCTGGTGGACGGCGACGGCACCCCGTTCCTCCAGGTCAACCTGGCCGAGGCGGCCGCCGTACGGGCCGTCGAGCGGGACCTCGCGGTGCGCGACGCGCTGTTCGAGCAGTCCCCGCTGGGCATCGCCATCCTGGACACCGACCTGCGCTACACCGCCGTCAACCAGACCCTGGCCGAGATGAACGGCGTCGCCCTGGAGGACCACGTCGGCCGCACCACCGGCGAGACCCTGCCCGAGCGGGCCGCCGACGAGATCACCGCGATCCAGCGCCAGGTGCTGGCCACCGGCGAACCGGTCATCGACGTCACCCTCGCCTCCCCGGTCACCACTCGGGCCGGCTACCGCTCGATCTCCTACAGCCGGATGACCGACCGGGCCGGCCGGGTGCTCGGCATCTCCGGCACCGTGATGGACGTGACGGAGCGTTACCGGGCGGTGGCCAAGGTCGAACACGCCCGGCGCCGGCTCTCGCTGCTCAACGAGTTCGGCTCCCGGGTCGGGGACCTGCTCGACGCCGCCCGGATCGCCCAGGAACTGGCCAGCTCGGTGGTGCCCCGGCTGACCGACCACTCCGCGGTGATCCTGCTCCAGGCCGTCGCGCACGGTGACGACCTGCCCCGGCACGGCCACGACCGGCGCACCTCGCTGCTCCAGCTCGGCACCGCCTCCGTCCAGGACGGCCCCGAGGTCGACGTGATGCTCCGGCGCGGCGCCCGGATCACCTTCGCCGAGGACTCCGCCTGCGGCCGGGTGCTGCGCACCGGCGTGCCCGAGCTGCTGTCCGGCGCCGACCAGCTGGACGACGTCACCTACCCCGGCGACCCCAAGATGCAGGCCGCCCACGACCTGGGCGTGCACTCGATGCTGGTCGTCCCGCTGCGCGCCCGCGGCATCGTGATCGGCCTGCTGCTGGTCAGCCGGGCCGGCTACCGCGAGGGCTTCGACCGGGACGACCTCGCCTTCACCGTCGAACTCGCCGACCGGGCCGGCAGCTCGCTGGACAACGCCCGGCTGTACGCCCGCGAGCGCACCGCCGCGCTCACCCTCCAGCGCACCCTGCTCCCGCAGCAGGTCCCCCAGCCCACCGGCGTCGAGGTCGCCTACCGGTACGTGCCCGGCAGCAGCGGCACCGAGGTCGGCGGCGACTGGTTCGACGTCATCCCGCTGCCCGGCGACCGGACCGCGCTGGTGGTCGGCGACGTGATGGGCCACGGCCTGCGGGCCGCGGCCACGATGGGGCGGCTGCGCACCGCCGTCCGGGTGCTGGCCGCCCTCGACCTGCCGCCGGACGTCCTGCTGCGGCACGTCCACGAGCTGGCCGACGACCTCGCCCAGGGCCCGGACGAGGCGCTGCTCGCCACCTGCGTCTACGCCGTCTTCGACCCGGGCACGGCGAAGCTGACGGTGGCCAAGGCCGGGCACATCCCGCCGGTGCTGGTGGTGCCGGGCGAGGAGGCCGGGGAGCCGACCCGCACCGGCGGGCCGCTGCTCGGCGGCGCGGGTCGGATCCTCGACCTGCCCTCCGGCGCCCCGCTCGGCGTGGGCGGAGTTCCGTTCGAATCGGTCGAACTGAAGATCCCCGAGGGCAGCCTGCTCGCGCTCTGCACCGACGGCCTGGTGGAGTCCCGGGACAAGGACCTCGACGTCGGCCTGGGCCGGCTGCTCACCGTGCTCCAGGAGCCGCACGCCTCCATCCAGGCCGCCTGCGAGGCGGTGCTGGACACCATGGAGCAGGGCCGCGAGCCGGACGACGTCGCCCTGCTGCTGGCCCGGCTCGGGCACGGCCAGGCCGGCACCCCGACGGCCGGCTGGACGCTGCCCGCGGAGCCGACCGCCGTCTCCCGGGCCCGCCGGCTGGTCCGCGCCGCGCTCGCCGAGTGGGGCGTCGAGGACCTCACCGACACCGCGGAGCTGCTGGTCAGCGAGCTGGTCACGAACGCCGTCCGGTACGCCAGCGCCCCGATCGGGGTCCGGCTGACGCTCGGCGAGACGCTGCTGGTCGAGATCTCCGACCCGCTGCCTGACCCGCCCCGGGAGCGCCACGCGGCCGAGGCCGACGAGGGCGGCCGGGGCCTGGAGCTGGTCCACCGGCTGGCACTGCACTGGGGTGCCCGGGCCGAGGGGATCGGCAAGGTGGTCTGGTTCGAGCTGGCACTGCCGGGTACTGACCCCGGCGAGGAGTGACGCGAGTAGAGCGTCCGGACCGTCAGGAGAACCGTGCTGCATATGCCAACGGGCGCCCAGGGGGAGCGCGCGCTCCGGAAGGGGGCGCGGGCGTGGCATTGTGGTTGCGCGGGCGGTAGGACAAAAACCTTCGCCCGATCTGATGTTGTGATGTTGAGGGCGTGTGAACGCACCCCTCGATGATGAATACTCGGTCTTCTCGACATCCGGACGGTCGCGGGTTGGAGGGGTCGGTCCGTTGAACAGCACTCCGGCGCGGAACGCGCCGAGCAGCAGCGGTCATGCCGCTGTGCCCGGGCAGGCCGGTTCCCCGCACCTGCCCGTACCGGCGGCGCCGCCGGCCCACGCCGCCGCGGGCCCGGGCCGCGAGGACCGCGCCGCGGCCCACCCGGCGGCCGAACCCCGGTCCTGGGGCGCCGGGGACCCGGGCTCGATCTACGACTACATCCGGGTCGCCACCTTCGCGATCGGCCCTGACGGCCGGATCAGCCAGTGGAGCGAGCGGGCCGCCGAGTTCTTCGGCGTCCCCGCCGCCGAGGCCGTGGGCGCCGACCCGATCAGCACCTTCGTCCCCCGCGAACTCTGGCGCCGCGGCCGCGCCCGGCTGGAGCGCACCCTGGCCGGCGAGGAGTGGGTCGGCACCACCCCCTACCGGGACGCCACCGGCGGCGAGGGACTCGCCGAGCTCTACCTGATGCCCGACAGCGCCCTGCCCACCGCGGGCGCCACCTGTCTGGCGGTCGACCTCGGCCGGCTGCGCCGGATCGAGACCGACCTCGCCGCCTCCGAGGCCGTCTTCGGGCAGACGCCCACCGGCTTCGTGCTCTTCGACGACCGGCTGCGGCTGCAGCGGGTCAACGACGCCTTCGCCTCCGGGATGGGCCTGGTGCCCACCGACCTGGAGGGCCTCACCCCGCACGACCTCTTCCCGCCGTCCGAGGCCGACCGGCTCAGCGCCGCCCTGCGCAAGGTCCTCGCCACCGGCGAGCCCGTCTTCGACCTGCGCTTCCACAGCGCCGTCCCGACCCGCGAGGGCAACCGGCTCTGGGCCGTCTCGCTGTACCGGCTCAACGGCTCGGCCGGGCAGCCGATGGGCGTGGCCGGACAGGTCTCCGACGTCACCAGCCGGCACGTCGCCGAGCGCGAGGCCGACGGCGTGCGCCGCAACCTCGCCCTGCTCAACGAGGCCAGCGCGCACATCGGCTCCACCCTCGACCTGGAGACCACCGCCAAGGAACTCCTGGACGTGGTCGTCCCGCCGTTCTGCGACCTCGCCACCGTCGACCTGTACACCGCGCTGCTCTCCGGCGAGACCGTCCCCAGCGCCGGCCGCCTCGGCGACACCGTGCTCACCGACGGCAGCGGCGAACTGCGCCGGGTCGCCGTCTCCAGCGTCATCGGCGGCGCCTCCTCGGTGCTCGGCTCGGTCACCGGCCTGCCGATCGCCGAAGCCGGCGGCACCCTCTGCTACCCGCGCCGCTCCCCGCACGCCCGGGCGCTGCGCACCGGCCGCAGCGTCGTCCCCGAGCCCGGCCGCGACCCGCTGCTGCGCTCCACCCTGATCGTCCCGCTGGTCGCCCGCGACCAGGTGCTGGGCCTCGTCCAGCTCTCCCGGGCGATCGGCAGCGAGCCCTTCGACGCCCGCGACGTGGCGATCGCCGAGGAGCTGGTGGCCCGCGCCGCCGTCTGCATCGACAACGCCCGGCTCTACCGCCGCGAGCACGAGCGGGCGCTGATCCTCCAGCGCAGCCTGCTGCCCCCGGGCAACCCGGCCGCCAGCGGCCTGGAGATCGCCTGCCGCTACCTGCCCAGCAACAACAACACCGAGGTCGGCGGCGACTGGTTCGACGTCATCCCGCTGCCCGGCAACCGCACCGCCCTGGTGATCGGCGACGTGATGGGCCGCGGCCTGCGCGCCGCCGTCGCGATGGGCCAACTGCGCACCGCGGTACGGACCCTGGCCATGCTCGACCTCGACCCGGCCGAGGTGCTCGGCGCGCTGGACGAGATCGCCCGCGGCCTCGGCGACGACTCCGTCCCGGCCGGTCCGCCCACCCCGTACGGCCGGCTCCCCTCGACCGCCGACGAGGAGGCCCGCGAGGTCTACCTGGCCACCTGCGTGTACGCCGTGTACGACGCCGTCACCCGCCGCTGCATGTTCGCCAACGCCGGCCACCTGCCGCCCGTCCTGCTCAGCCCGGGCGAGCCCGCCCGGATGCTCGACGTGCCGCCCGGCCTGCCGCTCGGCGTCGGCGGCGAGCCCTTCGAGGAGGTCGAGCTGACCCTCCCGGACGGCGCGGTGCTCGGCCTCTACACCGACGGCCTGGTGGAGAGCCGCAAGCACCAGCTGGACGAGGGCCTGCGCGCCTTCCGGGCCGCGCTCAGCGACCGCGGCAAGGGCCTGGAGGACCTCTGCGACCACGTCCTCGGCGAGCTCGACCCGCACCACGGCGAGGACGACATCGCCCTGCTGATGGCCAAGGTGCACGCCTTCCCCGAGGACGCCGTCGGCAACTGGTTCCTGCCGCCCGAGCCGACCTCCGTCGCCAAGGCCCGTGAACTGGCCTGCAGTTGGCTGCTCGCCCGGGGGCTGGACGAGCTGGTCGACACCACCGAGCTGCTGGTCAGCGAGCTGGTGACGAACGCGCTCAAGCACGGCCGGGGCGAGATCCGGCTGCGGCTGCTGCGCGAACGCAGCATGGTCTGCGAGGTCTGGGACGACGGCTACGCCCAGCCCCGGCAGCGGCGCGCCCAGGAGACCGACGAGGGCGGGCGCGGCCTGCAACTGGTCAGTCTGCTGGCCGAGCGCTGGGGCAGCCGGCGCACGCCCAAGGGCAAGATCGTCTGGTTCGAGCTGGCGCTGTAGCGCCCGGTGGGGCTGGGCCGTACGGGTGCAGTCGCCCGGCGGCCCGCCGTGTCGGTGCGGGCCGGGCGGGGCGGGCGGCGTTCGATGGCCGCCATGCGCGTCCGCCAGCTCACCGCCGCAGCCGCCGCACTGCTGCTCGCCGCCGGGGTCGGCGGCTGCTCCGAGGACCGGGGCCGCGGCCCCTCGCCCGCACCGGCCCGGGCCGAGCCCACCGCCACCACCGGGGACGTCCGCGCCGCCGACCGCGGCGGCGTCCGGGACGGCGGCACGCTGCACTGGGCGCTGGACGGCGTCCCGGCCACGCTCAACGTCTACCAGCGCGGGGCGGGCGCCGACTCGGCGCTGGTCGCCCACGCGCTGTACCCCTCGCTGTTCCGGCCGGACGAGCACGGCCAGCTGGTCCCGGACCCGGACTACCTGGTCGGCGCCGAGTCCACCCCGCCCGGGCAGCAGCCGCAGGTGGTCACCTACCGGCTCAACCCGCACGCCGTCTGGAACGACGGCACCCCGCTGTCGGCCGCCGACCTCGGCGCCCAGCGGGCCGCCCTGTCCGGCCTGGACCCGGCCTACCGGGGCGGGCCGGCGGCCGGGTACGAGGCCATCGACTCGGTCACCCAGGGCGCCGACCCGCACGAGGTCAGGGTGACCTTCCGGCGGCCGTACGCCGAGTGGCGGGCCCTGTTCGGGCCGCTCTACCCGGCCGCCGAGACCGCCACGCCGGCCGCCTTCAACCGGGCGCTGACCGGCACCGGCCACCTGAGCGCCGGGCCGTACGCGCTCACCCGGTACGACGAGGACGGCGGGCGGGTCACCGTGGAGCGCAACCCGCTCTGGTGGGGGGAGCTGCCGAAGACCGACCGGATCGACTTCCTGGCCGCGCCGCCCGAGCGGCGGCTGGACGCGCTGGACCAGGGCCGGCTGGACGTCGCCCCGCTCACCGCCGCGGTGGACCGGGCGGTGCCGTCGCCCGCACCGTCGCCCTCGCCCTCGCCCTCGCCCTCGTCGTCGTCCTCGGCCTCGGCCAAGGGCGGCTCCGCGGCGGCCGCCGCCCCGCCCGAGACGGTGCGCGAGGCGGCGGTGCTGGCCCTGCGGCGGGCCGAGTCGCTGCCCGGGGTCACCGTGCACCGGGCGGCCGCCCCCTCGCTCACCCAGCTCACCCTCAACGCCGCCCGCGGCCCGCTCGGCGACCCGGCCCTGCGGCGGGCGGTGGCCCGGGCGGTGGACCGGCGCTCGATCGCCGAGGCCGCGCTCGGCCCGCTCGGCCTGCCCGGCGCCCCGCTCGGCAGCCACCTGCTCGCCGCGGACCAGGAGGGCTACCGGGACGACAGCGCCGCGATCGGACCGGCCGACGCCGCGACCCTGCTGGACGAGGCCGGCTGGAAGCTGCTGAACGGGGGCACCCGGACCAAGGACGGCAAGGAGCTCACCCTCACCCTGCTCGTCCCGGCCGGCTCCGCGACCGCCCGGCGCACCGCCGACGCGCTCGTCGTGGCCCTCGACGGGTTCGGCATCGCGGTGAGGACGCGGACCGCGCCCGCCGACACCTTCGTCCCGGAGCAGCTGGCCGACGGCGACTACGACCTCGCGCTGTTCTCCTGGCCGGCCGGCCCCAGTCCGGCCGTGGAGCAGCGCGCCGCCTACGCCAAGCCCCGGCCGGACCCCGACGGCACGCTCGAGTCCGGCGGCAACTACGGCCGCAGCGGCACCGAGGAGATCGACCGGCTGTTCGACCGGGCGGCCGTCGAACTGGACCCGGCGGCCCGGCTGGACCTGTTGCAGGAGGCGGACGTGCGGATCTGGCAGCTCGGGCACTCCGTCCCGCTCTACCAGCGGCCGGAGCTGGTGGGGGTGCGGACCGGGGTGGTCGGGGCGGGGGCCTTCGGCTTCGGCTGGCCGCGCTTCCAGGACGTGGGCTGGAGCCGGTAGCGGGGCGGGCGGCCCGGGGCCACCGGAGCGCGAACGGGGGAGTGTCGGAACGCGACCGCGGGGTGAAGGGCACGTGACTCGTCTGTGATCTTGGTCCCGCCCGACCTGCTCGTTTCTGCCCCCTTGGGCGCTTCCCCGTACCATAGGGAAAAGCCGAGGCATGTCCAGATGCCCGGCGGGTGGACCGGTAGTAGCAGGCGGAACGGGTGGCGCGGCCGAAGGGCCGCCGATGCGCGTCTCGCGGCCGGGCCCGCCGTAACCCACGATTCCGGGAGAATCCGCTAGGCATGCCCACGCGCAACGACATCCGTAACGTCGCCATCGTCGCCCACGTCGACCACGGCAAGACCACGCTGGTCGACGCCATGCTCAAGCAGGCCGGCGCCTTCGCGGCCCACCAGCACCTCGACGACCGCATGATGGACTCGAACGACCTGGAGCGCGAGAAGGGCATCACCATTCTCGCGAAGAACACCGCCGTCAAGTACCACCCGAAGGATGGTGGCGCGCCGATCACCATCAACATCATCGACACCCCGGGCCACGCCGACTTCGGTGGCGAGGTCGAGCGCGGTCTGTCGATGGTGGACGCGGTCGTGCTGCTGGTCGACGCCTCCGAGGGCCCGCTGCCGCAGACCCGCTTCGTGCTCCGCAAGGCGCTCACCGCCAAGCTGCCCGTCATCCTGTGCATCAACAAGACGGACCGCCCGGACTCCCGGATCGACGAGGTCATCAACGAGACCTACGACCTGTTCCTGGACCTGGACGCGGACGAGGACCAGATCGAGTTCCCGATCGTCTACGCCTGTGCCCGTGACGGCGTCGCCTCGCTGACCAAGCCGGAGAACGGCACCGTCCCGGCCGACAGCACCAGCCTGGAGCCGTTCTTCTCCACCCTGCTGGAGCACGTCCCGGCCCCGACCTTCGAGACGGACGCGCCGCTCCAGGCCCACGTCACCAACCTGGACGCCGACAACTTCCTCGGCCGCATCGCGCTGCTGCGCGTCGAGCAGGGCGAGCTGCGCAAGGGCCAGACCGTGGCCTGGATCAAGCGTGACGGCTCGATCTCGAACGTCCGCATCTCCGAGCTGCTGATGACCGAGGCGCTCACCCGCAAGCCGGCCGAGGTCGCGGGCCCCGGTGACATCTGCGCGGTCGCCGGCATCGGCGACATCATGATCGGCGAGACCCTGGCCGACCCGGAGAACCCGATCGCCCTGCCGCTGATCACGGTGGACGAGCCGGCCATCTCGATGACCATCGGCACCAACACCTCCCCGCTGGTCGGCCGCGGCGGCAGCGGCAAGGGCGCGGACGCCAAGTCCGGCGCCAAGGTGGACCGCAAGGTCACCGCCCGCCAGGTGAAGGACCGCCTGGACCGCGAGCTGATCGGCAACGTCTCGCTGCGCGTCCTGGACACCGAGCGTCCGGACGCCTGGGAGGTGCAGGGCCGCGGTGAGCTGGCGCTGGCCATCCTGATCGAGACCATGCGCCGCGAGGGCTTCGAGCTGACCGTCGGCAAGCCGCAGGTGGTCACCAAGGAGGTCAACGGCAAGACCCACGAGCCGGTCGAGCGCCTCACGGTGGACGTGCCCGAGGAGCACATGGGTGCCGTCACCCAGCTCATGGGCATCCGCAAGGGCCGGATGGACAACATGTCCAACCACGGCTCGGGCTGGGTCCGGATGGAGTTCGTCGTGCCGTCCCGCGGCCTGATCGGCTTCCGCACCGAGTTCCTCACCAACACCCGCGGCACCGGCATCGCCCACTCGATCCACGAGGGCCACGAGCCGTGGTTCGGCACCCTGACGACCCGCAACAACGGTTCGCTGGTCGCCGACCGCGCCGGTGTGGTCACCGCCTTCGCGATGACCAACCTGCAGGAGCGCGGCGTGCTTTTCTGCGAGCCGGGCACCGAGGTGTACGAGGGCATGATCGTCGGCGAGAACTCGCGCGCCGACGACATGGACGTGAACATCACCAAGGAGAAGAAGCTCACCAACATGCGTTCCTCGAACGCTGACGTGGCCGAGTCGATCGTCCCGCCGCGCAAGCTCTCGCTGGAGCAGTCGCTGGAGTTCTGCCGCGAGGACGAGTGCATCGAGGTGACCCCGGAGACGGTTCGCATCCGTAAGGTCGTGCTGGACCAGAAGGACCGCGGACGTACCGCCTCGCGCGCCAAGAAGGCGTGATCCGGACGGCTTGACCGGCCTTTGGCCGGAATGCTTCGCCCCCCTTTCCGATGGAGAGGGGGGCGAACTTTTTCAACTACTCCAAGTTGTCGGGGCCGCTATTAACGGAATAGCGCTCATCACACCCAGGTGTCCGCTGAGCGAACGTGACAGTTCGTCATCCGTGACGACTGTCCGTTTGGTGCCTGTCTGGCTATGTCTCATATGTCCGGTTTTCGAAACTTACCGACTGTTCATGTGACCTAATTGAGATCGTCACTGGTCACTTTCGTGTCCGTGCGTGACGGATAGTGGGTGCAGTCAGGCTCGGGTCAAGGGTGAACGCGCAGGGGTGCGCGCCGAAACCACGAGCGCGGACGGCATTGCGGACCCGGTGACAACCGATCCGTGGTGCCCTCCTCGTCGCAAACGTCGAATTCAGGAGGCACACCGATGCGTGGTGTGAGCCAGGCCAAGTGGGTTGTCGCAGCTGTTGCTGTCGCGCTCGCCGCGACTGCTTGTAGCAGCAGCGGCAGCAGCGACTCCTCCGGCGGGAGCTCGGACAGCGCCGCGGTCGACCCCTCGGGCACGTTCAGCTTCCAGAGCGCCGAGCCGCAGCGTCCGCTGCAGCCGGCCAACGCCATGGAGAACCAGGGCGGTCGCATCGTCAAGCAGCTCTTCACGGGCCTCGTCGACTACGACCCCGCGACCGGTGCCCTTCGCAACCAGGTGGCCGACAAGATCGAGACCACCGACGCCAAGAACTACACCGTCACGCTGAAGTCCGGCTGGACCTTCCACGACGGCACCCCGGTCACCTCCAAGTCCTTCGTGGACTCCTGGAACTGGTCCGCCAACCCGGCCAACAACCAGATCAACTCCGACTGGTTCTCGGACATCGTCGGCTACGACGCCGTCCACCCGGACAAGGGCGACCCGACCGCCAAGGAGATGGCCGGCCTCAAGGTCGTCGACGACACCCACTTCACCATCGAACTGTCGCAGCCCGTCTCGTACTTCACGTACAAGCTCGGCTACTCGGCCTTCTTCCCGCTCCCCACCGGGTTCTTCGCGGACCCGAAGGGCTTCGGCGAGAAGCCGGTCGGCAACGGCCCGTACCAGTTCGTGTCGTGGGAGCACAACAAGGCCATCACGCTCAAGGCCTACGACAAGTACACCGGCACCAACAAGGCGAAGAACGGCGGGATCGTCTTCCGCAGCTACACCTCGCCCGAGGCCGCGTACAAGGACCTGATGTCCGACACCCTGGACGTGCTGGACCAGGTCGACTCGACCGACCTGCCCAAGTACAAGGACGACCTGGGCAAGCGCGCGATCGACCAGGCCCAGGGCGCGATCCAGAACATCTCCTTCGCGCTGTACAACGCGGACTGGTCCGCCATGGACAAGGACAAGGCCGCCAAGGTGCGCCAGGGCCTGTCGATGGCGATCGACCGCGACACCATCACCAAGACCGTGCTGAACAACAGCCGTCAGCCCGCCGACTCGTTCGTGGCGCCGGGCGTCATGGGCTACAAGGCCGGCGTCTGCGGCGACGCCTGCAAGTACGACCCGGCGAAGGCGAAGCAGCTCATCACCGAGAACGGCGGCGTTCCCGGCGGCAAGATCACCATCCTGTACAACTCCGACGGTGGCCACAAGGAGTGGGTGGACGCGGTCTGCAACTCGATCCGCCAGGCGACCGGCGTCGAGTGCCTCGGCGACCCGAAGCCGGACTTCAAGACCTCGCGTGACATCGTCACCAAGAAGCAGGTCCAGAGCATGATGCGGACCGGCTGGGTGCAGGACTACCCGCTGAACGCCAACTTCCTGCGGGACGTCTACGGCACCGGTGCCGCCGCGAACGACGCCGGCTACTCCAGCCCGGAGTTCGACAACCTGGCGAAGCAGGCCGACGCGGCCACCACGGTCGAGAAGACCGCCGAGCTCTACCAGCAGGCCGAGGCCGTTCTGGCCAAGGACATGCCGGCGATCCCGCTCTGGTACTACAAGACCAACTCGGGCTACTCGAACAACGTCCAGAACGTGAAGTTCAACTCCTTCGGCGACCCGGTCTACACCGACGTCGAGGTCAAGAAGAAGAAGTAATCGGTCGGCACCGCCTGACCCGGTGACAACGGCCGGTGCCCGTCCCATCCCCACAAGGGCGAGGACTGGCACCGGCCGTTGGCACGCCGACTTATCTCTTGCCGGGTTGACGGGCCCGGCAGAGCCATACATGGAGGCACGATGGGGCGCTTTGTCGCGAGGCGACTGCTCCAGATGATTCCGGTGTTCCTCGGAACGACCGCACTCATCTTTTTCATGGTGCACTTGCTGCCCGGTGACCCGCTGGCGGCACTGTGGGGCGACAAGGCGCCGGACCCGGTGCAGCTCGCAGCCCTGAAGCACCAGCAGCACCTGGACCAGCCGCTGGTCCAGCAGTACCTCTCCTACATGGGGGGCCTGCTCACCGGTGACTTCGGCACGGCACTGGACGGACGTCCCGTGCTCGACAAGATCACCGAGGCGCTCCCGGTCACGGTCCGGCTGGCGCTGTTCGCGTTCGCCATCGAGATCGTGGTCGGCATCGGCATCGGCCTGTTCGCGGGTCTGCGCCGCGGCAAGATCTTCGACAAGGGCGCGCTGGTCTTCACCCTGCTGCTGATCTCGATCCCGGTCCCGGTGCTGGGCTTCCTGTTCCAGACGATCTTCGGCATCAACCTCAAGTGGGTCACGCCGACCGTCCAGCACAGCGACGACATCACCCAGCTGGTGCTGCCGGCCGTCGTGCTCGGCTCGCTGTCGCTGGCCTACGTCGCGCGCCTCACCCGTACCTCCATCGCCGAGAACATCAAGGCCGACTACGTCCGCACCGCGGTGGCCAAGGGCCTGCCGCGCCGGAAGGTCATCGGCACCCACCTGCTGCGCAACTCGCTGATCCCGGTGGTCACCTTCCTCGGCACCGACCTCGGCGCCCTGATGGGCGGTGCGATCGTCACCGAAGGCATCTTCAACGTCCAGGGTGTCGGCCACGCGCTCTACCAAGCGATCAACATGAAGGAGGGCGCGACCGTCTCCGGTTTCGTGGCCTTCCTGGTGATCGTCTACCTGGCCGCCGGCCTGATCGTCGACCTGCTTTACGCGGTCCTGGACCCGAGGATCCGGTATGCCTGACCTGACCGAGAAGAAGACGGCCGGGAAGATCCCGGCCCAGACCACCGTCGCGGCGGCCGCCGCCAAGCCGGAGAAGCCGCGCAGCCTCGGCTCCGACGCCTGGCACGACCTCCGGCGCAAGCCGATCTTCGTGATCTCCGCGCTGCTGATCCTGCTGCTGATCGTGATCGCGATCGCCCCCGGACTGTTCACCTCGGTGGACCCGCGGGCCGGCGACCTGCGCAACCACTTCCACACGCCGCCGAACTACACCCACTTCTTCGAAGGGGACTGGTTCGGTTACGACGGCCAGGGCCGCAGCATCTACGCCCGCGTCATCTACGGCGCCCGCGCCTCGGTCGTGGTCGGCATCTGCGTCACCGTCGGCACGACCCTCCTCGGCGGCATCACCGGCATGCTCGCCGGTTACTTCGGCGGCTGGGTCGACACGATCCTCTCCCGCATCACCGACATCTTCTTCGGCATCCCGCTGCTGCTCGGCGCGCTGGTGATCCTGAACGCCTTCCCCACGCGCACGATCTGGAGCGTGGTCTTCGCCCTGGTCGCCCTGGGCTGGACCCAGATGACCCGTGTCATGCGCGGTTCGGTGATCACGATCAAGCAGTCCGACTTCGTGACGGCGGCCAGGGCGCTCGGCGCCAGCACCAGCCGGATCATGTTCCGGCACATCCTGCCGAACGCGATCGCCCCGGTGATCGTGGTCGCCACCATCGCCCTCGGCGGCTTCATCGCCCTGGAGGCGACGCTGAGCTTCCTCGGCATCGGTCTGCAGGACCCGACCATCTCCTGGGGCATCGACATCAACTCGGCCCAGAAGCTGATCCGTACGGCGCCCTTCGCCCTGTTCTTCCCGGCAGGCATGCTGAGCCTCACCGTGCTGGCCTTCATCATGCTCGGCGACGCGGTGCGCGACGCCCTCGACCCGAAGCTCCGCTGAGAGAAGAGGTGACGACCCGATGACCACCGTGATCGAGAACAACCAGAAGAGCGATCGTCTCGAAGTCGGAACCCCGCTCCTGGAGGTCAAGGACCTCCACGTGGAGTTCCACACCCGGGACGGCATCGCCAAGGCCGTGAACGGCGTCAACTACTCCGTCGCGGCCGGCGAGACCCTCGCCGTCCTCGGCGAGTCCGGCTCCGGCAAGTCCGTGACGGCCCAGACCATCATGGGCATCCTGGACATGCCCCCGGGCAAGGTGACCCAGGGCGAGATCCTGTTCCGCGGCCAGGACATGCTCAAGATGGGCAACGAGGAGCGGCGCAAGATCCGCGGCCAGAAGATCGCGATGATCTTCCAGGACGCGCTCTCGGCGCTCAACCCCGTGCTCAGCGTGGGCTACCAGCTCGGCGAGATGTTCCGGGTGCACCAGGGCGCCTCCAAGGCCGAGGCCAAGGCCAAGGCCATCGAGCTGATGGACCGGGTGCGCATCCCCGCCGCCAAGCAGCGGGTGAACGACTACCCGCACCAGTTCTCCGGCGGCATGCGCCAGCGCATCATGATCGCCATGGCGCTGTCGATGCAGCCCGACCTGATCATCGCCGACGAGCCCACCACCGCCCTGGACGTCACCGTCCAGGCCCAGGTGATGGACCTGCTGGCGGAGCTCCAGGCCGAGTACAACATGGGCCTGATCCTGATCACCCACGACCTCGGCGTGGTCGCCGACGTCGCGGACAAGATCGCCGTGATGTACGCGGGCCGGATCGTCGAGACCGCCCCGGTGCACGAGCTGTACGCGAACCCCGCGCACCCGTACACCAAGGGCCTGCTCCGCTCGATCCCGCGCCTGGACCAGAAGGGCCAGGACCTGTACGCGATCAAGGGCCTGCCCCCGAACCTGCTCAAGGTTCCGGCCGGCTGCGCGTTCAACCCCCGCTGCGACGTCGCCACCGACCTGTGCCGCACGGAGGTCCCGCTGCTGCACCACGTGACCGACGAGGACGGCACGGAGCTCACCGGCCGCCGCAGCGCGTGCCACCTCTGGAAGGAGACCCTCCATGGCTGAGAACATCCTGGAGGTCAAGGACCTGGTCAAGCACTACCCGCTGACCCAGGGCGTCCTGTTCAAGAAGCAGGTCGGCGCGGTCAAGGCCGTCGACGGCATCAGCTTCGACCTGAAGAAGGGCGAGACGCTCGGCATCGTCGGCGAGTCCGGCTGTGGCAAGTCCACGCTGGCCAAGGTGCTGATGAACCTGGAGCGGGCCACCTCCGGTCAGGTGCTGTTCAAGGGCGAGGACATCTCCACCCTGAGCGGTGCGGCCCTCAAGGCCGTCCGGCGCAACATCCAGATGGTGTTCCAGGACCCGTACACCTCGCTGAACCCGCGCATGACGGTCGGCGACATCATCGGTGAGCCGTTCGAGATCCACCCCGAGGTGGCGCCCAAGGGCGACCGCCGCAAGGCCGTCCAGGACCTGCTGGACGTCGTGGGTCTGAACCCGGAGTACATCAACCGGTACCCGCACCAGTTCTCCGGCGGCCAGCGCCAGCGCATCGGCATCGCCCGCGGCCTCGCGCTCAAGCCGGAGATCATCATCTGCGACGAGCCGGTCTCCGCGCTGGACGTGTCCGTCCAGGCGCAGGTGATCAACCTGCTGGAGCAGCTGCAGGGCGAGTTCGGCCTGTCGTACATGTTCATCGCGCACGACCTCTCCATCGTCCGGCACATCTCCGACCGCGTCGGCGTGATGTACCTGGGCAAGATGGTCGAGATCGGCTCCGACGAGCAGATCTACGAGAACGCGACCCACCCGTACACCCAGGCGCTGCTGTCGGCGGTGCCGGTGCCGGATCCGACGGCGCGCGAGACCCGCGAGCGGATCATCCTCACCGGGGACATCCCCTCGCCGGCCAACCCGCCGTCCGGCTGCCGCTTCCGCACCCGCTGCTGGAAGGCGGAGGAGCGCTGCTCCGAGGAGATCCCGCTGCTGGCGATCCCGACCACGCTGGAGGGCCCGGCCGCCCACGAGTCGGCCTGCCACTTCGCCGAGGTCCGGGAGTCGGCCGCGGCCTGACGTCCCGTACGCACCAGGAAGGGTCCGCGGCTCCGGCCGCGGGCCCTTCCGGCGTTCCGGGCGCCGGGAGGATCCGGCGCCGCGTCAACTCGGCAGGGGGGTCACGGCACCCGTCCGGGTGCACCCGGCTCGCGCCGTCGCCGGGGCGCGCTTCTCATGGGGTGTGATGCGACACACACCCCTGAGGAGGGACCTCCATGCCCGTAGCCGCCCGTGCTCGCCTGGTCCTCGCCGCTGCGACGTCCGTGGTCCTGGTGGCCACCGGGTGCAGCAGCAGCGGGGGAGGCGGTGGCAGCAGCTCGTCGGACGCCTCCAAGACGTTCAGCTACCAGAGCAATGAGCCGCAGAACCCGCTGCAGCCCGCCAACGCCAACGAGGTGGGCGGCGGTCGCATCATCCAGAACCTGTTCAAGGGGCTGGTGGACTACGACCCCAGCAACGCGAAGATCCGGATGCAGGTCGCGGACAAGATCGACACCAGTGACTCGCAGACCTTCAACATCACCTTGAAGGACGGCTGGAAGTTCCACGACGGCACCCCGGTGCACGCCAAGAACTTCGTGGACGCCTGGAACTGGGGCGCCAACCCGGCCAACGCCCAGATCAACAGCTCCTGGTTCTCCGACATCGAGGGCTACCAGGACGTCCACCCGGCCACCGGCAAGGCGACCACGGACAAGATGTCCGGCCTGACCGTCACCGACGACCTGCACTTCACCGTCAAGCTCAGCCACAAGGTCTCGTACTTCGAGTACAAGCTCGGCTACATCGCCTTCTCGCCGCTGCCGGACGCCTTCTACAAGGACCCGGCCGGGTACGGGCAGAAGCCGGTGGGCAACGGCCCGTACCAGTTCGTCAGCTGGTCGCACAACACCGAGGTGGTCACCAAGACCTTCCCGGACTACCAGGGCGTGGACAAGCCGAAGAACGGCGGCATCGTCTTCAAGATGTACACCACGTCCGAGGCCGCCTACGCGGACCTCCAGTCCAGCAACCTCGACGTGATGGACCAGGTGCCGCCGTCGGCGCTGGCGAACTACAAGAACGACCTCGGCGACCGGGCCGTCGACGCCCCGCAGGGCGCGATCCAGAACATCGGCTTCACGCTCTACCAGGCCGACTGGTCCTCGCCGGACAAGGCGAAGGTGCGCCAGGGCCTGTCGATGGCGATCGACCGGGACATCATCACCAAGACGGTGCTCCAGGGCTCCCGCAAGCCCGCCACCGCCTGGGTCGCCGAGGGCGTCGAGGGCTACAAGGACGGCGCCTGCGGCGACTTCTGCAAGTTCGACGCGGCCAAGGCCAAGCAGCTGATCCAGGAGGGCGGCGGCGTCCCCGGCAACAAGCTGCTGATCACCTACAACGCGGACGGCGGCCACAAGGAGTGGGTCGACGCCGTCTGCAACTCGATCCGGCAGAGCACCGGCGTGGACTGCCTGGGCGACCCGAAGCCCGACTTCAAGACCGCCCGCGCGGCGATCACCGCGCACCAGCTCAACGGCGCCTTCCGCACCGGCTGGGTGCAGGACTACCCGCTGAACGCCAACTTCCTCTCCGACGTCTACCGCACCGGCGCGGCCTCCAACGACTTCGGCTACAGCAACCCGCAGTTCGACGACGCCGCCACCAAGGCCGACGAGGCGGCCAGCGTCGCCGACACGGTGACCGGCTACCAGCAGGCCGAGGCGGTGCTGCCGAGCGGCATGCCGGCCATCCCGCTCTGGTACTACCGCACCAACTCGGGCTACTCGAACAAGGTGCAGAACGTGAAGTTCGACTCCTTCGGCAACCCGGCCTGGACCCAGGTCGAGGTCAAGGGCTGATCCGCCCCCCACGCGGCCCCGCCCTCCCCGCACGGAGGGCGGGGCCCGGTTCTCCCGGCCGGTCGCCCCCGGCCGGTCACGCCCTGGAAGGAGGCTCGGATGGGCAGTTACGTGCTGCGGCGGGTGCTGCAGATGATCCCGGTGTTCTTCGGCACCACGCTGCTGATCTTCCTGATGGTCTACACGCTGCCCGGGGACCCGGTGACGGCGCTGTTCGGGGAGAAGGCGGCCGACCCGGCCGTGGTGGCCAGCATCAAGCACAAGTACTTCCTCGACCAGCCGGTCTGGAAGCAGTACCTGCACTACATGGCGAACCTGTTCCAGGGCGACTTCGGCACCAGCTTCACCGGCCGCCCGGTCTCCGACATCATGGCCGGGGCCTTCCCGGTCACCATCCGGCTCGCGCTGCTGGCCTTCGTGTTCGAGCTGGTCCTCGGCCTCGCCCTCGGCCTGGTCTCCGGACTGTGGCGCGGCAGCATCGCGGACACCCTGGTGCTGGTGCTGACCCTGGTGGTGATCTCGATCCCGGTCTTCGTGCTGGCGTACATCGCGCAGACGATCTTCGCCACCAATCTGGGCTGGGTCACCCCGACCGTGCAGGACAGCTACGACCTCACCCAACTCGTCCTGCCCGCCGTGGTGCTGGGCTCGCTCTCGCTCGCCTACGTGGCCCGGCTGACCCGGACCTCGATCGGCGAGAACCTGCGGGCCGACTACATGCGCACCGCCGTCGCCAAGGGCCTGCCCCGGCGCACCATCATCCTGCGCCACCTGCTGCGCAACTCGCTGATCCCGGTGGTCACCTTCCTCGGCACCGACCTGGGCGCGCTGATGGGCGGCGCGATCGTCACCGAGGGCATCTTCAACGTGCAGGGCATCGGCAACGTCCTGTACCGGGCGATCAACACGAAGGAAGGGCCCACCGTGGTCGGCATCGTGACCGTCCTGGTGATCGTCTACCTGGTCGCCAGCCTGCTCGTCGACCTGCTCTACGCGGTCCTGGACCCGAGGATCCGCTATGCCTGACATCCACGACGAGGACTCGCCCAAGCCGCACCCCAAGCCCGGTGTCGCGCACCTGGACTACGCGGGCGAGCAGGGCATGGCGGTCGAGCAGGAGACCCTGGTCGAACCCGACGTGGAGAAGCGGGAGGAAGCCCGCAGCCTCTGGGGCGACGCCTGGCGGGACCTGCGCCGGCGGCCGATCTTCCTGATCTCCGCGGTGCTGATCCTGCTGCTGGTGGTGATGGCGGTCTTCCCGTACGCCTTCACCGACGCCGACCCGCGCAAGGCCGACCTGGTGAACGACTACCTGCGCCGGCCGGACTGGGGCGACGTCTTCGGCGTCGGCTGGTTCGGCTACGACGCCCAGGGCCGCTCCATCTTCGCCCGGGTCATCTACGGCGCCCGCGCCTCGATCACCGTCGGCATCTTCGTGACCGCCGCGGTCACCGTGCTCGGCGGGCTGACCGGCATGGTCGCCGGGTACTTCGGCGGCGCCGTGGACGCGGTGATCTCCCGGATCATCGACATCTTCTTCGGCATCCCGCTGCTGCTCGGCGCCCTGGTGCTGCTGAACGCCTTCGCCACCCGCACGGTCTGGAGCGTGGTCATCGCCCTCGGCGTGCTCGGCTGGACCCAGATCGCCCGCGTCATGCGCGGCGCGGTGCTGACCGTCAAACAGGCCGACTACGTGGTGGCGGGCCGGGCGCTCGGTGCCGGGACGGGGCGGCTGATGTTCCGGCACATCCTGCCGAACGCGATCGCCCCGGTGATCGTGGTCGCCACCATCGCGCTCGGCGGCTACATCGCGGCCGAGGCCACGCTGAGCTTCCTCGGCATCGGCCTCCAGGACCCGACCATCTCCTGGGGCATCGACATCTCCTCCGCCCAGAAGGTGATCCGCACGGCGCCGTACGTGCTGTTCTTCCCGGCCGCGGCGCTCTCCGTCACCGTGCTGGCCTTCATCATGCTGGGCGACGCGGTGCGCGACGCCCTCGACCCGAAGCTTCGCTGAGCGAGGGGAGCGCATCGTGAGTACAGCTGTGGACGCCACCGGCCAGGAGCGGCAGACGCCCTACGAGGGGCCGCTGCTCGACGTGCGGGACCTGCACGTCGAGTTCGTCACCCGGGACGGCGTCGCCCGGGCCGTCAACGGGGTCAACTACAGCGTCCGGGCCGGGGAGACACTGGCGGTGCTGGGCGAGTCCGGCTCCGGGAAGTCGGTGACCGCCCAGGCGATCATGGGCATCCTGGACATGCCGCCGGCCCGGATCCCGCGCGGGGAGATCCGCTTCCGCGGCCAGGACATGTTGACGATGGGCAAGGAGGAGCGGCGCAGGATCCGCGGCCGGAAGATCGCGATGATCTTCCAGGACGCGCTGTCCGCCCTCAATCCGGTGCTCAGCGTGGGCTACCAGCTCGGCGAGATGTTCCGGGCGCACCAGGGTGTCTCCCGGGCCGAGGCGAAGGCCAAGGCCGTCGAGCTGATGGAGCGGGTGCGCATCCCCGCGGCCAAGCAGCGGGTGAACGACTACCCGCACCAGTTCTCGGGCGGCATGCGCCAGCGCATCATGATCGCGATGGCGCTGGCCCTGGAACCGGACCTGATCATCGCCGACGAGCCCACCACCGCGCTGGACGTCACCGTCCAGGCCCAGGTGATGGACCTGCTCGCCGAGCTCCAGGCCGAGTTCCACATGGGGCTCATCCTGATCACCCACGACCTCGGCGTGGTCGCCGACGTCGCGGACAAGATCGCCGTGATGTACGCGGGCCGGATCGTCGAGACCGCCCCCGTGCACGAGTTGTACGCCCGGCCCGCGCACCCGTACACCCGGGGCCTGCTGGACTCCATCCCCCGGCTGGACCAGAAGGGCCACGAGCTCTACGCCATCAAGGGCCTGCCGCCCAACCTGCTGCGGATCCCCAAGGGCTGCGCCTTCAACCCCCGCTGCCCGCGGGCGCAGGACGTCTGCCGGGCCGAGGTGCCGGAGCTGTTCCCGGTCACCGAGGAGGACGGCACCCCGCTGGAGGGCCGCGGCAGCGCCTGCTTCTTCTGGAAGGAGACCCTCCATGGCCGTTAACGGGGCCAGCGCGATGGGCGCGGCGGTGCCGGAGGAGGTCGCCTTCGAGCAGCCGGTGCCGCGCGGCGAGCCGATCCTGGAGGTCCGGGACCTGGTCAAGCACTTCCCGCTGACCAAGGGCGTGCTGTTCCGGAAGCAGGTCGGCGCGGTCAAGGCGGTGGACGGGGTCAGCTTCGACCTGATGCAGGGCGAGACGCTCGGCATCGTCGGCGAGTCCGGCTGCGGCAAGTCCACGCTGGCCAAGGTGCTGATGAGCCTGGAGCCGGCCACCGGAGGATCCGTCCGCTACAAGGGCGAGGAGATCTCCCGGCTCTCCGGGGCCGGGTTGAAGGCCGTCCGGCGCAACATCCAGATGGTGTTCCAGGACCCGTACACCTCGCTGAACCCGCGCATGACGGTCGGCGACATCATCGGTGAGCCGTTCGAGATCCACCCCGAGGTGGCGCCCAAGGGCGACCGCCGCAAGGCCGTCCAGGACCTGCTGGACGTGGTCGGGCTCAACCCGGAGTACATCAACCGGTACCCGCACCAGTTCTCCGGCGGCCAGCGCCAGCGCATCGGCATCGCCCGGGGGTTGGCGCTCAAGCCGGAGATCATCATCTGCGACGAGCCGGTCTCCGCGCTGGACGTGTCCGTCCAGGCGCAGGTGATCAACCTGCTGGAGCAGCTGCAGGGCGAGTTCAACCTCTCGTACATGTTCATCGCCCACGACCTCTCCATCGTCCGGCACATCTCGGACCGGGTGGGGGTGATGTACCTGGGCAAGATGGTCGAGCTCGGCAGCGACCTGGAGATCTACGACCACGCGACCCACCCGTACACCCAGGCGCTGCTGTCGGCGGTGCCGGTGCCGGATCCGACGGCGCGCGAGAGCCGGGACCGGATCGTGCTCACCGGGGACGTGCCCTCGCCGGCCAACCCGCCCTCGGGGTGCCGGTTCCGCACCCGCTGCTGGAAGGCGCAGGAGCGGTGCTCGGTGGAGGTGCCGCTGCTGACCTCGCCGGGCTGGCTGAACGGGGCGGCGGTGCACGACTCGGCGTGTCACTTCGCGGCGGAGCGCGAGATCGGGCGGAGTGCGGCGGAGCGCGAGATCGGGCGGAGCGCGGCGGAGCAGGGCAACGGGCAGAGCGCCGCGGAGCAGGGCAACGGGGAGGCCGACGGCGGCTCCGGCCAGGAGCCTTAGCGGTCGGTGCCACCCAGGGCGCGTCCTCGTACCGAGGGCGCGCCCTTCGCCGTGATGGAACCGAGATCTGCCGCACACTCCCCAAGTGAACGCCGTTCCTTGATAGTTGCTCTGCGCCAGGCGATGGTCGCGGCTGCGCTGAGGAGGGCTGCCCGGATGGATGCGGTCGAGGTGGTCGGCGGCGGACGGGAGAACCTGGTGCCCGGGACGCCGCTGCTGGAGGTCGAGGACCTGCACATCGAGTTCCACACCCAGGACGGTGTCGCCAGGGCCGTCAACGGGGTGAGCTACTCGGTGGCGGCGGGGGAGACGCTGGCGGTGCTGGGCGAGTCCGGCTCCGGGAAGTCGGTGACGGCGCAGGCGATCATGGGCATCCTGGACGTGCCGCCCGGCCGGATCACCGCGGGGCGGATCCTGTTCCGGGGTGACGACCTGCTGACCATGAGCCCCCGGCTCCGGCGGACCGTCCGGGGCCGGCAGATCGCGATGATCTTCCAGGACGCGCTGTCCGCCCTCAATCCGGTGCTCAGCGTGGGCTACCAGCTCGGCGAGATGTTCCGGGTCCACCAGGGGTTCTCGCGCGCCGAGGCGAAGGTGAAGGCCGTCGAGCTGATGGAGCGGGTGCGCATCCCGGCGGCCAAGCAGCGGGTGAACGACTATCCGCACCAGTTCTCGGGCGGCATGCGCCAGCGCATCATGATCGCGATGGCGCTGGCCCTGGAGCCGGACCTGATCATCGCCGACGAGCCCACCACCGCGCTGGACGTGACGGTGCAGGCCCAGGTGATGGACCTGCTGGCCGAGTTGCAGGCCGAGTTCAACATGGGCCTGATCCTGATCACCCACGACTTGGGCGTGGTCGCCGACGTCGCGGACAAGATCGCCGTGATGTACGCGGGCCGGATCGTCGAGACCGCCCCCGTGCACCAGCTGTACGCGCGTCCGGCCCACCCGTACACCCGGGGCCTGCTGGACTCCATCCCCCGGCTGGACCAGAAGGGCCAGGACCTGCACGCCATCAAGGGCCTGCCGCCCAGCCTGCTGCGCATCCCGGAGGGCTGCGCGTTCAATCCCCGCTGCGACCGGGTGCGGGACCGCTGCCTGACCGAACTCCCGCCGCTGGTGCCGGTGGCGGACGCGGAGGGGGCCGAGCTGCCCGGCCGCCGCAGCGCCTGCCACTACTGGCGGGAGACCCTGCACGGCTGAGTCGGGGCGCTACTTGGTGAAGCCGACGTTCTCCCAGACGATGTCCGACAGGCCCTGGGCGCCGATGTTGGCGAGGTCGGCGCGGGCGCCGTACAGCTGCGGGCGCTGGTAGAGCGGCAGGACGCCGGCCACCTTCCAGAGTTCGCCGTCGGCCTGGTTGATCGCCTCGGAGGCGGTGCCGGCGTCGGTCGCGCCGGCGGCCCGGTCGAGCGCGGCGTCCACTGCGGAACTGCCGGTGCCGGCCCGGTTGGAGGAGCTGTTCTGGACGTAGGTCGCGCGGCTGCCGCTGGCCGGGAACGGGGTGCCGAGCAGCGCGTAGACGGCGATGTCGAAGTCGTCGCGGTTGACGTACTTGTCGAAGAACTCGTTGGCGGCGGCGGTCACCGGGGTGACCTTGACGCCGACGTCCTTGAGCATCTTCGACACGGAGGCCGTCTCGCTCTGGGCCACGGCCACCCCGGCGGGGACGACCATCCGCAGGTTCAGCTCGTGGCCGTCCTTCTTCCGCACGTCGCCGTCGAGCTTCCAGCCCGCCGAGTCCAGCTTGCGGGCGGCCTCGGCCGGGTCGAAGCGGGACAGCCCCAGGGAGTTGTCGCGGTAGCCGTTCTGGTTGGCGACCAGCAGGTGGTTGTTGAGCGGGACGGCGGGCCAGTCCAGGCCGTTGAGGTCGGTGCGGATCAGGGCATCCCGGTTGATCGCCTGGAGGACGGCCTGGCGGACGGTCGCGTCGGCGAGCGCGGGGGTGCGGGCGTTCAGGGTGAGCTGGCGGAAGTCCGGCCCGCCGGCCCGGCGCACGGCCGCGCCCTTGGTGCTCTTGATGACCTGGTAGCCGGCCAGGTCCGGGCCGTTGTTGAGGAGGTCGATCTCGCCCTTGGCGAAGGCGGTGCGCATCGCGTCGGGCAGCATGGCGTGGAAGACGATCCGGTCCAGCACCGGCTTGTCGCCCCACCAGGCCGGGTCGGCGACCAGGGTGACGGTCTGCGCCGACGGGTCCAGCCGCTCGACCTTGAAGGGGCCGGCGGTGAGCGGGATCGCGTCCAGGTAGGCCGAGTTGAACAGCTCCGGGGTGGACACCCGGCTCGCGGGCAGCAACGGCGCGTTGGCGGCGCCGTTGAACATCGACTGCCACTCGGAGAACGGCCGGTCGAAGGTCATCACGGCCTGGAAGTCGTCCTTGCCCCGCTCGACCGAGCTGACCAGCTCGAAGCCGGAGGTGCTGGACGGCCGGTACGCCGGGTCCTTGCCGTTCATGGCGCGCCAGTTGGCCTCGATGTCGTGCCAGGTGATCGGGGTGCCGTCGGACCAGTGGGCCTTCGGGTTGAGTGTCCAGGTGACCACCTGGTGGCCGTCCCTGAGCTCGGCGTGGGCCTCCTGGAGGTAGGCCGGGTTGACGGTCTGGGTGCCCGCCGCGTCGGAGCGGAAGAAGGTCGGCAGCAGCGGCTTGCTGACCGCCACGGTCGAGGACTCGGTGCCGTCGGCGTGGATCGGCGACCACTGGTGGGAGAACTGGGAGATCGCCAGGTTCAGGGTGCCGCCCTGGCGCAGCTGGGCGCGGTCGTGGGCGTTGATGTCGACCGAGGTCAGCTTGGGCACCCCGGTGGCGGCGACCGGGGCGTTCGCGACGGCGCCGTCCGACCCCGCGGAGCAGGAGCAGAGCGCGAGGGAGAGCGTCAGGACGGTGAGACCGGCGAGCAGTGCCGTCCGGTGGTGCTGGAGGCTGCGGCGGCCCATCGGCGTGGCTCCCGGGGTGGTTGTGACGGATGGTGTGGCGTCACATCTTGCTGACCGGGAGGGGGAGTTGTCGAGGGGCGGGACGGCCGCATCCGTGCGGTGCGGCGGCCCCGCCCCTCGTTCGTGCCCGGCTCGTCGGCGGACGTCGCCGGACGGTGGTGCCGTCCGGCGTCCGGCGTCCGGCGTCAGACGCCAGGTGTCCGGCGTCAGGCGGTGGTGAACTTGAAGGTGCGTTCCTTGTCGCCGGTCTTGTCGAACAGCGCGGTGACGGCGTCCGCGACGTCCTGCGGGGTGATCGCGGCGGTCTGGCCGTTCTTCTTGGCCTTCACCTTGTCGAACGCGCCGTTGAGCTGGGAGCCCAGCGCGTCGAGGTCCCACTTGGGCGCGATCTTGCCGGAGGCGTCCGGGGTCAGGGTGAGCGCCTTGGCCGCGGTCTTCGGGCCGAAGTCCCAGGTCTTGGCGCCGGCCACGATGTGGATCTTCCCGCTGGTCACCTGCTTGCCGAGGCTGTCCGCGGCGGCCTGGAGGGCCTGGGTGGAGACCTTGGGCTGGGCGGCCGTGACGGCCAGGGCGATCGGCTGGTCCGGCTTGCCGGCGGCGCGGTCGCGGTAGGCCTGCTCGATCACGTCCAGCGCGGCGTTGGTGTCCACCGCCTGACCGGCCTTGCCGGGGACCACGACCGGGTCGCCGTTGTCGGCGAACTTGACGTAGCCCTCCTGGAGGCCCTGGCCCGAGCCGACCGCCAGCGAGTCCAGCGCGGCCTTGAGCTTGGCGCGGTCGACCCGGACCTCCGGGGCGACGGCCTTGGTGCCGCCCTGGATCGACTTGATCACGTCGACCGGGTTGTAGCTGTGCGCGGCGAGGCCGTCCACGGTGGCCGTGGTGTCGAAGCTCAGGCCGGCGACCGTCGGGTCCAGGTCGACGCTCTGGTCGCCGATCTTGAGCTTGAGCGGCTGCTGCCCGGCCTTGCCGACCGAGGCGTCCAGCGCGTGGATCGCCTGGTCGCGGCCGTTGCCGCCGATGTCCGTGCCGAGCACCACGGTGCCCTTGGGGATGTCGGACTGGTTGAGCATCAGGCCGGTGCCGTACGCGGCGGCGCCGAGGAAGAACACCCCGCCGACGGCGTAGACGCCGAGCTTGACCAGCTTCTTCGGGCCGCCGCGCTTGGCCTTCGCCTTGCCCTTGGCCGGGGCGGCCGGCTCGGCCTTGTCCTTGGCGGCTGCGGGGCCGGCCGCGGGGGCCGGCCCGGGGACGGCGCCGGGGAGGAACGGGGCGGCGTCGACCTGGCCGCCGGGACCGCCGGGACCGCCCGCCGCGGCCTGGGGGCCGGGGGTGGGCAGCGGGGTGACCTCGGTGGCCTCCGGGTCCCGACCCGCCCGGCGGGGCCCGCCGGGGGCGGGCGGCGGGGTGGGCTGGGAGGCGGGCTGGGGCGCGCCCGGGAAGAGCCCGCCGGGGCCCGCCGGGGCGGCGAAGGGGTCCTGGCCGGGGGCGGCCGGGCGCTGGGTGGCGAACGGGTCGGCACCGGTCGGGGCCGAGGCGAACAGGCCCGGCTGCGGGCGGCCGTCGGCACCCTGCGGGGCGGTGCCGTTCCGGGGCAGGCCGGGTATGGCGGCCGGGGGGGCGGCGTGCTCGCGGATCGGCGCGAAGCCGTCCACCGAGGTGTCCTCCGGGCCGGGCTCGGCCGGCGGGAAGCCGCCCTGCGGGAACCCGCCCTGCTGGCCGCCGGGCTGCTGGAAGCCGCCCTGCGGCAGCCCGCCCTGCTGGGGGCCGCCCTGCTGGTGCGGTGACGGCTGCTCCGGACGGCTGCCGCGCGGGCCGCGCTGGTCGCCGCGGCCGCGCGCGCCGGCGGCGGAGCCGGTCGGACCGGTCGGGGCGAACGGATCGGTGACCGGGGCGAACGGGTCGGCGCTCTCGTACACGCCGGGCTCCTCGGCCGGGCCCCCGGCGCCGTAGGGCGAGGCGGGGGTGGCCGGGGCGGCGCCCTGGTGCGGGGCCTGACCCCGGGTGGGCAGCGGGCGGCCGTTCGGCCGGGCGGCGCCGGCGTCCGGAGCCGGGCGGGCACCGCTCGGGGCGGCCTGCGGCCGGGCCTCGGCGCCGGGGCCGGGCACGGCCGGGGCCTCCGGCGCGCGCGGCGCGCTCGGGGCGCTCGGGGCGCCGACCGGCACGGCGGCCGGGACGGGCTCGGCGGCCGGGGCCTTCTTCTGCCGCGGCCGGAACCACGCGCCGGTGGACTCGGACTCCGAGGTCGCCGGCGGGATCGGCGGGATCTGCCACTCCGGCGGCAGGTTCGGCGGGGTGGCCGAGCCGGAGCCGCCCTCCATCACGCCGAGGACGGGCGAGGCGGGCGCGGAGCGGTGCCGCGGGCCGCCGGGCTCGGCGCCCGGCGCGAACGGGTCGGCCGGGCCGTCGTCGCCCCGGGCGGTCTCGTTCTTGACGGTGCTGCGGACGACGACCGGCGGGATCGGGCGCGAGCCGGGGATGTTGATCCGGACCCGGGTGGTCAGGGTGGTCTCGGTCTTCGGACCGTCGTCCTCGCCGCCCGACCCGGTGTCGGCGCCGGCCCGGTCGCCGCCGGGGCCCGCCGGGGTGCCGTAGGGCGGCGTGCCCGACGGGTAGGCGTCCGGACCCGTGCGCCGGGGCGTCGGGTTGGCGTTGTCAGATTCGCGGCTGCTCAATGCTGCTCTGCTCCGGGTTCGCGGGCGGGCCGTGCGGCGCGACCGCGGTTCGTGGTCGCCGGGCCTGGGGCAAACGGCGGTCGGGTACGACGTACTGCGGGACCACCATACTGGGAAGAACTGAGCGGTGAACGGCTTCGGACAGATCCTGATACGTCCGGTTCCTCCGGTATGAGAGTACGGCGGAGTGGTCCTGACTGCGCGTTGTGTGCGCCACCGTACGCGGCCGCCCGCCCGGCTCAGCGCTTGGGGTTGGGCACGCCGGGGAACCAGCTGGTGCGGGTGGGCAGGGTGGCGCAGATCACGCCCAGGATCGAGCCGACGAACAGCCAGGCCAGCGATGTGGCGTTGGACCAGAGCACGTTGTCGCCCTCCGGCCGGGGCACCATCAGCAGCAGCATCGCCATGAACCAGCCGCCCGCGGGCACCGCGGCGCCCAGCTTGGTGCCGGTGACCCGCAGGCCGGCGTAGAAGGTCGCGGCGGTGGCGGCGAGCGCCAGCAGAACTCCCACGGGCGGCCACAGGGCCTGCACAAAGGATCCGCACACCGACACCGCGGTGCCCAGCAGGAAGAACAGGACATAAGCCGCGATCCGGGCGGCGCGCGGGGGTTGGGCCTCGGCCAGCCGCTCCTCGCGGGTGCCGAGGACGGTCACCGCGATCGAGGGGCTCTTCGGCTTGGCGGCGGGCGCGGTCATCGGGCGTTCCCCTCGCTCGGAACCGGGTCGGCGGCCCGGCCCGTCGGATCGGTCGTCGGATCGGCCGCCGGGGCCGCGGCGTCGGTGTCGAGGCCCGCGAAGAGGTCGCGCTCGGGCCGCTCCGGCCCGGCCTGGCCGCGCACCAACTGGTAGTACTCGGTGGCGAACAGCGGCTGGCCGAGGTGGTTGGAGAGCGCGAAGGAGTCGCCGGCCACGGTGATCTGGGTGGCGTGCGCGGTCAGCGCGGCGGCCTTGGGGGCGGCGTAGCCGGTGCCGTCCAGCACGGTGGTGACCACCTCGTCGGCCACCACCCCGGGGACGTCGGAGGGGCTCGCGACGCCCGGGAAGCGCGCCTCGGCGGCGGTCGCGGCGAGGCCGGCGTCCAGCACCGAGCGGGGCATCCGGTTCCAGTACACCTTGGCGATCCGCCAGGGAGCGCCCGCCTCCGGGGCGTACGCCGGGTCGGCGGCCAGCTCGTACGCGCGCATCGCGACCCGGTGCGCCTGGATGTGGTCCGGGTGCCCGTAGCCGCCGTTCTCGTCGTACGTGACCAGCACCTGCGGCCGCACCTCGCGGATCACCGCGACCAGGTGGCCCGCCGCCTCGTCCACGTCCGCCTGCCAGAAGCAGCCGGGGGCGTCGTTCTCGGGCACGCCCATCATCCCGGAGTCGCGGTAGCGCCCCGGCCCGCCGAGGAAGCGGAAGTCCGTGACGCCGAGGGCGCGCATCGCCCCGGTCAGCTCGCCGATCCGGTGGGCGCCGAGGGTGTCGTCCCGATCGGCCGTCAGGTGCGCCAGCGTGGGCGGGATCACCTCGCCGCCCTCGCCGAGGGTGCAGGTCACCAGCGTCACCCGGGCGCCCTCGGCGGCGTACCTGGCCATGGTGGCGCCGTTGCCGATCGACTCGTCGTCCGGATGGGCGTGGACCAGGAGGAGGCGGCGGCCGGTAGTCGCGGTCATGGGAGGAAGCCTAACGACCGGCCGGAGGGGTCAGAGCTTGAGGCCGTTGATCATTCCGGCGAGGTTGCTGGTGACCTGGCTGATCGACGGTGCGATCGAGCTGGAGGCCAGGTAGAAGCCGAGCAGTGCGCAGACGATCGCGTGCGCCAGCTTGAGGCCGGAGCGGCGGATCAGCACCACCACGATGACGAGCATCAGCACGGCTGCGGAGATGTTCATGGCCATGTGGGCTCACACCCCTTCTCGGGCGCCGCCCCCGGGGGAGGGCGGCGGTGGGACCGTACGGGAATCGGGGCCGGGTGTCCGGCGGGCCCGGGACGGGGCCCGACGATCACTCGCCTGACCAGTCATACCCGATGGGTAAGGGGAGCATTACATTCAGTGAGTCCGCGCGCGCCGGGGCAACGGGGCACTCGTGGGGCGCACGGGCCGGTGGGAGGGGGTGCGGGGCCCTTCGGGGCGTACTCGGGGGTGGTGCTCCGAACGAGTGATCGTCAGTCACCCGGCCGTGGCAGTCGCCCGTCGTAGGGTCTGGTGCCATGACCTCCCACACTCCTGCGGACACCTTCCCCCGGCAGTACGCGCGGACCCTGCGCTACACCGTCGGCGCCCCCCGCTCCTTCTCCGTCGTACCGGACGGCTCGCGGGTCGTCTTCCTGCGCTCGCGCTCGGGCGGCGACCGGGCCAACCTGCTCTGGACCCTCGACACCGCCACCGGCGAGGAGCGGATCGCCGCCGACCCGGCGGTGCTGCTCGGCGGCGGCGAGGAGGACCTCTCGCCGGCCGAGAAGGCGCGCCGCGAGCGCAGCCGGGAGAGCTCGGCCGGCATCGTCGGCTACGCCCTGGACGCCGCCGGCGACCGGGCCGCCTTCGCGCTCTCCGGCCGGCTGTTCACCGCCGACCTGGCCACCGGCACCACCGCTGAACTGCCCGCCGTGGGACCGCTGCTGGACCCGCGGCTCTCCCCGGACGGCGCCCACGTCGCCTACGCCAACACCGCCGGGGAACTGCGGCTGACCCGCACCGACGGCAGCGGCGACCGGGCGCTCGCCGAGCCGGACGGCCCGAACGTCACCTGGGGCCAGGCCGAGTTCATCGCCCAGGAGGAGATCGACCGCACCCGCGGCTTCTGGTGGTCCCCGGACGGCGAGCGGCTGCTGGCCGAGCGCGCCGACGACAGCCCGGTGCGCCGCTGGTGGATCGCCGACCCGGCCAACCCGGACCGCGAGCCCGCCGAGGTCGCCTACCCGGCGGCCGGCACCGCCAACGCCGAGGTCGGGCTCTGGGTGCTCGACCTGCACGGCGGACGCACCGAGGTCTCCTGGGACCACGCGGCCTTCCCGTACCTGGCCCGGGTGCACTGGTCCGAGGGCGGCGTGCCGCTGCTGCTCGTCCAGTCCCGGGACCAGCGCGCCCAGCGGGTCCTCGGCCTGGACGTGACCACCGGCGCCACCGAGGTGCTGTTCGAGGAGCAGGACGAGGTCTGGCTGGAGGCCTTCCCGGGCGTGCCGGCCTGGACCCCGGACGGCAAGCTGGTCCGGATCTCCGACCAGGGCGGGGTGCGGGCGCTGGTGGTCGGCGACCAGGCCGTCACCGGGGCCGACCTGCACGTGCGGTCGGTGGTCGCGGTCACCGCGCGGGAGGTGTTCTTCAGCGCCTCCGGCGGCGCCGAGGAGACCGACCCCGAGCCCGGCTGGATCGCCGTCGGCCGGATCAGCCACGACGGCAAGGAACTGGCCTGGGAGTCCGCCAACGGCCGCCCGTTCACCTCCGTCACCAGCGCGGTGCACGCCGGCGGCATCACCGTCCGGGCCACCGCCGAGCCCGACCTGCCCGGCACGCTGGTCCAGGTCGCCCGCGACCTGCCGGAGGGCGTGGTGGTCGACGACGTCGCCACCGTCGCCTCGTACGCCGAGACCCCGGCCATCAAGGCCCGCCCGGTCTTCCGCTTCGCGGGCGAGCGCCGCATCCCGGCCGCGGTGTTCCTGCCCACCGGCTACGACCGCGAGCGCGACGGCCTGCTGCCCGTCCTGATGGACCCGTACGGCGGCCCGCACGGCCAGCGCGTCGTCCAGGCGCACAACCCGCACCTCAACTCGCAGTGGTTCGCCGACCAGGGCTTCGCGGTGGTCGTCGCCGACGGGCGCGGCACCCCCGGGCGCGGCCCGGCCTGGGAGAAGTCCATCGCCTTCGACTTCGCCGGGGCCACCCTGGACGACCAGGTGGAGGCGCTGCGGGCGCTGGCCGGCGAGTTCCCGCTGGACCTCGACCGGGTCGCGATCCGCGGCTGGTCGTACGGCGGCTACCTCGCCGCGCTCGCCGTGCTGCGCCGCCCCGACGTGTTCCACGCGGCGGTGGCCGGGGCCCCGGTGACCGACTGGGAGCTGTACGACACCCACTACACCGAGCGCTACCTGGGCCACCCGGCCGAGCGGCCCGAGGTGTACGCGGCGAACTCGCTGAACGGGTACGCGGCCGGGCTGGAGCGCCCGCTGATGATCATCCATGGCCTGGCCGACGACAACGTGGTGGCCGCCCACACCCTGCGGCTCTCCTCGGCGCTGCTGGCCGCCGGGCGCCCGCACACCGTGCTGCCGCTGTCGGGCGTCACCCACATGACGCCGCAGGAGGAGGTCGCGGAGAACCTGCTGCTGCTCCAGGTCGACTTCGTGAAGCGCTCGCTGGGCCTGTAGGCGCCCCGGGCCGGGCCGTCGTGCCTTCGGCATGACATCCGTCATGCCGAAGGCACGACGGCCGACACTGCCGCCGGCCCCGGCCCGGGCGGGACCCTGGGGTGGTGCGGACAGCTCCGCACCGGACACCACCAGGGAGAGGAGCCGGGCGATGGTTACCGAGGTGGCCGCCTTCCGCGGCGTGGGCAAGAGCTACGGGCGGGTGCGTGCCGTGGACGGGCTGGACCTCGTGCTGCGGCCGGGCGAGACCGTCGCCCTGCTCGGCCCGAACGGCGCCGGCAAGTCCACCAGCCTGGACCTGCTGCTCGGCCTGCGCGAACCCGACCAGGGCAGCGTCACGCTGTTCGGCGGCACCCCGCGGGCGGCGATCGCGGACGGCCGGGTCGGCGCGATGCTGCAGTCCGGCGGGCTGATGACCGACGTCAAGGTCCGCGAGCTGGTCGAGCTCGCCTGCACGGTGCACCCGCGCGGTCGGTCGGTCACGGGGGTGCTGGCCGACGCCGGGATCGAGGAGATCGCCGAACGCCGGGTCGACAAGCTGTCCGGCGGCCAGGAGCAGCGGGTCCGCTTCGCCCTGGCGATCGCCGGCGACAGCGACCTGATCGTGCTGGACGAGCCCACCACCGGGATGGACGTCAGCGTCCGGCAGGCCTTCTGGGCGAGCATGCGCGCGCAGGCCGACGCCGGGCGCACCGTGCTGTTCGCCACCCACTACCTGGAGGAGGCCGACTCGATCGCCGACCGCGTCCTGGTGCTGCACCGGGGTCGGCTGATCGCCGACGGCAGCTCCGCGGAGATCAAGGCGCGCGCCGGGGCCCGCCGGATCGCCTTCGAACTCCACGACGCCGACCTCCCCGCGGACGTCCGCTTCGACGAGGCGGTGCTGCGCGCCCTGCCGGGCGTGCAGGCGCTGGACGTCACCGCCCGCGTCCCGGGAGTGCGGACGGTGCGGATCCGGACCGCTGACGCGGACGCCGGCGTCGCCGGGATCTACCGGGCCGGCCTGTACCCGCGCGGCCTGGAGGTCACCGGGGTCGGCCTGGAGCAGGCCTTCCTGACCATCACGGGCGAACTGGACCGCCGGGACGACGCCGAGAAGGAGAGCGTGCGATGACCACCCTGATCAAGCTGGAGATCCTGCGGACCCTCCGCAACCGGCGCTACCTGTTCTTCACCGTGCTCTACCCGGCGCTGATGTACGTCTTCTTCATCAACGCCTACGGCTCCGGCAACCAGGCCGGCGGCCTGCCCGTGAAGACCTACTTCATGGTCTCGATGGCCACCTTCGGCGCGGTCGGCGCGGTGCTCACCGGCAACGCGCAGCGGATCTCGCTGGAGCGCAAGAGCGGTTGGACGCGCCAGCTGCGGCTGACCGCGCTGCCCGGCCGGGCGTACACCGTCGGCAAGATCGCGGCGACCGCGGTGACCACGCTGCCGGCGATCCTGGTGGTCTTCGCGGTCGGGGCCGCCCAGGGCGTCTCGCTGAGCGTGCCGCAGTGGATCGGGCTGGCGGCCGCGCTCTGGCTGGGCAGCTTCGTGTTCGCCGCGCTGGGGGTGGCGCTGGGCTACGCGGCGGCGCCGGACGCGGTGCAGCCGATCGTGATGATCACCTACATGGCGATGGCGCTGCTCGGCGGCACCTGGTTCCCGGTGAGCGGCTCGCTGGAGACCTTCGCCCGGTTCAACCCGGTGTTCCTGTACAACAAGCTGGCCACCTTCACCCAGCCCGGGCACTCCCTGGACCTGGCTGCGGTCGCCGGACTGGCCGCCTTCTTCGCGGTGTTCGTCGCCGGTGCGGCGGCGCTGTACCGGCGCGACGCCCGCCGGGCATGATGATCGCCATGACCGACGAGCACCGGACCGACCGCCCCGACGAACCGGTGGAGGCCGGTCCGGCGCGCGCCTCCTTCATGAACGTCCCGGGCGCCGCGGTGGAGACCCGGCGGCAGATGACCGTCAAGGTCGCCTGGATGCTGCTGTGGATGACCTACCTGGCCTACCCGGCGAGCAACCTGGTGAACGGCGGCCACAGCGGGGCCGAGCAGGTCTTCGGCTGGGTGTGCCTGGCGGTCTTCGTGGCCGCCTACGTCCTGCTGGTGATCTTCCGCTCACAGGCGGGGATGAAGCCGCGGGCCTGCCAGGTGACCGTCGGGACGATGATCGTGCTCGCGGTGGCCTCCGCCGCGGTGCTCGGCGGCGCGTTCCTGACCATGTTCATCTACGCCTCGGTGTGCCTCGCGGTGATCACCCCGGTGAAGCACGCGCTGCGCGCCCTGGTCGCGATGGCCCTGCTCACCGCCGGGACCGGCCTGGCGATCCACGCCGACAACGACAACACCACCACCTTCGCCCTCAGCGCCTTCCTCTCCGGCGTCGCGATGACCGGCCTGCAGCGGCTGGTCGCCACCATGAGGGAGCTGCGCGAGGCCCGGGCCGCCGTCGCCCACCTGGCCGCCTCCGAGGAGCGGCTGCGGCTCGCCCGTGACCTGCACGACCTGCTCGGGCACTCGCTCTCGCTGATCACCCTCAAGAGCGAGCTGGCCGGCCGCTTCATGGACGCGGGCAAGGACGAGGCGGCGCGGGCGCAGGTCGCCGACATCGAGCAGGTCGCCCGGCAGTCGCTGATCGACGTGCGGGAGGCCGTGACCGGCTTCCGCCGCCCCACCCTGCCGGTCGAACTCGCGGCCGCCCGTACGGCGCTGGCCGCCGCGCAGGTCCGGCTGGAGGCCGCGCCGGAGCTGGTGGACGCCTGGCCGTCGCTGGCCAACGAGGAGGCGGGTGCGCTGGCCTGGGCGCTGCGCGAGGCGGTCACCAACATCGTCCGGCACGGCGAGGGGGCCACCGTCTGCACGGTCACGGCGGACGAGAGCTGGGACGGCGGCGGCGAGCGGTACGCCGTCCTGGAGATCACCGACAACGGTCCCGGCCCGGGCAAGTCCCAGCCGGGGAACGGGCTCTCCGGGTTGGAGGAGCGCCTGGCCCTGGTGGGCGGGCGGCTGGAGACCGGCCCGGGGGAGCGCGGCAAGGGCTTCCGGGTCCGGGCCTCGGTGCCCCTGCGGACGGTGCCCGCGCCGTCCCCCGGCGCCTCCACGGTCTCCTAGGACTTCTCCAGGGACTCCAGGGCGCGGCGGTAGCGCAGGCCCGGGTGTCCGCCGAGGAGGCACTCCCCGGTGGCCCTGAACCCGCTGCGGGTCAGGACGGCCATCGAGGCCGGATTGTCGAGGGTGGTGGCGGCGGTCAGCGCGTGGAGGCCGTAGGCGTCGGCGGCGAGTCGGCAGACCAGCGCGACGGCGGCCTGGGCGAGGCCCTGCCCGGCGGCCGATTCGGCGATGCGGTAGCCGAGTTCGGCGCTGCCGTCCACGAGGTCCAGCAGGTTGATCCGGCCGATCAGTGCGCCGTCCGGGTCGAGGACGAGGTGGAACCGGCTGGTGCCCTCGGCCTGTTCGGCGAGCAGGGCGGCGTGGCGCTCGGCGAACCCGGCGGGGGTGAAGTAGGCGTCGCCGCGGTCGGGCACGGTCCGGGCGAACCAGGCGCGGTTGGCGAGCTCGAAGGCGAGCACGGCGTCGGCGTGGTCGGGGCGCAGGAGCTCCAGGGAGGGCATCGGGTCAGTCTGCTGCGCACGGCGCCGGCGGGCACCCGAATATCCGGGCCCGTCGCCCCGGATGACAGGCCCTAAGGTCATGGCCATGGGTACTGCAGAGAACGGCCCCTCGATCCGCGTGCTGCTCGCCGAGGACCAGGGGATGGTCCGGGAGGCGCTGGCGGCGCTGCTCGGGCTGGAGGGGGACATCGACGTCGTGGCGCAGGTCGGCCGCGGGGACGAGGTGGTGGCGGCGGTGCTGGCGAACGAGGTGCAGGTCGCCGTGCTGGACATCGAGATGCCGGGGATGACGGGCATCGAGGCGGCCGCCGAGCTGCGCGGCCGGGCGCCGGGGACGCGGGTGGTCATCGCGACGACCTTCGGGCGCCCCGGTTACCTGCGCCGGGCGATGGAGTCGGGGGCGGACGCCTTCCTGGTGAAGGACGCGCCGGCGTCCGAGCTGGCCGAGGCGATCCGCCGGGTGCTGCGCGGCGAGCGGGTGATCGATCCGGCGCTGGCGGCGGCCGCGCTGGCCGAGGGCGCCAACCCGCTGACCGCGCGCGAGCGGGACGTGCTGGGCGCGGCCGCGGACGGCGCGGTGAACGCGGACATCGCCAGGCGGCTGCACCTGTCGGAGGGGACGGTCCGCAACTACCTCTCGATGGCGATCCAGAAGACCGAGGCCCGCAACCGCACCGAGGCGGTCCGGATCGCCCGGGAGAAGGGCTGGCTGTAACTCTCCGAGGGTGCTGGTCAGTTGAGCCGGTGGCGGGCCGCGCGGGCCTCCTGGCGGACCTTGGCGGCGGTGTCCGGGTCGAAGGCGTCCAGGATCCGCGCGTAGTCGTCCATCTCCGCCGCTCCGCCGAGGAAGTCGCCCATCCGCACCAGGAGTTCGGCCCGTTCCAGGCGGAGCTGGGCCGGGTGCCGGGGGAGCAGCAGGGCGAGTTCGGTGGCCCACAGCTGGGTGCGGGCCTGTTCGGGCCGGTCGGCGGCCCAGGCCCGGATGTTGCCGAGCACCCGCAGCACGATGTCCAGCGGCTGGGCGGGGGTGAGCAGCGCGGGGGTGAAGTCGTGCCCGGAGGCGGCGACCAGGCGCTCGACGTCGGCGGGGTCGAGCAGCCGCCCGCCGTGGAAGGGGTCGGCGAGGACGTACTCCTCGCCGCCGGCCGGGCCGCCGACCGCGACGATGAAGTGGCCGGGCAGGGCGATGCCGTGCACGGTGAGCCCGGCCCGGCGGCCGACGGCCGTCCACACCAGCGAGAGCATGATCGGCAGCCCGCGCCGGCGCCGCAGCACGTCGGGCAGCAGCGAGGACTCCAGCCGGCGGTAGTCGGACTGGCGCCCGTGGAAGCGCTCCCGGCCGCCGAGCACGGCGGCGAGCAGCGCGGCGGTCTCCTCCGGCCCGGACGGCGAGCGTTCGGCCACGGCGAGCCGGACGGCGGCCGCGTGCCGGTCGAGCGCGGCCTCGCAGGCGGCCAGCAGGGTGTCCACGCCGGGCGGTTCGCCCGGATCGCCCGGGTCGAGGACCGGGTCGTGCTCGGCGGCGGCGAGCAGGCAGAGCAGCACCGGGTCGGGCTGCTCGGAGCGGGCGGCGGTCCGGAAGCGGTCTCTGCTGTGCTCGGTCACGGTGACGGCGACGGCCTTCGTACGACGGACGGACAAGCGGACATACCAGGATGGAACGGTCGGTCGGCTACTCCTGGGGGAGGAGCGCGTAGTGGTAAGTGTGACTGGTCGTGAAGCCGAGTCCGTCATAGAGCGCCCTCGCACCGTCGTTCTCCGCCTCGACCTGCAGGTACGCGCCGCTCGCCCCCTCCTCGGCCGCGCGGGCGGCGAGCACCGCCATCACCGTGGTCGCCAGTCCGGCCCGCCGGGCGTACGGCTGGACCTCGATCGCGCCGAAGCCGGCCCACGGGCCGTCGATGACGCAGCGTCCGATCGCCAGCGGCGGCTGCCCGGGGGCGCCGGGGACGGTGGCGAACCAGACCGAGGGGCCTCCGTGCAGCACCCGGCGGGCCGCCTCCTCGACGGCCGGGTCCCCGCTCACCCGCCGGTACAGCGACATCCAGTCGGTGTCCACCGTCCGGGCGAGCCGGACCCGCTCGTGCCCGGTGCCGGCCCGGGCGAGCACGGCGAGCGGGGCGGTGCGCACCAGGGTGGGGGCGTACCCGGCGCCCAGTCGGTCGAGTTCGCCGCGCAGTTCCTCGGGCGAGCCGGGGCTGACCACCTCGACGTAGGCGGGCAGCCCGCGCGCCGCGTACCAGGACCGGACGGCGGCCAGGGCCGCGGGCAGCGGCACGCCGGGATCGCCGAGCGCCTGGACGGAGTTGGCGCGCCGGGTGAACCCGGCCGCGGCGCGCAGGGTCCACTCGCCGAGTGCCTCCTGCTCGACGCCCGGCCAGCCGCGCCCGGCGGTCCGCTGCAGTTCGACCGGCGTGGCGGCGGGCAGCTGCGCGCGCCGCGCCGGGAAGAGCGGCACGACCTTGCCCGCGACCAGCAGCTTCTCCGGGAAGCTCACCGGAGCGCCGGAACGGGGCTCGACCGTGAGTCCTTGATCGTCCCACGATGTGAGCACGCCGATCACATCGCGGAACACCGGACGGTCGTCCACGAACTCCGAGAGGCGTCGCACAGAGACCCGAAGTCCCACGTCAGAGCGATCTATCCGGACTTCCGGACGCCGTTCCAGCTGGTCTCGGGTCATGATCCGGCCACCTCCTGTGCATTTGCCTGCTCCGACCCGCGATACTAGGGGCGGGCATCGACGACGCCGCGCTCACACCGCGCACGGCAGCAGAACAGAACGGGCCGACAGGCCCTTCCGAGGAGGAACGACAGCGTGACCTACGTCATCGCGCAGCCTTGTGTCGACGTGAAGGACAAGGCGTGCATCGAAGAGTGCCCGGTTGACTGCATCTACGAGGGCCAGCGCTCCCTCTACATCCACCCGGATGAGTGTGTCGACTGCGGCGCGTGCGAGCCGGTCTGCCCGGTCGAGGCGATCTTCTACGAGGACGACACTCCGGAGGAGTGGAAGGACTACTACAAGGCGAACGTCGAGTTCTTCGACGACCTGGGTTCGCCCGGCGGCGCCTCCAAGCTCGGCCTGATCGAGCGGGACCACCCGTTCATCGCCGCGCTGCCGCCGCAGAACGCCGACCACTGACGATCGGTGGCTACTGAGCTGTGAACACCAACAGCACGCGCGCGCCGTTCCCGGGTCACCCGGGGGCGGCGCGCCGCGTTTCCGACCGGCTCCCGGTGTTCCCCTGGGACAAGCTGGAGCCCTACAAGGCCACCGCCGTCGCCCATCCCGGTGGCCTCTGCGACTTCTCCGTCGGCACCCCGGTGGACCCGGTCCCCGAGCTGATCCAGAAGGCGTTGGCGGCCCACACCGACACGCCGGGCTACCCGACCGTCTGGGGTCCGCTGGAGCTGCGCGAGGCGATCGCCGGCTGGCTGAACCGCCGCTGCGGCGCCGAGATCGGCCCGCGGGCCGTCCTGCCGACCGTCGGCTCCAAGGAGCTGGTGGCCTCGCTGCCGACCCAGCTCGGCCTCGGCCCGGGCGACCAGGTCGCCTACCCGCGGCTGGCCTACCCGACCTACGAGGTGGGCGCCCGGCTGTGCGGCGCCGAGCCGGTCGAGTACGACTCGGTGGACGAGCTGGACGGCTCCCGGGTGCGCCTGCTCTGGGTGAACTCGCCGTCCAACCCGACCGGCCGGGTGCTCGGCGCGGACGAACTGCGCCGCGCCGTCGAGTGGGCCCGGGAGCACCGGGTGCTGCTGGTCAGCGACGAGTGCTACTTCGAGCTGGGCTGGGAGGCCGAGCCGGTCTCCGTCCTGCACCCGGACGTCTGCGGAGCCGACCACGAGGGCCTGCTGGCCGTCCACTCGCTCTCCAAGCGCTCCAACCTGGCCGGCTACCGCGCGTCCTTCGTGGCGGGCGACCCGGTGGTGGTCGGGGAGCTGCTGGGGCTGCGCAAGCACGGCGGCATGATCGTGCCGGCGCCCGTCCAGGCGGCGACGATCGCGGCGCTCGCCGACGACGCCCACGTGGCCGAGCAGCGGGAGCGGTACGCGGCCCGGCGCTCGGCGCTGCGGGCGGCGCTGGAGGCGTACGGCTTCCGGGTCGAGCACTCCGAGGCGAGCCTGTACCTGTGGGCGACCCAGGACCGCCCGTGCTGGGAGACCGTGGCCGAACTGGCCGGGCTGGGCATCCTGGTGGCGCCCGGTGACTTCTACGGGCCGTCCGGCGCCGGCTTCGTCCGGGTCGCGTTCACCGCGACCGACGAGCGGGTCGCCGCGGCCGTGGAGCGGCTGGCCGCGGCGCGCTGACGGCGGGTACGACGGAGGGGCCGGTGTTCCGGACGGAACACCGGCCCCTCCCGCGCGTGCGGACCGCGGCGGGGGCTGCCGCGGTCGACCGCGGACCTAGAGCGGCAGGCCGCTGATGCTGCCGCCGTTCACGCCGCCCAGCAGGCCGCCGACCGGGCCGAGCGAGTTGGTGAGGCCGGACAGCGGGTTGTTCGGGCCGAGGTCGGCGCCGCCGAGCCGGTTGGCCGAGCCGTGCTCGGCCAGGCCGAGGACGTCGGTGGCGGGCAGGCCGCCGGGCAGCGCGTGCTCGACCGAGCCGAGCGGCAGGGCGCGCTCCACGGCGCTGGTGGGCAGCGCGCCGGTGACGGCGTCGGTGCCGGGGACGGCTCCGGAGAGCTTGTCGGCGCCGGGCAGCGCGTGGGCGAGCGCACCGGCCTGGCCGAGGCCGCCGACCGGGCTGCTGCCGGCGTTGGCGCTGCGGGTGCCCATGCCCTTGCCGGTGACGGCCTCGCCGAGCTTGCCCGCGAGCGCCGAGGCGACCTTCGGGGTGACGGCGGAGAGCTGGCCGGTGGTGGCGGCGGTCTGGTCCACCGGGGCGGTCAGCGAGCTGGCCTTCTCGTTCGCCTCGGGGAGCTGGTGGGCGACGATGTTCCCGGCGGCGTCGGCGGAGGCCGGCACGCCGGCGGCGACGGTGGCCGCGCCGGTGGTGCCGGCGGCCTGGCCGAGCTGGTGGGTGGTGTGCTGCAGGGTGGAACCGGTGTCGGTGTTGGTCAGCTGGCCCAGGGGCGCCGCGAGGTCGCTCTTGGGAAGCAGGGCGTCCCCGCCCAGGGCGGACGCGGAGCCGGCCGCGACCAGCGGGGTCGCTCCGGCGGCCACGACGAGCGCGGCCTGGGCGATCCGGCGCGTGAGGGGGTGAGACATGAGGCTCCTCGAAGGGGTCTGGGTCCGTCCCGTCCGCCGGGTGGACGTTCCGGGCGCGGACGGGACCTGGCGGACGACGTTGTTACCGCTTGAGAAGCCAGAAGGTTTCGGCCGGTGCAAGGAATGCGCCTGACCGACCATCGGATCGTATGACCGCAGCGGGCGCCCGTCCCGGCCCCGCGGGAGCCCGTCGGACCGCCCCGGGCAAGGGGAGTGACGGTTCTCCGGCCGGGGTCGCCGGAACGGGCGGCCGGTCCACTGCGGTTGACCGGAATCACCCGTCCGGCGGCTACCCGAACGTGAGTGCGTCAGCCCTTCCCGTACGGGGCCAGGGTGACCTGGACGAGCTTGGTCGACGTCCCCGAGGTCTGGGTCTGCCAGCCGTCCTCGGACTCCGACTTGCGCCAGATCTTCCCGTCGTAGGCGACCGTCGCGATGCCCAGCTGCTGGGCCTGGGCGACCGCCCAGTGGGCCACCTCCCAGCCGCTGGCCCGCTCGGCGGACGCCCCGGCGTCGGCCCCGGCGTCCGCCGAGGTGGTCAGCGCGGCGGCGGCCGGGTCCGGGGTCAGCGCGACGGCGTTCTCCGCGCCCTTGATCGTCGAGGCGTAGCCGGCCGCCGGGTTGACCGTCCTGCCGAACTCCCGGCGCACCCGGTCGGACAGCACCTGGGTGCGGTCCGGCTGCGCGGCCGGGGCGGCCGTGGCGCCCGCCGTCGGCGACGGCGAGTCGGCCGGGTCCGGCTTGGCGTAGTCCTTCACCACACAGGTGAACGAGGCGGGCTCCCGGCCGGCCAGCGCCGAGGTGAGCAGGGTCGCCTTGGTCTCGTGCTTGGCGTACGCCTGCGGGTAGCCGCTCTTCTGCACCGCCTGGGCCGCGTCGGTCAGCGGCAGCCGGGTGTAACCGGGCACCTTGACCAGACCGTCCAGGAACTTGTTGGTCGCGTACACCGGGTCCGCGATCTGCTCCGGGGTGCCCCAGCCCATCGAGGGCCGCTGCTGGAACAGGCCGATCGAGTCCCGGTCACCGCCCGCGAGGTTGCGCAGCTTGGACTCCTGCATCGCCGTCGCCAGCGAGATCGCCGTCGCCCGGTCCGGCAGGCCCCGCGAACGCGCCACCGCGGCGATCGTCGCCGCGTTGGCGGCCTGCGGCAGCTCCAGCGTGCCGCTGCCGGCGGCCGTCTTCACCGAGCACTCCTCCGTGGCGCCCTGCCGGAAACCGAACCACCAGATCCCGACCACCGCCAGGCCCGCGACCATCGCCAGGCCGAGCAGCCCGACCAGCACGAGCAACAGCGCGCGGACCGGACCACGACGGCGGGGCGCCTCTTCGTCGCCCAGCTCGTCGCCCAGCTCCTCGCTGTTCCTTCTCCTGGCCACCGTCGCCCCTCTCGCGCCCGCCTGCTTGATCCGACACCGTACCCACTCGGACGGATGTGCGGCGCATTCCGGTTGCCGGTCCGCAGGCGTTCCAGGTCACAGGGTGACCACGCGGAGTGCCGATCCGACGGCACTAGGCTGACGTCATGAGCAGCCCGAACCCGACGCCCCTGGACCTGACCCTCGACGGCGGCACGCTGACCGCGCGCCTCGTCGACTTCCCCTCGGTGAGCGGCGACGAGCAGGCGCTCGCCGACGCCGTCGAGGCCGCCCTGCGCGGCTACCCGCACCTGACCGTGGACCGCTACGGCAACAACGTGGTCGCCCGGACGAACCTCGGCCGCGCCGAGCGCGTCGTGCTGGCCGGCCACCTGGACACCGTGCCGATCGCCGACAACCTGCCCTCGTACGTCGACGGGGACCTGCTCTACGGCTGCGGCACCTCCGACATGAAGTCCGGTGTGGCGGTGGCGCTGCGCCTCGCCGCCACCCTGACCGAGCCCAACCGCGACCTCACCTACGTGTTCTACGACTGCGAGGAGGTGGAGGCCTCCCGCAACGGCCTCGGCCACCTCGCCAAGGACCGCCCGGACTGGCTGGCCGCCGACTTCGCGGTGCTGATGGAGCCCAGCGGGGCCATGGTCGAGGGCGGCTGCCAGGGCACCCTGCGGGCGCAGGTGCGGCTCAGCGGCGTGCGCGCCCACGCGGCCCGCAGCTGGCTCGGCGACAACGCCATCCACCACGCCGCCGAGGCGCTCACCCGGCTGGCGGACTACCGGCCGCGCCGGGTGGAGATCGACGGCCTGGAGTACCGCGAGGGCCTCAACGCGGTGCGGATCGACGGGGGCGTGGCCGGCAACGTGATCCCGGACGAGTGCGTCATCACGGTCAACTTCCGCTACGCGCCGGACCGCAGCGAGGCCGAGGCGGAGAAGCACGTCCGCGAGGTCTTCGACGGCTTCGAGCTGACCGTGACCGACTTCGCCCCCGGCGCCCTCCCCGGCCTGTCCCAGCCCGCCGCCAAGGCCTTCCTGGCGGCCACCGGCGGCCAGGCCCGGGCCAAGTTCGGCTGGACCGACGTCGCCCGGTTCAGCGCGCTCGGCGTCCCGGCGGTCAACTACGGACCGGGCGACCCGAACTTCGCGCACAAGCGGGACGAGCACTGCTCGCTGACCGCCATCGCCGAGACCGAGGACCGCCTGCGGGCCTGGCTGACCAGCTGAGTCGAAAGCGTTCGCGGTCGATCCGCGGGCCGGCCGAACGCCACCTTCCGGTTGCCCGACCGACCTTCCCCCGTTGCCTGAAATCGGGGGGAGGTCGGCGTAGGGTTCCGTCATGACAGGCACAGGAGACGACAAGCAGTACGGACACGGCCCCGAGCAGGTCGGCGTGCCGCGGAAGAAGAAGGCCTGGCCCGAGAAGCAGAAGGGCCCGGTGCTCGTACGCCGGGACCAGGTCGGCACCAGCACCACGGACCAGCGCCTGCTGGACACCACCGGCCCCACCGACTGGCTGCACACCGATCCCTGGCGGGTGCTGCGGATCACCTCCGAGTTCGTCGAGGGCTTCGGCGCCCTCGCTGAACTCCCGCCCGCGATCAGCGTGTTCGGCTCGGCCCGGACCCCGGCCGACTCGCCCGAGTACGAGGCCGGGGTGGCCATCGGCCGGGCCCTCGCCGAGGCCGGCTACGCGGTGATCACCGGCGGCGGCCCGGGCGCGATGGAGGCCGCCAACCGCGGCGCCACGGAGGCCGGCGGGCTCAGCGTCGGGCTCGGCATCGAGCTGCCCTTCGAGCAGGGCCTCAACGAGTTCGTCGACCTCGGACTGAACTTCCGTTACTTCTTCGTCCGCAAGACGATGTTCGTGAAGTACGCCCAGGGCTTCGTGGTGCTGCCCGGCGGGCTCGGCACGCTGGACGAGCTGTTCGAGGCGCTCACCCTGGTGCAGACCAAGAAGGTCACCCGCTTCCCGGTGATCCTCTACGGCAGCGCCTACTGGGGCGGCCTCTACGAGTGGTTGAAGAACACCCTGGTCGCGCAGGGCAAGGCGGCCCCGCGCGACCTGGAGCTGTTCCACATCACGGACGAGATCGACGAGGTCCTCAAGATCCTCGCCGACGCCCGCCGGCCCGCGAACGAGATCTAGCGCGGGCCGGGAGGCCCTCGGCTAAGCCAGCCCCCGGCGGGCGACCGCCGGGGGGCGGGTGCCCCGGATCGAGGCGACCATGTCCAGCACCTGGCGGGTCTCCTCGACCTGGTGCACCCGGTAGATCCGGGCGCCCAGCCAGGCCGAGACCGCCGTGGTGGCCAGGGTGCCGAGCAGCCGCTCGTTCACCGGCCGGTCCAGGGTCTCGCCGACGAAGTCCTTGTTGGAGAGCGACACCAGCACCGGGAAGCCGGTCGCGGTCATCTCCGGCAGCCGCCGGGTCGCCTCCAGCGAGTGCCGGGTGTTCTTGCCGAAGTCGTGCCCCGGGTCGATGATCACCGCGTCCCGTCGGACGCCCAGGCCCACCGCCCGCTCGGCCAGTCCCACGGTGACCCGCAGGATGTCCGCCATCACGTCCTCGTACCCGACCCGGTGCGGCCGGGTGCGCGGCTCGGCGCCGCCCGCGTGGGTGCAGACCAGCCCGGCGTCGTACCGGGCGGCCACCTCGGCGAGCTTCGGGTCGACCCCGCCCCAGGCGTCGTTCAGCAGGTCCGCGCCGGCCTCGCAGACCGCCTCGCCGACCTCGTGCCGCCAGGTGTCCACGCTGATCACCGCCTCGGGGTGGCGCTTGCGCAGCTCGGCCACGAACGGCACGGTGCGCCGCAGTTCCTCCTCGACCGTGACCTCGTCGCCCGGTCCGGCCTTCACCCCGCCGATGTCCAGGACGGCCGCGCCCGCGGCCACGGCGCGGTCGGCGGCGGCGAACGCGGCCTCGTCCGCGAAGGTCGCCCCCTTGTCGAAGAACGAGTCCGGGGTCCGGTTCACGATCGCCATGATCACCAGCTCGTCGTCACCGAATTCGCGCGGTCCCAGGCGCAGTGCCACCGATGTCTCCTCCACAGCTGCTGCGGGTGCGATGATGGCCCCCGGCCTCACTAGGGACCATGCTGTCATGATCAGCCCGGTTCCCTGGCCCCTCGGAGGAGGCCGACCGGGAGTTCGGGAGGACAGCTCGTGTTCTGGGTGATCGTGGTCGCCATGGCCGTGGTGGTCGGCGGCGCCGCGCTGGTTGCGCTCGGCGGGGGCGGCTCGATGCCGGAGGCGGTGCCGGACCGCATCGCCGCGCGGCTGCCGCAGGACCGCCCGCTCAGCAAGACGGACGTGGACGAGCTGCGCCTGCCGATGGCCGTGCGCGGCTACCGGATGGACGAGGTGGACGACGTCCTGGACCGCCTCGGCGCCGAACTCGCCTACCGCGACGCGCGGATCGCCGAACTCGAGGCCGCGGCCCACCTGCGCGGCGCGGTCGAGGCCACCGCCGCCCCGGACCCGGCCGCCGAGCCGCTGCCCGGCCTGGAGCAGTTCGCCACGGTGGTCGAGCCCGCCGTGGCGCTCACCAAGTCGCAGGCCCCCGAGGACGCGAAGCCGGTGGAGGACCGGTGACCGGGACCCCGGGTGGCGCCGTGCTCGGCGCGGACGGCCTGCGCCGCTGCGGCTGGGGCGACTCCACCGACGACTACCGGGTCTACCACGACACCGAGTGGGGCCGGCCGGTGCACGGCGACGACGCCCTGTTCGAACGGGTCTGCCTGGAGGCCTTCCAGTCCGGCCTGTCCTGGCTGACCATCCTGCGCCGCCGGGAGGGTTTCCGGGCCGCGTTCGCCGGCTTCGAGATCGGCAGGGTCGCCGAGTTCGGCGAGGCCGACGAGGAGCGGCTGCTCGCCGACACCGGCATCATCCGCAACCGCGCCAAGATCCGGGCGGCGATCGCCAACGCCCGGGTCGCCCGCGACCTGGACGGCGGTCTGGACGCGCTGATCTGGCAGTTCGCCGCCGACCCGGACCGGCCGGCCCCCCGCACGACGGGCGAGGTGCCGGCCGTCACGCCCGAGTCGACGGCGCTGGCGAAGACGCTCAAGAAGGCGGGCTTCCGCTTCGTCGGCCCGACCACCGCGTACGCCCTGATGCAGGCCTGCGGCCTGGTCGACGACCACCTGGCGGACTGCCACGTCCGCACCGGCGGTCGCGGGGCCCGGTAGCCGCTAGCGGCCGACGTACTTCGGCTTCTCCTTGGCGATGAAGGCGCGCACCGCGATCCGGTGGTCCTCGCTCTCCCCGGCCAGGGTCTGGAGTTCGTCCTCCTTGTCGAGCAGCTCGTCCAGCGAGTGCGAGGCGCCGTACGCCAGCGACTCCTTGACGGCGCCGTAGGCCACCGTCGGGCCCTCGGCCAGCTCCCGGGCGAAGACCCGTGCGGTGGCGGCGAGTTCGTCGCCCGGCACGACCTTGGTGGCCAGGCCCAGCTCCATCGCCTCGGCGGCCTTGACCGTCCGGGGCAGCATCAGCAGCTCGGTGGCCTTGGCGTGCCCGACCAGCCGGGGCAGGGTCCAGGACGCGCCGGAGTCGGCGGTCAGGGCGATCCCGGTGAAGGCGGTGTTGAAGCCGGCCCGGTCGGACAGGATCCGGAAGTCGCAGGCGAAGGCGAGCGAGGCGCCCGCGCCGGCCGCCACCCCGCCGACCGCGGCGACGGTCGGCTTGCGCATGCCGGCCAGCGCGCGGGTCAGCGGGTTGTAGTGCTCGGCGACGGTCCGCAGCGCGCCCTCGCCGGTCTCCTCGAAGCGCTTGAGCAGCGCCAGGTGCTCGTTCAGGTCCTGCCCGACGCAGAACGCCCGCTCGCCCGCCCCGGTGAGCAGCACCGCGCGCACGGCCGGGTCCCCGGCGGCCTCGGTCACGGCGTCCCGCAGCGCGACCTTGGTGGCCACGTCCAGGGCGTTCATCGCCTCCGGGCGGTTGATGGTGATGACGGCGAGGCCGCCGTCCAGCTCGTACAGCACGGAATCGGACATGGGTGAGGGCTCCCTCGACGATGGTCACGCGGGTGGTCGTGCCAGGATGCCGGAGCGGAGGGCGGACTGGGGAGTGTGAGGTATCGCACCTTCCGGTGCCGTCACCACCGCCGCCACGCCGGGGCTTTTGGTGCCGATTGCGGTGGTTGCGGCCGGTCCGGCCGTGGTTGCACCGAGAGTGATGTTGGTCATCAGGCCGTGGCATGCGGGATAATGGCTTCCGATCAATGCGTTCGATACCGGCGGTGGACGGACTGCCGGTGCGTAGCTGAGCGGTTGCAGGAAGGGGAACGAGCATGGCGGCCATGAAGCCGCGGACGGGTGACGGCCCGCTCGAAGTCACCAAAGAGGGGCGGGGCATCATCATGCGCGTTCCGCTCGAAGGCGGCGGACGTCTCGTGGTGGAGCTCACGCCTGACGAGGCCGACGCCCTGGGCGAGGCCCTGAAGAAGGCCTGCGGCTGACCGCAGCGCTCGCCGTCTCCTGGAGACGTACCGCCGGGCCCGGGCACGACGTCATGTCGGCCCGGGCCCGTGCGTTCTCCGGAGGCGCCTCCCGGGCCGTTTCCCGGCGTTCCCGGGGGGGCTTCCTAGCGCTTCACGGCGCAGAGCAGCCCGTCCGAGACCGGCAGCAGCGCGGGCAGCAGGGCGTCGCTCTCCCGCACGTCCCGCACCAGGTCGCGCACCGCGCCGGTCTGCGGGTCCTGGAGCTCGGGCTCGGCGAGTCGGCCCTCCTGGAAGACCCCCTCGAAGCAGACCATCCCGCCCGGCCGCAGCAGCCGCAGCGACTCCAGCAGGTACTCCCGCGACTCGGCCGGGTCGCCGTCGCAGAACACCAGGTCGTACTGGCCGTCGGCGAGCCGGGGCAGCACCTCCAGGGCCCGGCCCGGTATGAACCGCGAGCGGTTGGCCGCGAACCCGGCCGCCTGGTAGGCCTCGCGGGCCAGTTGCTGGCGCACCGGCTCCGAGTCGACCGTGGTGAGCACGCCGTCCGGCCGCATCCCGCGCAGCAGGTAGACGCCGGAGACGCCGGTGCCGGTGCCGATCTCGGCCACCGCCTTGGCGTCCAGGGCGGCGGCCAGCAGCCGCAGGCAGGCCCCGCCGCTCGGCCCGATGGCCCGTATGCCGGTCCGCGCGGACTGGGCCCGGGCGTAGGTCAGCACGGCGTCCTCGCCCACGTAGGTGTCGGCGAGGGCCGCGCGCGCGGGCCCGAACTCGCTGATGGCTGCCTCTTTCGGAGCCCCGGGTGGCGGCCCGGTGCCGGGGGATGTCGATATTTCCTGCCACAGATTACTGGCCGGGCGGGAACCGCGTACGGCGGCGGGCCGTTGTCACTGACGACCGGGTGCGCAAGACCTCCCGGACACTTTTATCCGGGCTTGACGGGTGAGGTGGATATGGTGGTGGCCCTGCTGGGCAGAAGAGCCGACCGAGGAGGTGTGGCCGAGGGCGACGTCCCTGTGCGGCGGCACTCCCGCGGCACCGCGTCGGCCCGTACGCCGAAGCCCGTGATGAACCAGCCTGCGCACTCCGACCTGGACCAGCCCGCCGCCGCCACGCCGGCCGCCGGTACCGCCGAGGCCCCTGTCCTCGCGACCTTCGCCGAGGGTCCCGACTCGCAGAGCTGGACTCCGCCCACGTGGGAGGAGATCGTCGAGGCGCACAGCGCCCGCGTCTACCGCCTCGCGTACCGGCTGACGGGCAACCAGCACGACGCCGAGGACCTCACCCAGGAGGTCTTCGTCCGGGTGTTCCGTTCGTTGTCGACCTACACTCCCGGCACCTTCGAGGGCTGGCTGCACCGGATCACCACCAACCTGTTCCTGGACATGGTCCGCCGCCGCCAGCGCATCCGCTTCGACGCGCTCGGCGAGGACGCGGCCGAGCGGCTCGCCTCCCGCGAGCCCAGCCCGGCCCAGCATTTCAGCGACACCCACTTCGACGCCGACGTGCAGCAGGCCCTGGACACCCTCGCCCCGGAGTTCCGCGCCGCCGTGGTGCTCTGCGACATCGAGGGCCTGTCCTACGAGGAGATCGCCGCCACCCTGGGCGTCAAGCTCGGCACCGTCCGCAGCCGCATCCACCGCGGCCGCTCCCACCTACGCGCCGCCCTCAAGCACCGCGCCCCCGGCTCGGCCCCGGGCCGCGAGCGCCGCGGCGGCTCGGAGGAGCCGGTGCCGGTCGGCGTCGCCGCCGAGGTCGCGACGGCGCCGGGCGGGCGCGGACGGAGGCGATCGTGAGCGGAACCGGCTGGTCCGGTCCGGACCGTTCGGATGCGTCCGACCGGTCCTCGACCCGGCGGAGCTGGGCCCTGCCGGGCCGCCGCGGCGCCGCGGACCCGGCGGGCGGCGACCTCGGGGACCCGCTGCTGCCCGCCGTCCCGCTGCCCGCCGACACGGCGCTGCGCGCGCTGCCGGTGCGGCCCGCCGAACCCGCGGCCGAGGAGCACCATCTCGGTGACCGGCTGTCGGCCTTCCTGGACGGCGAACTCGGTCACGACTCCCGCGAGCGGGTCCTGGCCCACCTGGCCACCTGCCCGCAGTGCAAGGCCGAGGCCGACGAGGGCCGGTCGGTCAAGCACCTGCTGACCCGCACCGACTCCCCCGGCCCCTCCTCCGCGCTGATGGCCCGGCTGATGGCCGTCGGCAGCCTCCCCGAGGACGCCCCGGCGGACGGCCGGCCCCGCGGCCGGGACGACGACGACCTCCCCGGTGGCGGCGTGAACGCCACCGGGACGCTCGGCGGCAGCCGGCTGACCGGCGGCTCCTTCGGCCGCGGCGCCGGTGCCTCCTTCGGCGCGGGCGCGCTCGGCGCCGACACCCCGGTGCCCGGGGTCGACCCGCGCGCCTTCGGCCGCGGCGGCTCGGTGCTGCGACCGCTCATCGGCCGGCGCACCGGCCGTCCGGAGGCCGTGGCCCGCCCCGACCGCACCGCCGCCCGCCCGCAGCCCGCAGCGGCCGCCCTACGGCCCTCCGCGGCCCGCGGCCGCCGTCTGGTGTTCGCCGCCGCGGGCGCCTTCTCGGTCGCCGCGGTGACGCTCGGCGGCGTCGGCGGGCTCACCCAGGGCGAGGAGCAGCACGGCACCACGGTCAGCCCGGCGGGCGGCACCAGCGGCCGCAGCGGCTACGTCCCGATGAACGCGCAGGTCCCGGTGGACTTCCCGGGCCGCCCGGTGGCCGCCACCCGCGAGGCGGAGCCGTCCTCCTCCCCGGAGCGCTACCTGGGCAACATCGCGGCCCTGCGCCAGCAGATCCGCTAGCCGGTCGTCGCCGGGCCCCCGGCCACCGGCTGGTCTTTACCACGGCTTCATCCCGCCGTGGACCAGGGACTCGCCGGTGGCCATTACCCTGTAGGAACCGTCGTCCGATGAGCTAGGGAGCCCAGGTGTTCACCGATGTAGGCGGGCTGAAGCTGCTGACCCTGGCCGTACTGGCGATCGTCGTCTTCGGCCCGGACAAGCTGCCGAAGCTGATCCAGGACACCATGGGCTTCATCCGGAAGGTCCGTTCCTTCGCCGACACCGCGAAGGAGGACATCCGCAGCGAGCTGGGGCCCGACTTCAAGGACTTCGAGTTCGAGGACCTCAACCCCAAGACCTTCGTGCGCAAGCAGCTCATGGGCGACCAGCAGGACCCGCTGGGCCTCAAGGACATGAAGGAGTCGCTCGACATCCGCTCCGTCCTGGACGACAAGCCGGCCGCGCCGGTGAACGGCCGGACGGGCAGCGTGAGCTTCGAGAAGGCCGCGGCGCCCGTCTCCGCCGGCGCCCCGCTGCAGCCCGGCGAGCGGCCCCCGTTCGACCCCGACGCCACCTGATCCGGGCCGCCCGCCCGCGGCCCGGGGCGCCGCCGACAATTCCCGCCGGCCCGCCCGGCTGAGCGGGGCCCCGGCGTGCGCGCCGCTATTGTGCTGATTGTTCCCGTTGAGCCGTCCGTCACATCCGCGCCCGCGCGGACCAGGAACGGCCCCCGGGAACGCCGAGGTGCGCCACCATGGGAGCGCGCCACGGCAGGCACACGTGCGTTGAGGAGGCCCGGGGATGGACGCGACGAGTCAGGCGGGAGGGGCGACGGTCACGGCCGGCGGCCCGGTGGTCGGCGGGCAGGCCGGTCCGGCGGACCCGCTGGTGCCCTACCTGTCCGCCGACTTCCCCTGGTACGGCCTGGACGACGGCTGGACCGGCCGCCGCTTCCTGATGCAGGCCGGCGCCGGCGGCCTGCGCGGCGGGGCGACCGGCAGCGTCGACTACGGCACCCTCGGGCACGGCGACGAGCCGGCCAAGCAGTACGAGCCGCGCGACGTGCGGAAGTTCGCCGTGGTGGTCACCGTGGCCCGCCGCGACAGCCGCCGCAGCGCCGACAACACCGGCACGCTGGAGGCGACTTCCGCCTCCTCCGCGGCCTGGCTGGCCGGCTCCGGCCTGCTCGCCGCGACCTGGCCCGGCCAGCTGGACCGCGCGCTGCGCCAGGACTGGCTGGACCAGCAGAGCAACCTGGCGTGGGACCTCGCCGACGACCTGGCCGGGCCCGGCTGGTCGACCCTGAGCCTGCCGGTCAACGGCCTGCCGCAGCCCTTCCGCTACCGGGAGTCCGAGTACGGCTGGGTGCTGGCCGGCGAGGCCCCCGGCGTGCTGCTCGGCGCCTTCGGCCGGGGCGTCAGCGCCTACGGCATCGGCTTCGCGACCGTCCCCGACCTGGCCGGCTACGCCCGGCCGTAGCGGGGCCGCGGATGTGGGGCGGGGGGGGGGGGGGGGGGGTCCCCCCCCCCCCCCCCCCTCCCCCCCCCCAAGCCACCACACCTCTCTTTCTTCTC